>CANHGM010000015.1 GCA_947460345.1 Bacteroidota bacterium | reverse complement strand
GTAGCCCGTAGGGGAGTCGAACCCCTCTTACCAGGATGAAAACCTGATGTCCTAACCGATAGACGAACGGGCCATTTCGTTTTTGGGACTGCAAATGTAAGAACATTTTTTTAATTTCAAAAATTAATTTGTTTTACTTATTTATACTCCTAACTTTGCAGTGCGTTTAACATTATAAACAATTAAAAATCAATAATTAACAAGATGAAAGTAGGTATTAATGGTTTTGGAAGAATTGGCCGCTTAGTTTTTAGAGCTGCTATTAACAACCCAAATGTAGAAATTGTAGGTATCAACGACTTAATTGAAGTTGACTATATGGCCTATATGCTTAAGTATGATTCAACCCATGGAAAATTTAATGGTGAGGTTGAAGTTGAAAATGGGCATTTAAAAGTAAATGGTAAAGTAATCAGAGTAACTGCTGAAAGAGACCCTGCCAATCTTAAATGGAATGAAGTAGGTGCTGAGTATGTAGTTGAATCTACTGGTTTGTTTCTAACTCAAGCTGATGCTCAAAAGCATATCACTGCAGGTGCTAAAAAAGTAATCATGAGTGCACCAGCTAAAGATGATACCCCTACGTTTGTTATGGGTGTGAACAATCAAAAATATACTAACGATTTAAATATCGTTTCTAACGCTTCTTGTACGACCAATTGCTTAGCTCCAATAGCTAAAGTATTAAATGATAATTTTGGAATACTAGAAGGTTTAATGACTACTGTACATGCTGTTACAGCAACCCAAAAAACAGTTGATAGTCCTTCGGCTAAAGACTGGAGAGGTGGAAGAGGTGCTTATCAAAATATTATTCCTTCAAGTACTGGTGCTGCAAAAGCTGTTGGTTTAGTAATTCCTGAACTTAAAGGTAAACTTACAGGTATGTCTTTCCGTGTTCCAACTCCAGATGTTTCTGTTGTAGATTTAACTTGCAGGTTAGAAAAAGGTGCAAGTTATGATACTATTAAAGCGGCTATGAAAAAGGCTTCTGAGAACGAAATGAAAGGTATCTTAGGTTACACAGAAGATGAAGTGGTTTCTAACGACTTTGTTGGTGATTCACGTACCTCTATTTTTGATGCAAAAGCGGGTATATCTTTAAATGATAATTTTGTTAAAGTGGTATCATGGTACGATAACGAGTGGGGTTATAGCAACAAAGTTGTTGACCTTATTTGTTATATGGACACTGTAAAATAATTACTATATAAAATTTGAGAAAAGGCAGAAAATTACTTTCTGCCTTTTTTTATTTATCAAGTTTTGATTTTTTCTGCGTTCATTTGTAGAAACATTTAAACATAAATCATGTATAAACATTTTATTATACTTTTAATTTCTGTTCTTTTTATAAATATAGATAGCCAAGGTCAAACGCCTATTCATGTTAATTTTTCTTTTTTAAATATATACTCTTCAGCTTATAAAAAACCTATAGTAGAAAAATCAAAATATAACCATGTGTTTTCTATATATCCTGGTAGAGCATTGGCAAATTATATGATGATTGGTTATGATAAAAAAATAGCCAAAAACAAATCAGTAAAAATTATTGGTGGTTATGCTTATTATACTGAGTATAGCGGAATTAGTAGCAATAATTTTGATTTATATGGCAACAATGGTTTTAGGTTTGAAGTTCAGTATAAATATTATTTATCAAGAGACTATAAAGTATTTAGCGGGTGGTACTTAGGCCCTACTCTAGGATTTAAGAAAAGTAACTTTGAAATATACAAAGGTTCAAAATCAAGTGCTAGTTCAACTATGGCTGGTTTTATAGTTGGATATCAATTTAAATTAGGAAAATTATTTATAGGTGAGCTTTATTTTGGAGAGGCACTTAAAAAAGCTACAGGTGATTATAAATCTGTAGATAGAGGATTAGATGGATATAAAAATGGTGTTGGAATCCATACTGGTTTCAACATTGGCTTTGGGTTTTAATCTCTTTTAGAAAGTTTTTTCTTTTGTTTTAAACCCATATAATTTATACTCTCGTAGAAAGTTTTTTTCTCGGTAGGCACCATAAAATACAATATTTTACCAGGGTTTATATAAGAGGTTTTAGCTGAAATATTGTTCCACGATTTAGTCATTTTTACGGTGCAATCAAAATAATCACTTACTAGAACTAGGCTTTCTCCACTTTTTACTTTATAAGACACTTTTACAAATTTCTCTGTTGATGATGAAGTATGTGCCGTGTCTTTTTTAACACTTATATTTTCTTTAGTAATGATGGGAGCTGGTGGCACAAAAGAAGAGAATATACTGTATTTTTTTTCTTCATATTTTGAAGAAAGTCCTTTGGGCAAACGTAGTATATAGTTTTTAGTTGCATAAGGAATAACGCCTGTTTTATATTCAGGATTTAAAAATTGTAATTGTGCAAAAGGTATGTTTAATGCTGAAGAGATACTTTGAAAACTCATTTGTTGTTCAGCTTTTACTGTATCATATTCGTATACATATTCATAATCTTGAACTGCTATGTTGTGTGAACTATAAAAATTTACGATATATGCAGCTGCTACAAACCTAGGAACAATTTCTCTATTTTCATATGACAAAAATGGATATATACTCCAATAGTTCATATTAATTCCCGAATTAATAATTGATTTGTTAAGCGATGTTGGTGTGGCTTTGTAAGCTGTCATAGACATATACCAATCATTATACAATAGCATAAGATCTTTAAAGTATGCTGAAATTGCTTTAGTGCATTTCTCTATATCTCTTCTTTCGTCAATTAAAGAATTTATTTTTAACTTATACTTGGTTTTAGCATCATCAAACATCATTTGCCATACACCAGATGAGCCTTTTGTAACCAGTTGGTTATTCATATTACTTAAAGCAAAGGCCAAATATTTAAGTTCAATTGGTTGGCCATTTTCTTTGAGTACTTTATCCATTATTGGAGCATAAACTTTCCAAAAAGTTAGCGTTTTTGCTGTGCTGTCTGGATTGTTTATATACCAATCAATATAATATTGTGTGGCATCATTGTATGTTAAAGGTATGCTGCTTTTAAGAGAAGCTAATCTTTGTTGAATTACTGTATCACCCTTTGAAAATATGGTGAACATACAGCATATAACTAAAATAATATGTTTTTTTATAAAAAGCACTTTTAATGTTTCTCTCACTTGATAATTTTTACTACAGATGTTTAGACTGCGAATAAGCAGCGAAATTTAACAGTTCTTTTTCTTTGAAAACACTACTCATTAATTGAAGCCCAATGGACAAACCATTGCTATGTGTTGCTACCGGTATAGATATAGCTGGTAGTCCACAGATGTTTGCTTGAACTGTAAATATATCAGCCAAATACATGGCTACTGGGTCTTTAGACTTTTCTCCAAATTTAAAGGCAGTAGTAGGAGTAGTTGGAGTTATAATATATTCAAAATCTTTCAATATATCATTTGTTTTATCAGTAATAATTCTACGAACTTTTTGTGCTTTTGTATAATAAGCATCATAATAATCACTCGACAAAACAAAGGTGCCTAGCATTATTCTTCTTTTAACTTCTTTACCAAAACCTTCTGTTCTTGACTTCTTAAACAAGACTTCTAAATCTCCTTTTTCTGAAGTTCTATGACCTAGTTGTAAACCTTGAAATCTACTCAGATTGCTACTTGCTTCAGCAGTTGTAAGAACATAATAAGTAGGTACTAAATAATCTAAATAAGGAAAACTCACTTCTACAAATTCATGACCTTCTTTTTTTAGTTTTTCCATCCAAGTATATAATGCTTCTTTTACTTCAGGATCAACACCTTCACCAAAGCATTCTTTTAAATAGGCAATTTTTGTAGGAGCAACATCTGTGTTAATTTCCGAATATTTTTCTACTGCTTTTGTAGATATTGTGGCATCATGCTCATCAGCACCTGCCATCACTTCAAGCAATAATGCTGCATCTTCTACAGATTGAGAAATTGGCCCTATTTGATCAAAAGACGATGCATATGCCAATAATCCCCATCTACTTATTCTTCCATAGGTAGGTTTTAACCCCACAACCCCACAAAATGATGCAGGTTGTCTTATAGATCCTCCTGTATCACTTCCTATAGCGGCATGACAAAGCTTGGCTTGAACTGCCACTGCACATCCTCCTGAAGAACCACCCGGAACATATTCGTTATTTGCTGCATTTAATACAGGTCCATATACTGAAGTTTCATTACTAGCCCCCATAGCAAACTCATCGCAATTGCATCTACCAATGATTATAGCATCTTCGGCTAATAACCTTTCTATAACAGTAGCAGAATATATACTTTCAAAGTTATCTAGAATTTTAGATGATGCTGATACTTTATGTCCTTTGTAAGCAATATTGTCTTTAATTCCGATAACCATTCCAGCTAGTTTCCCAGCTTTTTTATTTTTTATTTTCTCATCTATTAATTTAGCTCTTTCTATGCTTTCTTCTTCAAAAACTTCAATAAATGCATTTAAATGTTTTTGTTTGTTAATATTGCTAAGATAATGCTTAACTATGTCTACACAAGTATATGTGCCTTGTTCTAAGGCTTTTTGTAACGCGATATAATTATTAAATAAATTCATATATACTTGTCCTATTTATATAATACTAAACCAATAGGAAATTCTTTTTATTTTTTTAAGAAAGGAATTTTAGCCACAACAGCTTTTAAAGATTTATCTCTAATTTGAATGTAAATTTCAGAACCTTCTTTTGAAAATGCCGTTGAAACATAACCCATACCTATTGCTTTACCTAAAGATGGCGACTGTGTACCACTTGTTACTTCACCAATAATGTTTCCTGAAGCATCTTTGATTTCATAGTGTTGGCGAGGAATTCCTCTATCAATCATATCAAACCCTACTAGTTTTTTAGAAACGCCTTCTTCTTTTAATTTTTTATGATAGGCACTATTGGTAAACTCTTTAGTAAATTTGGTTATCCAGCCTAATCCAGCTTCTATTGGAGAAGTAGTGTCATTAATGTCATTGCCATATAAGCAAAAACCCATTTCTAATCTTAATGTATCTCTACAACCCAAACCACACGGCATAATTTCAAACGCTTTACCAGCATCAATTACAGCATCCCAGAGCTTTTCTGCATCATCATTCATAACATATAATTCAAAACCTCCTGCACCTGTATAACCAGTATTAGATATAATCACATTGTTTATACCTGCTACTGTTCCTATAGTAAATGCATAATATTCTATTTCACTTAAATTTACATCTGTTAATTTTTGAACAGTGGCAGTGGCATCAGGTCCTTGTATGGCTAATAAAGACATGTTATCACTCATGTTTAGCATTTCTACCCCTTGTGTGTTGAATTTACTAATCCAATCCCAATCTTTTTGAATATTAGAAGCATTTACAACCAAATAATATTCTTCTTCTCTCCAACGATAAACCAATAAATCATCAACTATACCTCCGTCTTCGTTTGGCAAACATGAATATTGCACTTTGCCGTCTATCAATTTTGAAGCATCATTGCTAGTTACACGTTGAATAAGGTCTAATGCATTTGGGCCTTTAAGTCTAAATTCACCCATATGACTTACATCAAACATTCCAACATGGTTTCTAACGGCCATGTGTTCTTGTTGAAGTCCAATGTATTGAACAGGCATATTGTAACCTGCAAACGGAACCATTTTAGCTCCTAAACTGATATGTTTTTGAGTTAAAGCTGTACTTAATAATTCGATAGTGTCTGACATATGATTTAGTTGATTATATATTTATTTAAAGCATCGCAAAAATACGAGTTATAGCCAAAGAATTTTCTATCTTACTTAACTTATTTTGATTTTGTTTAGATAGTTGAAAATGAGCAATAAAAAAACCTATTCGGTATGAATCGAATAGGTTTTTTTTATTGTTTTTTTTAATTTTTATAAATGGATGCACTCACCATAGGCATCAGCAGTAGCTTCCATGATGGCTTCACTCATAGTAGGGTGGGGGTGAATGGCATTTAATATTTCATGGCCAGTAGTTTCAAGATCTCTCGCAACTACAGCTTCTGCTATCATTTCTGTAACATTTGCACCTACCATATGGCAACCTAACCATTCGCCATATTTTGCATCAAAAATAACTTTTACAAGTCCATCTTTTGTTCCTGAAGCTGATGCTTTTCCCGATGCTGAAAATGGAAAACGTCCTACTTTTATTTCATATCCAGCTTCAATAGCTTGTTTCTCTGTAAGTCCTACAGAAGCTACTTCTGGCCAACAATAGGTACATGAAGGTATGTTTCCATAATTCATTGGATGTGGGTTTTTACCTGCAATTTTTTCAACACATATAATACCTTCATGTGAGGCAACGTGAGCTAATGCTGGACCTCTAACTATATCTCCTATGGCATATACTCCGTCGATGCTTGTTTTATAAAAATCATCAACTACTACCTTTCCTTTCTCTGTTTTAATTCCTAATGCCTCAAGTCCTATATTTTCTAAATTTGTTGCTATACCTACTGCTGATAATACCACATCACATTCAATAATCTCTTCTCCAACCAAAGTTTTAACTTTTACTTTACATCCAGTTCCTGAAGTATCTACTGATTCTACACTAGATTCAGTCATGATACTTATTCCAGATTTTTTATAACTTCTAGTTAAAGCTTTACTAATTTCTTCATCTTCTAAAGGCAATATATGTGGCAAATATTCGACAATAGTTACTTTGGTTCCTAATGAGTTATAAAAGTAAGCAAATTCACAACCTATGGCACCTGAGCCAACTACGACCATAGATTTTGGTTGCTCTGGTAAAACCATAGCTTGCATATAACTTACTATTTTTTTACCGTCAATTTTTATGTTTGGTAATTCTCTAGGTCTTGCACCTGTTGCTATAATGATACTTTTAGAATCATATATTTTTTTTGATTGGTCATCTGCTGTAACTTCAACTTTTCCTGAAGCTACCACTTTACCATATCCTTTTATTACTTCTATTTTATTTTTCTTTAATAAGAAACTCACGCCTTTACTCATTCCTCCTGCTACATCTCTGCTTCTTTTAATAATGGCATCAAAATCTGCTTTGAAGCTATCAACTATAATTCCATATTCTTTTGAGTGATTTATGTAATCATATACTTGAGCTGATTTAAGTAAAGCTTTTGTTGGAATACAACCCCAATTTAAACAAACCCCACCTAGCTCTGATTTTTCGATAATTGCTGTTTTTAAACCAAGTTGGCTAGCTCTGATAGCTGCAACATAACCACCAGGACCACTGCCTATAACTATTAAGTCAAAATTCATTGTTGTATTTTTTTGTTAATTAAGGCTGCAAAATAAAACTATTTGAGGTTTAATGGCAAATAATAATAAATTATCCATCATTCTTAGGCTCTTCTCTTTTCACTAACATAAGCCAATCCCCTTCTAAATAAAGAATACCATACTCATAACAAAAATGATATACGGATCCTTTTTGGGTTGTATATGTATGTGTGAGGTAGTTTAACACGTAGCCCTTTTCTATCAATTTACTTTTAGTAATTTTGATTTTGCCTTCGGCAGGAATTAAGTCTTCTAGAATTTTTCGATTACGTTTTAAAATACTATTTATTCCTCTGACTGAGGCTAAAGTATCACTATTTTGCTTGTTGTTATAATTGTTTCTGCATTGATCGTTGCAAAACTTTTTATCTGAACGACCTTTGATGGCTTCACCACAGTCTAAACAATATTTTATTTCTGAATTAGTCATATATATATATATTAATATGAGTAAAAAAAACAGCTTTAAAAGTTTTTATTTTTTATCTAAGTATAGTAAGCGTAGAAGTAGCATGGTGTTCTGTTTTGCTTTTATCGGTCAAGTACCAAACCAAAATATATACATCTTCGGCTACTTGTTTTCCATGAAATGTTCCATCCCAAGGTTGATAATTTTTTAAATCACCATCATATACTTTTTCACCCCATCTATTATATATCCTTAAATAACCTTCAATAACGTTTTCTTGGTCATAATCTATAGCTAAAAAATCATTTTTCTTATTGTTGTTAGGCGTAAATGAATTTGGAACAAACATAAAAAATGAATCTCTTACAATGATGGTTGTTGTTGAAGAATCAGAGCAATTAAACTGATTGGTTGCAATTAATGTTGCATTATATATTCCCCAATTGTTGTATATATATTGAGGAGAGGTTATAATATCAGTATCTCCATTGCCATAATGCCAAACATATTTCAATGCGTTTTTTGAGGTATTACTAAAATTAACAGTTAATGGTCTTATACCTTCTTTAGGTGTTACATTAAAGCTTGCAGATGGCTTTGGATACACAGTAATGTTAATAGTGGCAGTATCGCTTTGGCAATAGCCTGGAGGGTTCGAAAACACATAGTATGTTGTGTTTTCTGATGGTGATACTATTGTAGTTGAATCAACATTCCCATTGCTCCAAGTATAGTATCCAGAACCATTTGCATATAGAGTTAGCAAATCTCCTTTACACATGTCTATAAACGATATAGTATATATATCGGCTTTAGGTTTTAAAGTTAAATATACAGAATCTGTTCCTTGGCAACCTAATGAGTCGGTTACTAAAACATAATAATACGAATTAAAGTCAGGATGTGCTTTTGGATTATTGATTAAAGGATCGCTTAGACCTATAGAAGGTAACCAACTATATGAAACACCTCCACTTGCATTTAGCAAAGCACTATCTAAACCACAGACATCAGCATCTGGTCCGGCATCAGCTTTTACAATGCTAAAAAACACATTTAATGTGTCACTTCTGGTACAGCCATTGGCAGCTTTTCCGGTTACTATATATGTTGAATTAGAAAGTTGCGGTTGTAGTTTCGGATTTGAAATGGTATCGTTTGAAAGAAATAAGTTTGGTGTCCATATATAACTTAAACAACCTGAAGCTTGAAGCTGAATACTATCAGTAACATTGCACGCAACAGGGTCAGGGCCTGCAGAAACCATAATTGGCAAAACAGTTATATTTACCGTATCTGTTTTAGTGCAACCTTTAGAACCAGTTACAGAAACTATAAAAGATATATCTTTTTCCAAGGAAGCAATAGGATTGTTTATATTCGAATCATTTAATAACAAACCTGGTGACCAACTATAAGTTGCCCCACCTGATGCTGTTAATTGTAATGGTTGACCTGCACATATAGTGGTATCATTGGTTGCTTGTGGTATAATTATACTTTTATCTATGCTTATAATTACAGTGTCATATCCTATACATCCTGTGGCAGATATTTTTTTACATATATATTTAGTATTGATAGAAGGACAAGCCTTTGGATTGCCAATAGTTGAATCACTTAAACCATATGAAGTTGACCATGTATATGATATACCTCCAGTTGCATTAAGTTGAAAGCTGTCATTTTCACATATAGTTTTTCTTACGTTGTTTGATTGAATACCATTCTGTACAATTATTTGAACTGAATCATTTAATGTGCAAACCCCAGAGGTTAGTTTTAAGTAATAAGTGATATTAGAATCTGGCTTCACTACAGGATTATATATATTTGGATTATTCATCCATTTAAATGGCGACCATTTATATTTATAACCTGCAACAGTTGTTAGTTGTATGCTATCTTTACGACATATATTTTGAATACCGCCTAAAGAAAATACGGGTATGGTATCCACTTTTATTCTTACTGTATCTCCAATGGTACAACCATTTGCAGTGATATTTAAAATATAATCTGTAGTAAAATTAGGAAAAGCAATTGGGTTTAATATATTCGAATTTGAAATATTATTTATAGGCAACCAATTCACAATTCCAATTCCATTGCCATTTAATTGAACTGAATCACCTCTACATATAGTTGTATCAATCCCAGCATCTAAGCCCGCAATGGTTTTAACCGTAACATAAATAGTATCGTATCTGGTACAATTAGTTGTAGTGTCTTTTAGTAAATAGATTGAAGATATATTAGGCTTCACTTTGTTTACACCAATCAAACTATTTGCATCACCAGAGAGTATATAATACTTCCATTTGTTACCTAAAGGTGGCACACCTAATAAAGCTGAGTCACCTTTACATATAGTAATGTCAGAACCAACAATAATGGTGTCTAAAGGGTCATATAAATATGAAACCTCTGGAGCAGACAAAGATTTACTATATAATCTAATATCATCTAGCATTCCATTAAAATAAAAGTTTTTAGGACCTCCGCAGGCACCACCACCGCCATCGTTTAAAGCACCTATTGTAAATGTGCCGTGGTTTCCTACAAGTGAACCAGTTTTGTTTATGGTAGCTTGTAAAATTCCATTTAAATATATATATGATACAGTAGGTTCTAATACCCAAACAATATGGTTCCAATTTTTAGACAAACTATTAGGTAGTGCTTGAATTCCGTTTCCTGCAGAACCATTTAATTGTTTGCTATTTTTGTTTGCACCTAAATAAAGAGTACTGTCTTTAATACTTAAAAAATAGTCTAAACCACATGTATTATCTCCATCCCAAACTACCATTCCACCATAAGGGTTGGTTATGTTATTTCCACTTTTTACCCAAAAACTTAAAGATGACGAAGTGAGGTCGGGAGCTACTTTAGCTATATCTATATATGAGCTCGAACCATTAAATATATATGCACTATTTGCAAGACCATATCTATCGTTAGTAGGGGTTAGATTATGTATATTGCCATTATAACCATTGCCCGTTTCGTCATTTGCATTACCCGAAAAAGGCAAACAAAAAACTAAATTTTTATTGATGCTTTTATTGGTATCACAGTCAGTACATGCAATTGTGCAAAATGTGGTATTAATGATAACCGTGTCGAAAAATATACAACCTTGAAGAGTAGTATATTTTAACACATAATAACCGCTTTTAGCTGGTGTAAGTGTTGGGGAAGCAATTGTTGAATCATTAAACTCAGTACCTGGAGACCATTTAAAAGTACCAGCTGACATACCTGTTTGTATTACAACAGATTTTCTTTTACAAACTGTGTTAATGCTGTTTAGAATAAGTTTGGATGTGGCTACCGAGTCATATATATAAATATATCCATCATCAGCTCCAGAAGAAGTTAATGATATAGCATTAGAAGAAATAGTGCCTCCAAAAGCGCCTCCGACAAAAAGTCTTCCTGTGTTTGAATATTCTATGGCGTATCCTTTTTTTGCATTACTACCGTTGATGGTTTTTCCCATTTTTATTGTTCCACTGGTATCAAAACAAACTATAGCTTCATCTTGACTACCAGCATTTGGGAAGTTAAAACTGTTCATGCTAAAAGCATCATCATATTGAAAATGTAAATATATATTATTATTTCTAATTAATGACCTCCATGAATATTCGTCACCAAGACCACCATAATTTTTTATCCATAATATATCGCCATTCATGTCATACTTAGCTATATATATATCGTATCCACCATTGGCAGTTATACTTTTGGTGTAAGTATTGGTAAAGTTTTTAAACTTTTTGGTACCTTGCATAGAACCAATAAAGTATATATTATCAGCATTATCTATCTGAATACCACCAGCAACAGAAGTAGGTGCAGGTGTATAATTTAACCATAATATTGTGCCGTCTACTGTACTTACTTTGCTAAATATGCTTCCCCATTGAGCAGGTGTATTTACATTAAATGAGCCAAATACCGCATTGCTTGAAAATTGGTGAGATATATATAAATTGTCTTTTGAATCAAACTTTATATATCCCGAAAAATCATCGCCAGCACCTCCACCAGTATTTAACCATTGTGCAACACCGTTTGCATTAAATTTTATATAGATAGCATCAATAGAACCCTTTGAGGCAGAGGAAGTAATACTACTTCCACCTTGCCCAAGAACCGTGGCAGTGCCTTGATATGCACCAGCTATATATATATCATTTTGATGGCTAAATTCCACATCATTCAACTCTACTTTACCAGATGGAGATTGAATTATATTTGACCATTGAAGCAAACCATCAGTATCGAATTTAAACAATATACCAGCATATATACCTGCAGCATTTTTAACATTTTTACTTCCATCTGGGGATGTTATTGTTGTGGTGGCAGAAAAATTAGTGACCGCATATAAAAATCCATTTTTGAATTTTAATGCTCCCATTAATGCTGACCTAGTCGTATTGTCAATAATAGTTACCCATTGGTAGTTGTCATTACAATCATATTTTGCTATATATGTTGCTTCATTTTTAGTGGTTGAGAATAATATATTATTTCCAGCACTATCAAATGTAATGGTATTCGCAAAAGTGCCCATAGCATAGTAGTTCCCATTAGAATCAGAAGCTATAGATTCAACTAAATCATTAGCTGAACTGCTAAATTTTTTCGCAGAAGTAACTTGACTTGTAACGTTAGATATAGTAAGTAAAAATATAAAGAAATGTATAAGTTTCTTCATTCAAATGATTTAGGTATGTTTGGCAAAAATAAGGAAATTTTTCATTTAACAATCACATAGTTAAAATTCTATTGAATAATGTTAAATATTATCTTTTTGAAATATTTACAAAACAATATTTTGAAGAGATAAATTTTGATAAGTACGATTTTAAAATATTTAAAAACAATGCTTTATATTTTAAAAACAATACAGTATCTTAATATGACGGTTATAAAAAAAAAATTGATTATTATTGCATACTCAACTAAAATACAACTTATTAACATATATTACCATCGAACATGGAAATAAATTATACTACAACTTTAAAAAGACTTACTCGATACGCATTTTTATTTTTCCTATTTTTAAGCTTACATATTGATTTAACAGCTCAGATAAGCGGAAATTATACAATCAATTCAGGAAGTGCAGCATCAGCGAGTAATTATTTATCGTTTACTGCGGCAATTAATGATTTGCAAGGATTGTCTAGAGGTGATGGCGGCCCAAGTAACAATACAGGGGCAGGTGTAACAGGCCAAGTTATATATAATGTATCAGCAAATACTTATACTGAGCAAATAACTATACCTAGTATTACCGGAGTTTCGTATAGCAAAACAATTAATTTTGTTGGGGCTGGTGCTTCCAATACTATTTTAACTTATGCTGGTACCAATGCCAACCCTCATACAGTTAGATTAAATGCTTGTCAGTATATAAATTTTAGGAAAATGACTATAGCCAATTCAACGTCAACTGATGGTTGGATTGTACATTTTATGAATGCCAGTAGATGTAATATATCTAGTTGCACAATTGAATTTACTGGCTCAGCCCAATCTTCTAGTGCTGGTAATTTAGCTTGTGTAGTGGTAAATGGAAGTACTACGTCTATGAGTACTTCAAGCACCAATGTTGACAGTTTGAATATTGATACTTGTATTTTAAACTATGGATTTTACAACATATACACATATATTGGGAGTGGATCAAGTAATGCCATTTTACAATTTAGAAAAGACAGTTTCAATCATGCATACTATGCAGGAATGTATTTTTGGTTAAGTGGAACTTTTTGTCATAAAATATTATATAACACTTTCTCCTTAAGAACAGGTGTTAGCAACCAGTTTGCTATTTGGTCATGGGCATCTGCTGCTTCTAGTGCTTCATTGTATAGTGAGATTAGCTATAATAAATTTACCAATTTGAGTGGCTATGGTATAGCTACTACCTATAGTGGTGGGAATGGTGGGGCTACTGGAAGAATATATAATAATATTTTTGGAGGAAATACTCGAGGCACTACTACGTATATATCAGGTGCAGGTGCAGCATGTTGTGCATTTAATGGTTGGAGTATATATAACAATACGTTTTATATGGACTACACTTCAGGTACTTCATATGGTATAGATTTGGGTGGCAACAGTAGTGGAAGTAATGTATCCATTAAAAATAATATTTTTTATAACCCAACAAACTCAGCAAATAATATAGCTATCAATGTTCCCAATTCAGGAGCGGTAGGTAGTATAGATTATAATAATTACTATACAAATTATTCAAATGGTACTTTATTATCAATTGGAGGGACTGCGTATACATCCTCAAATTTTTTAGGATCTTACCCATCAGGCGGTGGTTTAAATTCATCAAATAGAAATATAAATTTTACTTCTTCTAACGATTTTCACCATAATACTTCTTGTTTAAAAGGACAAAGTGGGCTTGCCGGAATTACAATAGATTTAGATGGCACAACCAGGCCAAACCCACCTTCAATGGGTGCATATGAACCTACTGGTATTGCAGCTTCAGACATTGGTGTTGCTAAAATTATTTCTCCTTCTTATCCAGTATCATTAGGGTCTCAACCATTGAAAGTGTTGCTTAAAAACTATGGAACCAACAATGTTTCAAGTATAAAAGTTTATTGCAAATTGAATAATAATTCAGTTGATTCTGAAACATTTAATTTTAGTCCATCCCTTACTGTTTGTGATACCGCATCAGTTACGTTTACTAATAATATTACATTAGTATCTGGTTCAAATATATTAAAAGTATATACAGCTTTAGCAGGTGATGTTGACCAAACAAATGATACTGCACAAAACACATATTGTAGTGCTATAAGTGGAAATTATACCATTAACTCATCTATTGCTGCTTCTTCAACTAATTTTCAATCGTTTAAAGCAGCGTTAAATCTTTTAACTTGTGGTGGTATTAATGGGCCTGTTGTTTTCACCGTTTCTGGTCATACTTACTATGAACAAGTTTCAATTCCACCTATCAATGGAGCATCGTCTACTAATACAATTACTTTTGTAGGTTCAGGTACAAATAGTACTTTTTTGACTGCTGCTGGCACCTCTTCATTGCCATACACACTCCGTTTTAATGGGTGTCAGTATGTAAATTTTAGAAACATGAATATTAGCGGCTCTGACCCTACTTATGGTTGGATCGTTAATATATTAGCGGCAAATAATAACACAGTGCGCTCATGTAAACTTGAGTTTATTAGCTCAGCATATAGTAGCACCAACTCGCAACTTGCTAATGTGGTCATCAATGGAAGTGCAACATCAATGGGGACTACAGGAAGTAGTCATAATAATTATATAGACAGTTGCAATATTATTAGTGGGTATTATGGTATTGCTACTTATGCAGGTAACACATCAAACATAAACTATTTTAGAAATAATACTTTTACTAATGCATATATGTCTAGTATATATGCACCTAGCGGTCAAAGTGTTAAAATTATTAATAATAATATTCAAAACAGGTCGAGTAATACAAACTCTTCAGGTATTAACCTAATCAATTCAAATGCGAATGGTTCAGGTGGAACCCAACATGAAATTAAAGGAAACTATATTAACAATGTTGGAACTTACGGAATATATACTCAAACAGCTAATGGAGGCAATGGTGCTAGTTTAGGTGAGGTATATAATAATATTATCGGTGGTAATTTTTATAGTTCAGGAGCAGTATATGGTGTAAATTCTACCTCAGGACAATATAAATATTATAACAATACATTTGTAATTGCAAACAATACCAATGCTGGTTCTATATGTTTTTACCAGCAAAATGTGAATAGCGGAAATGATTTAAGAAATAATATTTTTGCAATAATTTCAAGTACCTCAAACAACTTAGTACCTGTTCAAATTGAAGGTAGTACTACTGTTAGCAATTTAAATAACAATATATATTACAATACTACTGGTACTTCATTGTTAAAAATAGTTGGTACAGCATATAATGCTTCTAATTTTAATGCAGCATATCCAAGTGGTGGTGGGGTCAATTCATTTAGCTTTAACCCTAATTTTGTTAGCAATAGTGATTATCATATCACTGGAGTTTGTAACAATGGAGCTAACTTGGGAGTCACTACAGATATTGATAATCAATCAAGAGCTTCAATTCCAGATATAGGTGCTGATGAAAGTTCTACATCTCCATCTAAAGATGCTGGTGTCATGTATATATCTTCTCCTAGCTCTCCAATAACTACTGGATCTAAACCTTTAAAAGTAGTTATCAAAAACTATGGCTCTTCAACTATTTCTTCATTATCTGTTAGCTATTCTAATAATGGTGGAGGTTTAGTTACTGAAACATTTAATTTTAGTCCAGCCCTTAACCAATGTGATACTGCAACAATAACATTTACAACTAATATATCCATTGTAAATGGCTCAAATAATGTAAAAGTATATACATCACTAGCAAGTGATTCATTCCCCTCAAACGATACAATAAATGTGAGTTTGTGTACTCAAATGTCAGGTGCTTATACAATCAATCCTTCTCTAGCCGCATCTTCAACAAATTTTCAAACTTTTACAGCAGCAGCTAACCAATTAAACTGCGGAGGCATTAGTGGTCCTGTAACATTTACTGTTTCAAATGGAACCTATAATGAAAGTATAAGTTTAGCTAGCATCTCCGGTAATTCATCAACTAATACCATTACATTTTCATCGGCATCAGGAAATGCTTCTCAGTGTATTTTGCAAGGCTCTAGCAGCACTATATATACGTTACAAATGGCAGGTGTTGATTATACTACATTTAATAATATAAGTTTTTTAACTAGTACTTTAGGTGGAGCAAGAAATATGGAACTTGCAGGGGGCTCAGATAGAAATACCTTTAATGGATGTATTTTTAATAGCACACAAGCAACATCAAACTATCATATATTCGAACAATCTTCGGTTAATAATTTCAATAGTTTTATAGGTTGTACTTTTAATGCAAGTGGATTTGGTTTTTATTCAAATCCTAACAATAGAATTCAACGCCCATATTTTAGTGGAAACACTTTTAATAACCAGTATAATTATGCTATATATGCAACACAATCTGATAGTTTGAAAGTGATTAATAATATATTTAATGCTTCTTCTGCATCAACTTATTATGGCATGTATTTAAATAATGCGGGAAACGCAGTTCAAATATCAGGTAATAAAATTACAGGAATTAATAATGGCTATGGTATATATTTTGGTGGATCAGTTTCAGGTGGTGGTTCTGCAGCAACGCGTGTAAAAGTATATAATAATGTGATTATATGTAATTCAGGTTCGTATAATTCTTACCCTATATATATGCAATCGGGAAATAATATTGATGTGTATCATAATACTTGTTATAATCAATCTTCTTTAACAAACACAAATTGCGGTGCTATATATATATCTTCAAACTCATCGCTTAATATTCAGAATAATATATTTTATTGTGTAAATGGCGCTTATACTTTGGTTTCAGGCAGCTCCAACTCTTTATCAAATAATGCAATTGATTATAATGTGTATTATACTACTGGATCTAATTTGGTTTATTGGAATGGAGCAATATATAATAATTTAGCAACTTGGAAAGCTAATGTAAACACACAAAACAATACTGCAGCAGGAAGTGCTAAAAGTCAACAAGTCAATTTTGTATCAGAACCAACTGATTTAAGTTTAGGAGATGGATGTATACTTGGATTGAACGGAACTGGCATCACAACAGACTATAATGGATTATCAAGAGCTACCATTCCTAATATTGGAGCGTATGAATATACAAGTTTATCAAACAATCTAGCTGTTATAGCCATCAGAGCTCCTTCGGGTTCTATTTCTACAGGATTACAAAATGTAGTTGTAACTATTAAAAATGTTGGTAATAACACCATTAGCTCTGGTAATGTAAGTTATAAATTTGATGCAAATGCTGCAGTAAGTTCTTCTTTTGCTACAAGTATAAACCCTTGTGATACCTTACAAATTGTTTTTAGTGGAGCCAAACAACTAAATGTTACGTCTGGCTTGCATTTCTTAAAAGTTTTTTCAGACAGTCCAAATGGTGCAACAGATAATAATAAAAACAATGATACTTTAGGTAAAAGTATATGTACAGGTGGTGTAAGTGGTAACTTTACTATCGATGCAAGTTTGCCGTCTAGCACTACAAATTTTCAATCTTTTACAGCTGCAGTAAATGCCATTACATCATGTGGTGGAATTTCAGGACCAGTGTATTTTTCAGTAGCTACAGGCACCTATACTGGCCAAGTTGATTTAACTAATATTGCTGGTTTGTCAGCTACAAATACCCTTACTTTTGATGGTGGCCAAGGAAATGCTGCTACCAGAATTGTGCAAGCTTCAGGTAATAGTTCTTTGCCTTTTACCATTAGAATCAATAACCTTAGTTATATATCTTTTAAAAATTTAACCATACGAGGTACCAGCGGAAATGCTTGGCCAGTTCAGTTAGTTGGGAATGTAGGTTGTAAGTTTGATACTATTAAAAATTGTATAATTGACTTTGGTTCTACCCCTGTTTCAAATTTTAATAGTACTAATTATATGGGAATTGTTTTAAGTGGTAGTACTACTTCTTATTCAACTCAAGGTTATTTTTCAAATATATATATTGATTCAAATACCATTAATGGCGGTTATACCAATATAATGGTTTATAGTATTAATGTTTCTGCAGATAGTAACAATGTATTTACTGGAAATACTTGTAACAATGCTTATCAATATGGAATATTTTTATATGGATTAAATGCAAGTATTGTAGACCGAAACATCATTGATATGAATTCCAATTTAACCTCAAGTTATGGGTTATATATAGGTTCTTGTAGTGCATTTTTGTCATCAAATACATGGTCAATATCTCGTAATAAAATTACAGATGCGGGTCAGTACGGTATATTTTTATCTTCTACATCTGCATTCACTTCCAATAGAGGAAATATGCTTAACAATCAGATTGGTGGGGGGTTCAGAGGTAATGACCCAGTAGGTATATATTTCCAAAGTTCCTCTTATGCTTGGAATGTATATCACAATTCTATCAATTTAGACAATGCAGCAACAGGAACTCAAGGAGCATGTATCTATTTCGGTAACTGTTGTACTACTGGTTCTACATTATTGAATGTAAGAAATAATATCATGGCTATTACCAATCCCAACTCTACCGCAAATTTGTTTTATTTACCAAACGGATTCAACTATGCGGTGATTAATAAAGATTCGTTTAATTACAACTTATATTATTTTGCTGGTGCCACATCTTCTTCACCCATTGCATATGTAACAGGTACATATCTAACCCCAGCAAATTTGATTAATTATGGTTTATACAACACCAATTCTATGATAGGCAATCCTATATTTTATTCAAATACTGACTTACACGTGGCCGATCCTTCTTTTAATATGCCTATTATTTCAAGTGTAAGCAAAGATTATGATGGAACCAACAGAAGTGCTTCTACCGATGCTGGTGCATATGAAATGCCTGCAGTGCCTAACGATATAGGAATTACTGCCATTACTGCTCCTACGCCTCCATTTGTTCCTGGTTCAAAAGATATAACAGTAACATTAAAAAACTTTGGAAATAATACAGTTACTGCTGCTAATGTAAGCTACTCGGTAAACGGTGGTAGTCCGATTACTGTTGCTTGGACTGGTTCTTTAGCATCTAGTGCAACCACATCTGTAACGTTCTCAGGTGCAAATGCTTTAACTTTTGTAGCCAATACATTGTATAGTATAAAAGCATATACTGATTCTCCAAATGGATCTACAGATGGACAAATAATGAATGATACCTTAGCCCCAGTTACTATGGCAGCTGCCCTTTGTGGCAATTATACCATAGACAACAGTTCGGCAGCATCATTAACCAACTTTGTGAGTTTTGGAAGTGCTACTTCATTACTTAACGTGGGAGGTATTACTTGCCCAGCATATTTTGATGTGAAACAAGGCACATATAACGAACAGCCAATTTTGTTAAATATAGCTGGGGCGTCACCTACCAATACCATTACTTTTAATGGTGGCAGTGGAAATGCGGCAACCAGAATTCTAACTTATAGTGCAACTGTTTCAACAAGTCCTTATACATTTAGACTAAATGGAACAAAATATACAACCCTAAAAAACTTGACCATTTCATCATTAAATACTAACTATGGTTGGACAGTACATTTTAAAGATGCTATTGCGTGTAATGTATCAAATTGTATAATTAAAATGGACGGTGCAGCAGCTACCTCAACAAGTGGGAATTTGGCAACAATATTAATTAACGGTAGCAATACTAATTTCTCATCCAATAGCACCAGAACAGACAGTATCACTATAGATAGTTGTAAAATAACAGGAGGTTATTATGGTGTGGCTGTATATGCTTCACAATCATCTGGTAAATATTTTAATATATATAATTCAACCATAGACAGCAGTTACTATTATGGTATATATTTTCAACAAGGACAGTTTAAAGTGATCAATAATACCATTAGAATGAGAAGATATAATTTACCTTCTTCTACAGGTTGCTATTTTGCTAACTGTACTGCTACTAATGGTAATTACCTAGAATTTAGTAACAACATAGTAACTGATGCAGGTACATATGGGGTGTATTTTTCAGGTGTTTATAGTTCTTCATCAACTGCTATACCTGCCAATAAGTTTCATAACAATATGATTGGTGGAGGATTTTCTGTTACGACAGGAAATGCTTATGCTTTTTATAGTGCATCTACTTTCTTCCCTTGGGATATATATCACAATTCATTTAACATGGATGCTAATTCTACTGGTGGTATAAGGGCATTTGCGATGTCATCAGGAACAAGAATTAAAATCAGGAACAATATTTTTGCTATAACAGGAACTGCATCTGGCACTGGTATACCTTTAGAAATTGGCAATTCAATATTTGTTGATACGTTAACACATAACGATTATTACTCGAGTATCCCAAGACCAAATTTAGTTCAAATTGGTACTACATATATAACCAATACGAATGTGTCAACTGCATACCCATCTGGTGGTGGAATAGGTTCAGTAAATGAAAATCCACAATTTAAATCTGCTACAAATTTGCACAACAGATTTAACTGTATGAGAGGAGCTTCTACCTTAGGTATCACTAAAGATTTTGATGGCGAAACTAGAAATATGCCTCCAAACATTGGTGCAGATGAATTATATGATAGTAATTTAGTAACAGACAATATTGGTATAGATGCTTTTATAACACCAAGTATTGGTTTTGCTTTTGGCTCAGTTCCTATTAGGGTGAGAGTTAAAAATTTTGGTAAAAATACGGTGACTTCTTTTACTGTAAATTATGTGGTAAATGGAGGTTCTGTTGTTTCTCAATCTGTAACGGGTGTTTCATTAAACACTTGCGACACTATGTCGATATTGTTTAACACTAGCCCAACTGTAAATTCTTGTTTAAGTATATATGCATATTCTACACTTCCAAATGGAAATACAGACAACGACCCTTTAAACGATGGAATCACACAAAGTTTTCCGTTTTTTATTGGTGGAAATTATACTATAGACCCTGCTGGTTCAGGTGTTACAAATTTTGTTAGTTTTAATGAAGCCGCTGCCTTTTTTGGTTGTGGTATTGTAAATGCTCCAGTATATATATCAGTAGCTGCAGGCACGTATAATGAACAAGCTGCATTTACTAATATCACAGGTACTTCATCTACCAATACTATAACTATAGATGGTATTAATGCATCAAACAGAATAGTAACTTATACAGCAAACTCTACTAAACAATATACGCTTCGTTTTGATAACAGCAGTTTTATAACCATTAAAAACTTAACCATTAAGTCTACTGACTTTAACTATGGTTGGACTTTACACGTAAAAGATGCAGTGAATTTTAAAATATCTAATTGCAATATTCAAGTTGCAGGTTCAGGTGCAACGTCAGCAAGTGGTAGTTTAGTGCCTGTGGTGATTAATGGAAGCAATACAAATATCACAACTACTAGTGGCATCAACGACCAAATATCTGTAGATAGTTGTTATATCTCTGGTGGATATTATGGAATTGCTTCTTCAGGTACTACTAATTCAATTAAATTTATATATATAAACAACAACATTATCGACAGCAGTTATTATTATGGCTTATATATATACAACATGCCATTTAAAGTTAGAAACAATAATATTTCGATGAGAAGATTAGGCTCTGTAAATTCTTATGGTGGCTATTTTCAATCTTGTTATTCGAATATAAATGGTTATAATCTAGAATTTAACAACAATAAAATTATCAATGCCGGTCAATATGGTTTATACTTTAGCACAGTACTTTTAAATGGTGCATCTACTCCACAAAACACCTTTTACAACAATATGATTGGAGGCGGATTTAGAGCTACTGGTGCCAATGTGTGTTATGCATTTTATAGTAACAGTAACTTAACTCCTTGGAATTTTTATCACAATACCTTTAATATGGATGCCAACACCTCAGGAGCTAACAGAGCTTTTTATGTGAGTGGTATATATGGCTCAAAAAACAGAATCAAAAACAATATATTTGTAGTAAGTCCGGCTACCGCTACTTCTGCTATACCATTTGAAATAGCTGCTGGAACTTCTACAACTTATTACGATTCTATTGGGTATAACGATTATTATTCGGCATTAGCAGGCAACCCAACTTTGGGTATCATGTTTGGATCAACCTTTAATGCCTCTAGCAATCTCAATACTGCATTTGCTTCTGGTGGTGGTGGAATTGGGTCATTAAATATAAATCCAAAGTTTACTTCTCCTACCGATTTACATATTACTGTTACTAATCTCAACGGTGAAAATCTTTCAGGTATGATACCAAAAGACATAGATTTAGAATTACATCAAACGCCGCCTGATATGGGTGCTGATGAATATTATTTTATTAGTAAAAAAGACTTTGCAGTTACTAGTTTGTTAGCACCAGTTACAGCCACTTGTTTAGGAGGATATAATCAAACTATTAAAGTTAAAATTGCCAATCTTGGAAATGATACAATTGTGTTAACTAATGATACTGCATTTGTATATGCTAAAGTTACCGACCCACTTGGAGGTATTGTTACCTATGGTCCGGCCAAAGTTACAAATCAAACTTTTTATCCTAGCGATTCAATAGATGTGACTATTACCAATGCGTTTGACATGTCAGGTTATGGAACATATACATTCAGACCATACATATATTGGCAAAACGATCAAAACAGATTGAATGATACTTTAAACAATGTGACGAGAGTGGCTAATATGCCAATTCCATCGGCATTAGTTAAAAACAATACCACAATATGTAGCAACGACTCAGCTAAATTCTCAGCAAAAAATAGTAAGAATGTTACAGCATATCAATGGTATTATAATAATACTTTGATGAGCTCTAAAACAGATTCTATATTATATGCAAAATTGGCAGGCACTTATTACTGTGTGATAAGCAATGCATCTAGTTGTTCAGCTTATACTGATACCGTTACATTAAATGTTAAAACTGCTCCATCAGCTACATTTGCTGTGAGCAAGTCAGCCATTTGTAGTGGTGATAGTTCAAAGTTGAGTATAACAAAAGTGGCTAGTTGCAAATATCAATGGATATATAATGGTACCAATATAACCAACGCAAAAGACTCAATATATTATGCTAAAAATGCGGGTAATTATACATTATATGTAACAGATACAGTAGCAAATTGTGCCACACTTTCAAGCATCACATCTATATCTATAAGCACCTCTCCAACTGCTAATATTTCTTATATAGGCAATGCAAAAAAATGTGCAGGTGACAGTTTGAAATTAAGCACCAATAATGCATCTGGTTTAAAATATCAATGGGTATTAAATGGCGGTAATATCACAGGTGCAAAAGATTCAATTTACTATGCAAAATCAACTGGTGCTTATAAGGTAATTGTAACTGACAGTACTACTGGTTGTGCAAGTACATCTAGCAGTCTTAACTTTACTATTAACAGCAATCCTACTGCTAATATAACATATATAGGCAATGGATTTAAATGTGCTGGCGATAGTTTAAAACTCAGTTCTAATACCAACTCGGGTTTGTCTTACCAATGGGCTTTAAATGGTAGCAATATCAGCGGGGCTAAAGATTCTTTATTCTATGCGAAAAACTCTGGTTCTTATAGAGTAACCATTACCGATACTACTACAGGTTGTTTCTCTGTTTCTAACAATGCTACTATTACCATAGGCAATGCTCAATCTGTTTCTATAAGCTTTGTTGGAAATGGCAAAAAATGTGTAGGCGATAGCTTGAAGTTAAGTTCTAACCCTACTTCGGGATTAAAATATCAATGGGTATTGAATGGTAGTAATATTACCAATGCTAAAGATTCTATATACTATTCTAAAACAACAGGCACTTATAGAATTATTATAACTGATTCGGCCACCAATTGTTCTTCTACTTCTGCTGGAGTAAACATCACTTTCAACTCTTTACCAACTGCTAATATTTCATATATAGGTAGTAACAACAAGTGTGTGGGTGATAGTTTGAAATTAAGTTCAAACAATGCCGCAGGTTTAATCTATCAATGGGTGTTAAACGGCAGCAATATTGCGGGTGCCAAAGATTCTATATACTATGCTAAAACATCAGGAGCATATAAAGTAATCATCACTGATACTGCTTCTGGATGTGGCAACACCTCAAGCACTGTCAATATCTCATTTAATGCTTTACCAACTGCCTCTATTGGTTTTGTGGGTAGCAACAATAAATGTGTGGGCGATAGTTTAAAATTAAGTTCTAATCCATCGTCAGGTTTAAAATACCAATGGATACTAAACGCTGGTAATATCAGCGGAGCTAAAGATTCTTTGTATTTTGCTAAAACATCTGGTACATATAAAGTTTTAGTGACCGACTCAGCCTCTGGTTGTGCTGCTACTTCTGCAAGTGTTAACATCACATTTAACAATCCACCAACAGCCAATATTTCTTATATAGGCAATGGTAAAAAATGTGCTGGCGATAGCTTGAAATTAAGCTCTAACCCTGTCACAGGTTTATCTTATCAATGGGTGTTTAATGGTAGTAATATAGGCAGTGCAACCGACTCTATATATTATGCTAAAGCTGCAGGAAGTTATCAAGTAATTATTACACAGATTTCTTCGGGATGTAAATCAACGTCATCAACTTCAAATATCAACTTTAACTCTTTGCCAACTTCTGCCATAAGTTTTGTGGGAAGTAACAGTAAATGTGCTGGCGATAGTTTAAAACTAAGTTCAAACCAATCATCTGGTTTAAAATACCAATGGATAATAAATGCAAGTAATATAAGTGGAGCTAAAGACTCTATATACTATGCAAAAATTAGTGGAAGTTATAAGGTATTGATAACAGACACCGTCACTGGTTGTTCTAATACATCAGCTGGAGTAAATATCACCTTTAACAATCCACCATCAGCAAATGTGAGCTTTATAGGAAATGGTAAAAAATGTACAGGCGATAGTTTGAAATTAAGTTCAAACCCAGCGTCTGGATTAAGTTATCAATGGGTATTAAATGGCTCTAATATCAATGGGGCATCAGACTCTATATACTATGCCAAATCTGCTGGAACATATAAAGTAATCATCACTCAAACATCAACAACTTGTAACGCTACTTCTAATAGTGTAAATATTATATTTAACAATTCACCAAGTGTTACTATAAGTTATATAGGTTCACCTGCCAAGTGTGCTGGAGATAGCCTTAAAATGAGCTCTAATCCAATATCAGGACTCACCTATCAGTGGGTACTAAATGGTACCAATATTAATGGTGCAACTGATTCTATATACTACGCCAAATCAACTGGAAACTATAAAGTGATCGTAACCGATACTGCCACTGGATGTGCTACTACCTCAGCAATTGTCGGCTTTACAATTAATGCCAACCCAACTGCTAATGTAACTTATATAGGAAGTAGTAATAAATGTATAGGCGATAGTTTAAAATTAAGTTCGAATCCTTTATCAGGTTTAAGTTATCAATGGAAGTTAAATGGCAGTGATATCAATGCTGCAACTGACTCTATATATTATACCAACTACACTGGAACATTTAGTGTATATATATCAAATAACTCTACAGGATGTAATTCAACATCAAATAATGTTTCTATCACATTTAATGCATTACCAACTACTTCTATTAGTCATGTAGGAACAGGTGCGGCCTGTCTAGGAGACAGTATTAAACTAAGTTCTAGTTCATCTTCAACAGCTATTAAATTCCAATGGTCTAAAAATGCTTTAAACATTAGCGGTGCAAAAGATTCGATGTTTTATGTGAAAACCACTGGCAAGTATCAATTAATAATTACTGATACTATTACTGGTTGTAGCGGTGTGTCAAATACGGATAGCATCATTATAAACACCAATCCAACTTCACCGATTACATATATAGGCAATGGAATTAAATGTATGGGAGATAGCTTGAAACTAAGAGCCAATGCCACAGCCGGACTTACCTATAGATGGTTTAAAAACAGTTCGTTGATAAGCGGTGCATCTGATTCTATATTTTATGTGAAAACTACGGGTGCATATCAAGTAGAAGTTACCAATAACAATGGATGTAAAACCATTTCGAATAATGCTAATATTTTGATTGATTCGTTGCCAAATACCAATATTAGTTTTGCTGGAAACACACAAGCTTGTGGCTCTGATACTGTATATATAACCGCTATTAGCAAACCAACATATAGTTATATATGGAAAGAAAGTGGCAATGTAATAGCAGGGGCAACTACCAATACTATTTTGGTTTTAGCCAATGGCTCTTATACCGTTACCATAACTAATAATAATGGATGCGTAAATATCTCTTCACCTATTGATATTAAATACAAAGACAAGCCTACACCACCATTGTTAAATGGAAATAAATTCTCTAAATTATGTTCAGGTGATAGTATCAGAATCAGTGTGTCGCCACTAGATACAGGAGTGTTTAGCTATAAATGGAAGTTTAATGGAAATTATATATCTAATGCAAACGATTCGTTTATATTTATTAAAAATAATGGAGCATATACAGCTGAAGTAACTAACAGCAATGGTTGTGCATCTGAGTCATTTAATAAAGTGAATTTAACTGTAAATGCAGGCTCTACTTCGCTTATCACTCCATCTGGTAGTACTACACTTTGTGCGGGAGATTCAGTAGATTTATCTGCTAGCAATACCACAGGTATAAGTACTTTAAAATGGTTGTTAAATGGCTCAGGAATGAATACTATTGCTAATCCAATAAACGTGAAACAAGCGGGCAATTATATAGCACAAATTAAAGACTTAAATGGTTGTTTGACCAACTCACCATCAGTGACAATAAGCGTGAAACCTCTTCCGTTGCCTAATATTACCATTAACAATGTAACTAAAGAGATATCTTCATCATCATTTAATTCATATCAATGGTATTTGAATAACGCTATTATACCGGGTGCAAATAGCCAAGTATATTCGCCTACTCAAAATGGAGATTATTTTGTAGAAGTGACTGATGCCAATGGATGTAAAGGCAAATCAGTGGTGAGAAAAATTACCTGGTTTATTGGGGTAAATTCTATTGAAGACTTTAGCTTTATCAATGTATATCCTAACCCATCAAATGGTATGTTTAATATAGAGATGCCAAAAAGTGCAGAGGTGAAAATGTATAACATAACAGATATTGCGGGTAGAGAAATTTATGTTAACATATTACAAAATGATAAAAATATATACAACCTAGATTTAACCTCGCAAGCTGCTGGTATATATATATTAAGATTTAGTTATAATGAGCAACTATACCAAATAAGATTGATAAAATATTAATATATAAATGATAGAATTTGAATTACATGAGCATGAGTATATAGCCTTGAACAACTTGTTGAAACTATTGAATTTAGTGCAATCAGGTGGAGAGGCTAACCAAAGAATAGATGAAGGTAAAGTAATGGTAAATGATGCTGTAGAGAAGCAGAAAAGAAAAAAGCTTAGAACAGGAGATACCGTTACTTTTCAAAAAAGTGTGATTAAAATTTTGTAGATATATATATGTTTTTATGTATGTTTTGATTTTTTGTTCAAAATGAATATCAGTCATATGAAAAACCACCTCAAATTCATCATAATTGCTTTATGCATAATTGTGATAAGTTTGTTTAATTCATGTAGACATGAAGCCGTATTCCCTTACACCCAAAAAGGTCTAAACCGTGCCTCTTATATGGTAGATGGTAAAGCCTATAAAATTGACAATGTATCTCTTTCTGATATGGGTTTCTCATACATTTCAAAAGATAGTAATTTATATGGATTTTGCCTTTTTCCACATAGCAACGAAGGGGTGTATTTTGGTTTAAACGATATAAAATTTCAATTAGGTAGAATAAATTTTAAAATACCAAGAACATCAGCATCTTATATAGATGCTAATGGCAATCAATACGCACCTTTGAGCGGCTATGTAGATATAAAATATATAGACTCAACTAATAAATACAAAAGAATAATAGCTGGTGAGTTTGAATTGACAGCTAAAAATGGGAAAATCAATAAAACTGTAAATATCACTCATGGTAATTTTGATACCCAATATGTTATCTATCCTTAAATATATATACTTTAATTAATTACTATAGCAATTTAGTATAATTTTCTGCTTACAAAATATTCTTAGGTACCAATTTTCTTGTATATGTTTTGATTCTTTTTTTAATAGAAACATGGCTATCAGGATTCCAATCTAGCGTGGTTTGCCAAGCATTTTCTGGTTTGAATTCCATTTCCATTCCCTTCAAAACTCCTGCTGCAATTTCAGTTGAGTATATAATGGTCACACACTCCGTATTTAAATTTGCACTTCTTGGGTCAAAATTAAAAGTGCCTATTACAGTTATATATCCGTCTATGACCATTGTTTTAGCATGCAAACCAAAGATAGGCGTATATTTAATTTTTTCTTGAAGAGCTCCTGTCATTATTTTATACCGTTCTGCTGCATCAGGTCTAAACTCATATATTTTTACCCCTGTTTTTAAAAGTCTCTTTCTCCCTTTTTGGTATCCACTAAATGCTTCTAAATTATCAGTAGATGCTAAACTATTGGTGAGTATTCTTACTTGCACTCCTCTATCAACAGCTGCTTTAAGTATCGATTCACTTTTCTCGGTTGTGATTAAATATGGTGATTGAATCTCTATCGATTTTTTGGCATTTTTTATTAAATATATAAGCGTATCAGTTGTAATGCCACCTCCTTGCAAACCATGGGTTCCATTGTTTTTACCCGGCGTATCCGAAACAAAAAACACACTATCCATCCAAACCAACTCACCCGAATGATTGATTTGTTTAAACGCTTCCGGAAGTTTTTGAATACGTTCTCTCACTTGTGGCCAAAAGTTCATTGGGTTACAGGCATATTGATGTAACTTGTGATATATACTTGAATCAAACTTTTCAGAATCACTATCAATTAAATTTTTTACATCCACACTTAGTTTGTTATTCCAGAACAGTTCAAATGAATTTTCAACTTGGCCAACAACTTTTCCCAGCAACAATACATCTCGGTCTCTAAAATTATATTCATGGTCATAATCAAAATATTCGTCTGCAATATTTCTTCCACCTGTGATGGTTATTTTTTCATCTACAATAAAGGTTTTGTTATGCATACGTTGGTTGGCATTTCTAAAATCGGTAGTATATTTTTTTAGTTTGCTAAATATATTTTTTCCAACATTCACACCTGGGTTATATACTTTTATTTCTATATTTGGGTGTGCATCCATAGTGAGTAGTTCTTTACCACTGGCTTCAACCATTATGTCATCAACTAAAATTCTTACTTTTACTCCTCTATCTGCAGCTCTTACTATATAGTCACAGGCTATCAAACCTACATTGTCTGTAGAAAATATGAAATACTGTATATCTATTGTTTTTTCTGCATATTCACTAAGCCATGCCCTTGCAACCATAGAAGTTCCGCCATCTTCTAGCACATATACTCCTGTTTTGTTTTTTATCAAGTCAGCAAGTGAATCAAGCTCTTTTGACAAACTTGTCGAATCATTGCGGTGTATATTGCTGCAAAAATCTTGTTCAATTGTGGGTTTGTTGTTTTCTTTACAAGCAATTATAAACAACATATATATGCAAACACATATTATTAATGCATAGACTTTCTTCATTAAACAAACATATATTATTTTAACATATCACACCATTCACATTCACCACAACCTTGATCAAATTCATAGTTTTTAATTTTAGTGTAAACTTCTTTAATTAAACTTGATACAAACTCTTCATCTTCTTTTTCGATGATAATTTGTTCTTTTATATATACGCCTGTTTTAGCATCAGGTTCAATAAAATCAAACTCAGCACCCGCAAATATCCAACTATTGGCTTTTATAGAATCATGTTCTAATAATATTTTGTAAAACACGGCTTGTCTCCAATAATCTCCACCATACAATTCATGTTTTTTAGCAATTGATTTATCAGCTACCGTTTGAGGTTTTTTAAATTTATCGAGAGCGTTAGAAGGCTTTCCAGTTTTATAGTCAACAACAAATGCCTTGTTTCCATCAAACTCAATTTTATCAATAAAACCTGTAATTGGAATACCGCCATAGACCACAGCCCTCATTCTTCTTTCAGCAGTTACAATTTTATTCCAGCTTTGTATATAATAGTTGTAATGGTTAGTAATAATATTTTCGCCATGTTCTATATATCGTTTAAAATCGGCATCTGAAAATGCTCCCTCATCTTGATACATTCTAGCTTTAAACACGCTTAACATATATTCAACTGGTAAAAACTCATTATTGTTTTCTTTTAGTTTCTTAAATAAATTTTCATAAGCTGCATGCACTGCATTCCCAAATACCAAAGCTTTTTGCTTTGCAGCTGGCACTTTTAACACATAGTTATAATAAAACTGTCTAGGACATTCTAAGTATGACGACATTTGGGTAGCACTTATCGATAAATTATCCATAAACTTTTTCACAATAGGGTTGTGCATTTCAGGCAGTTCTTTTAGCTCTATTGGCTGCATCACCACCATCTGAAAATCTACCGCATCAGCCTCGTCAATTTTTTCTTTGAATACTACTACGTCTTTTGTGTTTTCAATCAATTCATGAATAAATATACATGGCTCTTGTTTTTTTCCATCAAAGTTTTCAGTATGATAGGTGATATATAATTTTTGTTTTGCCCTTGTCATCGCAACATAAAAAAGTCTTCGTTGTTCTTCATTTTCATCTAATACACCTATTCTTTGAAACAAATTGGGCGGTAATGAAAAACCATAGTTGTTACCCGAAGACCATTCTTTATGTGTATTGCCTAGCATATATACGCTATGAAATTCTAAACCTTTGCTGCTATGTGCCGTTGTGAGCGAAACACCTTCTCCTCTATATATAATTCTTTCTATTTCAATAGGCAAATCAAGTTGCTGCATCAAGTGCAATTGCTCCAGAATTTGCTCTATCTGCATATGCTTGTTTCTTTCACTTTCTCTTATAATGGTATCAAACAAACTCCTTAACTGTTCGAGTAAAAAAGTTTTATCTGTGTTTTTTAACAAATAGGGTATCAAGCCTACTTTATTTATAAAATGCTCGAAAAACTCTTGTGATGAATGATTATTTACATCTTGTATAAGTGAGTCGAGTAAAGTAACAATATGCTGAACCTGTGTTTGGTTGCTGCTGAATAAATCAGCCTTATTATTGGCATTTAACTGTTGTATATATTTTCTAAAAGGAATTCTATCTTCTTTCTTTCCATGGTTTTCTATATTGTATGCTAACAAAAGTTTTGCAGGCTCGTTGATGTCTTTTAGTTGCCAAAAATCAAATTGCAAAAGCCTAAATAATTTATCATCTTCACTATATGGTTTGTCATTTTCATTAATGATATATTTAAGTAAATAGATAAGCTTTTTAGTAAACGGTTCTTGTAAAATATTTAGCCTTTTTCTTAACGAAAAGGGAATTTTGCTGTAGTCAAGATATTTTGCAAGTTCTTCTGCTTGTTTGTTGTTTCTGTATATAACTGCTATATCTTTTGCTGGTATTCCATTTTCTATATCTTTCTTAATTTGATTAACAATATATATAATTTCATCAGCTTGATTTGGCAGCTCAGTCACAACTACTCTGTCTGACGATGAATTGTTCACAGCTAACAAGTTCTTATCCATTCCTTGAAACTGGTTTATAATACGCTCATTGTTTCTATTGATTAAAGAAGCTGAAGCATCTAATATAGATTGATTTGAACGATAGTTTTCTTTTAATAATATTGTTTTGAGATTACTTTCATATATATGTTTAAAAGATATAATATTTTGGATATTGGCTCCTTGAAACCTGTATATAGATTGGTCGTCATCACCTACCACAAAAATATTTGAATCTATACCCCAATGGCTGCACAACTCACTCACTACTTCGTTTTGTGATTCATTGGTGTCTTGAAATTCATCTACCAATATATAAGTAAAACGCTCTTGCAGCTGACTTTTAAATGTTTCATTTGTCTTTAATTCTTTGAGCACCCACAATATCATGTCATCAAAGTCATAAAGTTTTTTTTGTGCCATAAGTTGCATATATTTTTCACTTAAAAGTGATGCAGCTTTTAACTTCTCCATTTTTTCTTGCTCTAGCTCAAATGCTTTGTCTTTGATGTCACCTTTGTTTTTATCTTTATATTTTCTGGTATAATAAAACTGCGGATATTGTTCAGGCTTTTCAACTATTTCTTTTAGATAATCTTCAATTTTAGTTTCTATAAACTGGCTCGACCAGTCTTCTTTTTTCATTTGCTTAAACAAAGAAAGCAATCTTTTTGCATCATAGTAAACATCGCCTGTATATCTTTTAAGTGGATTGTTTTTTTCTAGTTTGTCAATTATTTCTCTGATGAGCAAAAGTTCTTCAATAGGTGTAATCATTCTTAAATCATCATGACCAAAATAATCTGAGTACTGCTGAATTAATTGATTGCAAAACGAATGAAATGTCAATATTGAAATTTTATTGGCCTCTGTTCCTATAAAACTAATCAACCTTTGTCTCATGGCTATCGCTCCAGCTTCAGTATAGGTGAGGCAAAGTATATTCTCAGGAAAAGTTTGTAAATCGCTGTTTTGTAATATATACCCAATTCGAGCAGCTAATATTTGTGTTTTTCCAGTTCCTGGTCCTGCTATCACCATTACAGGCCCTTCAGTACTTTCAACTGCCTGTTTTTGTGCATCATTCATTCTCTTCAACTCGGTTTCAAAAAAGGCATTATAGTTTTTCATATTTTTATTCAATTAAAACACAAATTTGCTTTATAGCTGTTGTTATATTTGCACAACTTTTGATAAAATTCTTAACACATACCTATTTATTCACGGCTTTAGGGGCTGGTTTCTTATATGCCGAAAGTTGTTATCACCTAAATATTGATATTTATTTAATTCCTAACCAACTATTATTCATTGTTCTAGCTACATTAGGTTTGTATAATTTGATTCAAATATTGCCAAGCCTTGTTAAAAAAAGCATTCCTAAAAGCAGTTATTTTTACATCAATGCCATTATCGGTTTTCTGTCTTTAATTTTTTGCTTGTGGTTTGTTTCTGATTTAGAATATGAAAAACTTTTATTTATTGGTCATTTGTGTTTAATTGGTGTTGCTTATTCTATTCCTGTTTTTGGAACTTCTCTTCGCCATATCCCTTTTATCAAAACTATTTTAATAGTATATGTTTGGACTGCTGCCACAGTTATATTACCTATAAAACTTAATTTTTGGAACAGTGAAGTATTATACTCTGTGTTGCTCAATCGGTTGGTATTTGTTTCAATGATTTCATTGGCTTTTGATATTAGCCACCAAAGTATAGATATAAAAGATAAGTTAGCCACACTTCCCACTGTATTCGGAAACAAAGTGTCTTATCTAGCCATACCGCTAGGTTTGATGGGTATTGCTACGAGTTTAAATGTATCTGCACAATATGGGGTAATTATGGCTGTTATAGATTTTTCTACTGCAATATTATTGTTCCAGTCTCCTTCTTTATGTAAAGTTAAAATCTTTGAACTTGTTTTAGATGCTTCGATGTTTCTTAAATTTACCCTACTTTTTTTAAGTTCTTTATTGTAGTTTTTCTGTCAATAAAAAACGACATTTTAATGCTGTTATTCACACATTGTGTATTCTGCCTCATTTAACTTTATCATTAAAACTCGTTTTTTGTTCTCTCATTTTTTATGAACTTGAACAAAAATTACATAGGCCAATCTGCTATTCTTATTTGTAGCATGCTTACATGTTTTATAAGTTTGAGTTTACTACCCACTTCTCTATATAAATCTCTTGGCTTCAAAGAAGTTAATATCTTGTCTGATTTAATGGAAACTTCCTCAAAAAAATCTAAGCTTTCAAAAAAATCAATAAGCACTAGCAATCTCAACGCAAAACAGAACCCAAATAAAACGCTCAATTTCTATCTAGACTCAATTACGTCTATTGAAAATATAGCCAACGACTCTGCATCTTTAGCTCAATTAGCAGTATCAATTAAAAAATATATAAATAACGAAAAGCCTTTTAGAATTGCTTTTTTTGGCGACTCGTTTGTAGAAGGTGATATGGTGACTGGCGATCTCAGAGATACATTGCAACATATATATGGCTATAGTGGAATTGGATATATGCCCATAACATCTCAAGTTGCTGGTTATAGAATTACCATTCAACATTCGTTTTCTAAAGATTGGAAAACATATAGCATTATAGATAAACCCAGAGCTAAAGCCAATTTAGGCATTAGTGGATACTCCTTTATCCCAGCTAATGGCAGCTGGGTTAATTATCACGCTAGCAAAAGAAAAGGTTTAGATTCTTTTGATTTGGTAAAAATTATATATACTGGAGCTAGTGGTGAAAAAATTACAGTCAATAACAAAGAATATATGCTTGAAATTTCTCCCGAAATTCAAATGTTGACTCTTGAAATCCCTAAAACCAATAAGGTGAAGATCATTGCTGAACAACTGGGTAATTTAGCATTCTACGGTGTGAGTATCGAAAAGAAAAACAAAGGTATTTTAGTCGATAATTTTTCTATGCGTGGTAATTCAGGTATTGGATTGTCAGCTGTTAAAACTAGAACATATATGCTAATGGATTCATTGCTACAGTATGACCTCGTAATTTTACAATATGGGTTGAATGTAGCCAATGAAGACTATACTAACTACGATTGGTATAGCAGAGGTATGAAGCCTGTGTTAAAACAATTTAATACAGCTTTTAAAAACTGCCCTAAAGTATTGATGAGTGTGAGCGATAGAGGCAACAAAAACGGTACAATGAATGGCATAGTTGAGCTTTTAGAAGTTCAAAAGAAAATGGCTACTGATAATCACTTTTTATTTTATAACTTGTTTGATGCAATGGGTGGTGAAGGCAGTATGTTATATTTTGTAGATCACAATATGGCTAATAAAGACTATACGCATCTTACTTTTAAAGGTGGACATTTTGTAGGTGTTAATATGGCAAAAGCTATAAGCCATATGGTTGATGAAATTAAAAAAAATAATATTGAAAAAGAAAATCTATAAATTTTATTTACTTTTTATTTGCATGATAGTTACTTCTGCAAAAGCTCAAGATACCCTATTATGCGAGTATCCATTTGTGAAACTTGCAAAGAACAATATTAGCAATAGCAACCAACTCGATTCATTATTTGCAAAATTACTAAGAATAGAAAATGGCAGCAATGAAGTGGTAAATATATTTCATATAGGCGATTCACATATACAAGCTGATTATATCACAGGTGAATTGAGAAGGTTATTTCAATGCAGGTTTGGAAATGCTGGAAGGGGTACCATGTTTCCTTATAAGTCAGCAAAAACAAATGGACCTCAAGATTATAAAAACTCATTTGGTGGAATTTGGCTAGCCAATAAAGCCATACTTCCCATTAAGAACAATACCAATGGCTTGGCAGCTTATAGTGTTTCATCTACTAATGTAGAGGACTATATATTGTTCGAAATGAAAAATTGTGCCTTACCTGATTCAAATGCTACACATAAAATTTTAGTGTTTCACAACAAACAAAATATGGGTTTTCAATTGAAAATTCAAGATTGGACCAATGGGAAAGAATATATACTAAACCAAACCAATCATGAAAAATATAGTGTGGTAAATTTTGAAAACCCTACTTGTAAATGGGGAATAGGGAATGACAGTCTTTTATTTGCTGGAGGAGAAACTATATTACATGGTATAGTAGCCTACAACAACAAGCCTGGTGTGGCTGTGCATAATATTGGCGTTAACGGAATTCAAGCTTTTCATTATTTAAATAATACTCAAGTTTTTGAAGATATATATACTCTTAAACCCGATTTAATTATAGTATCACTAGGCACCAACGAAGGACAAGATTATAAAAAAACAAATGATGAGTTTGCTACTCATATTGATAGTTTTATTCGAATGGTTCAAACGTATACATACAATACCCCACTTGTCATAACCACCCCGCTCGAGTCGTTTAAATGGAATAGACCCAACCCTCATATAGGCAGGGTGGCACAAGCCTGGAACCAAGTAGCTTCAAACAAGAACATTATGCTCTGGGATTTATACGAAATAGCTGGTGGAAAAAAATCTAGTTATCATTGGATAAGAAATGGATTGTTTAGCAAAGACAAGGTACATCAATCTATCAAAGGATATAAGTTACAAGGAGATTTATTATACGATGCTTTAATGAGTTCTTATTATTTGTTTAAAAACAATACAAGATAAATATGTTTCAGAAGATTAACGACCTTTTAACTTATCATCAAAATGAGCCACTTATATTTAGTACTGGTTTGTTTTTATTTTTATTTGCTTTTTTTCTAATTGGATTTCAACTTGTATATAAAAAACATATTTCTAAAATAATATATACAGTTGTTTTCTCCTTATTTTTTTATTATAAATCAAGTGGTTGGTATTTTTTGGTTTTAGTTGGTTCTACACTAGTAGATTACTTTTTAGCAAATTTAATTTTTAAATCCTCTGCTCCACTCAAAAGAAAAGCATGGTTAGTCTTTAGTTTACTGTTAAACCTTGGACTCTTAGCATATTTTAAATACACCAATTTTTTATACGAATCATTTTGTTATATCACATCAGGTCAGTTTCATAAACTAGATATATTTTTACCTGTTGGCGTTTCCTTTTTTACTTTCCAATCATTAAGCTATACATTAGATATATATCGCGATGAGATTAAACCCGTTAAAAATATTTTAGACTATGCTTTTTTTGTTTCCTTTTTTCCGCAGTTGGTGGCAGGCCCAATAGTTAGAGCCAAAGAATTCATACCTCAAATAACTAAAACGCCATTAGTTACAAAAGAAATGCTAGGTAAAGGAGTGTTTCTCATATGTATAGGTTTGTTTAAAAAATCAATAGTTTCTGATTATATAAGTATCAATTTTGTTGATAGGATATTTGAAAATCCAATGCTTTACTCTGGTATTGAAAACTTGCTTGGTGTATATGGTTATGCTCTTCAAATTTATTGCGATTTTTCAGGTTATTCAGATATGGCCATAGGTATCGCATTATTGTTCGGTTTTCATTTAAGTAAAAACTTCGATTCACCTTATCAATCTTTACATGTAACTGAGTTTTGGAGAAGATGGCATATATCACTTTCATCGTGGTTACGTGATTATTTATATATCTCATTAGGAGGGAGCAGAAAAGGTAAAATCAGAACGTATATAAATTTAATGCTTACTATGCTTATTGGAGGTTTGTGGCATGGTGCTGGTATTAAATTTATTTTATGGGGAGGGATGCATGGTACTGCTTTAGTAATTCATAAAATATATATAGAGAATAAAGAAAAATATATAATTTTTTATAATTTTTTTCAAACATATATAGGCAATTTTATATCTTGGTTTATTACATTTAATTTTATATGCTTTTGTTGGATATTTTTTAGAGCTGCAGATATGTCGAATGTCGAACAAATTTTAAATCAAATAGTAAATGTTTTTAATGTACAAATATTACCACAATTAATCATGGGCTATCCATTGATTATTGCTGCTATGCTTATTGGTTATATATTTCATTTAACACCTAATATATATGAGTTTAAATTGCAGGAAAAACTAATTTTGTCGCCTTTATTAGTAAAATCTATAGTCATGTTTGTGATGATTTTTTTAGTTATTCAAACCAAATCATCCAAAATAGTTCCTTTCATATATTTTCAGTTTTAAGTAAAATGGCTTACCACTCATTTTCAGTTATACTAAAAATACCTATATTCGCGCTTTATTAATTTCACACTAAATAATGAATCAAATATTCAAGAAACTTTGGCCTCACCTTTCAGTAATAGGTGTTTTTTTACTAGTAACTATTATATATTTCTTTCCTCAATTTACAGGGAAAGCATTTGACCAACAACATGATATTCTTCAATGGAAAGGCAGTGCTCAAGAGATTATTCAATACGGAAAAGACCACCCTGGAGAAAGTACCCTGTGGACCAATAGTATGTTTGGAGGTATGCCTTCCTATCAAATTTTTATGGAATATTCTGGAAATAAGGCCCCACATTTAAGCAGACTCATGGTTTTATATATAACCAATCCTGCTGGATCCTTGTTCTTAATGTTGCTTTGTTTTTATATACTCATGTTAACATTTAAAGTGGATAAATGGCTGGCAATTTTAGGTTCTTTAGCTTATGCTTTTAGTTCATATAATTTTATAAACTTAGTAGCTGGGCACGAAACAAAAGTCTTAGCTGTTGCTTTCGCTCCTTTGGTTCTTGCTGCAGTAAATTTAGCTTTTAGAGGTAACTGGCTTTGGGCGTTCATTATGGCTATACTAGGAATTGGAATGCAGTTAAATGCAAACCACCTTCAAATCACCTACTATTTGTTATTTATAATTGGTATTTGGGGCATAGTAGAATTGTTTTTGGCTATAAAACAAAATAGAATTAAAAGTTTTATGATTGGCTGTTCTGGGGCTATTGCAGGTGCTTTGATTGGTGTCGGGCTTAATTTATCAAACTTATTATTAACGGAAGAATATAGTAAATATACTATTAGAGCTAAGTCTGAACTTACTAATAAGACAGTTGCTAATGAACAAACAGGTGGTTTAGACTTTGACTATGCTACTCAATGGAGTAATGGTGTTTTAGAGCCTTTAACTATTCTAATTCCTGATGTATATGGAGGGGGAAGTACTGGTGAATTAGGTAAAAGCACTAAATCTTATAAATATATGCAACAAAATGGTATTCCATTAGAAAATGCTAAACGAATGCCTACATACCATGGAACCCAACCTTTTACATCGGGTCCTATATACTTTGGTGCTATTATTTGTTTTTTCTGTATTCTTGGTTTGTTTATTATTAAATCTCCAATGAAATGGGCTCTTTTTGGAATTTCTATACTTGCATTTTTATTATCTATGGGAAAAAACATGCCTGAATTATCTCATTTGTTTTTTGATCATTTTCCTTTGTATAATAAATTTAGAGCCGTTACTATGATGATGGTGATTGGACAAATTTGTTTTCCTATTCTGGCATTGCTTTCACTTAAAGAGATTATATATGGAGATATTCCTAAAGAAGTTTTAATTAAAAAAATAGTTTATGCTATCTCTATTGTGGGTGGTATATGTGCTGTATTTATAGTGTTACCAGGGATTTTCTTAGATTTTACTTCAAGCTCTGATTCGCAGTTTAAAGACAATCAACCTTTTTTACAAGCATTGATGGATGACAGAGAATCTATGACCAGAACCAGTGCTTTTCGCTCACTAGTTTTTATTGGCTTGTCTATTGGATCTATATATTTATTAATTTCTAAAAAACTAAAAAAAGAAACTGTAATTGTTGTTCTTGGATTATTAATAGTGGCCGATTTGGCTCTTATAGATGTTAGATATTTAAATTACTCTCAATTTAAAAAGAAAACAAATTCAAACGAACAAGCCATTGCACCTTCACCTGCTGATATGCAAATATTAGCAGACAAAGAACTTGACTACAGAGTGCTAAGTTTTGATGTGAGTCCTTTTAACGATGCCACTGTTTCATACTTCCATAAAAATGTGGGTGGTTACCATGGAGCAAAATTTAGAAGATACCAAGAATTAAGAGAAGCATACATGGACCAACCTATTGGAATGGTTCAAGGTAATATTCAAAACATTCCTGCAACTATATTGCTTGACACCCTTCAAAAAATGGGACAAATGGAAATATTTAATATGATGAATACTAAATATTTTATTGCTAATGGTCAAGCTGTACCAAACCCATATAAATATGGAAATGCTTGGTTAGTTAAAAATATATGTTGGGTTAAAAATGCAGACCAAGAAATTGATACCCTAAATGGTGTTAACCTAAGACAAACAGTTGTTGTGAGCGATTCGTTTAAAGTGAGAATTGGAGAAGTTTCTGAAAATGCTTTAGATTCATCTGCTCAAATCAAACTTACACAGTATGAGCCAAACCATTTAATATATTCAAGTCTGTCAAATACCGATGCGGTTGCTGTGTTTTCAGAAATATTTTATGACAAAGGTTGGAAAATAACTATTGACGGAAAACCTGTTGAACAAGCAAGAGCAAACTATGTGTTAAGAGCTTTAAAAGTACCTGCTGGTAATCATAAAATAGAATTTGTTTTCGAACCAGCAACTTTTGAAACAGGCCAAACAATTGCCTATTTATGTTCGCTTATATTATATCTTTCTTTAGCTTTAGGAATATTTTTTACTGTGAAACAAACTTTAAAAGAAGAATCTGCAGTAAAAAAATAACCCAATCTTTTGCGAATAAAAAAGTAACTCAGTAATATTTAAACAAATTGTTGTCTATGATAAAGAAGTTAACGAAATTCGCAGACTAATATGGCAATCAAGTATAATCGTATTCTCCTAAAGTTAAGTGGAGAAAGTTTGATGGGAAATCAACAATATGGAATAGATCCCAAAATTTTAGAACAATATGCCCATGAAGTAAAAGAAGCGATTGATGCAGGAGTGCAAGTTGCCATAGTTATTGGAGGTGGCAATATTTTTAGAGGGGTGCAAGGGGTGCAAGGTGGTATTGTAGATAGAGCCCAAGGTGATTATATGGGTATGTTAGCCACGGTTATAAATGCAATGGCTCTTCAAGGTGCTTTAGAAACTTTGAAAATCAAAACCAGGTTGTTAAGTGCTATTAAAATGGAACAGATATGTGAACCCTTTATCAGAAGAAGAGCAATAAGACATCTAGAAAAAGGGCGTGTAGTGATTTTTGGTGCTGGTACAGGCAATCCATATTTTACTACAGATACTGCTGCTTCTCTCAGAGCAGTAGAAATAGAAGCAGATGTAATACTTAAAGGAACCAGAGTAGATGGTATATATACTGCAGATCCTGAAAAAGACAAAACGGCTACCAAATTTGATTTGATAACTTTTAGTGAAGTTTACGAAAGAGGTTTGAATGTGATGGATTTGACAGCCATAACTTTATGTCAAGAAAACAATTTGCCTATCATGGTTTTTGACATGAACCAAAAAGGTAACTTAAAAAAATTAATACAAGGCGAAAGTGTAGGAACACTAGTAACCCACCAATCATAAACTATAATATATTTTAAATAATTATGAGCGAATTAACAAAAAAAGTTTTAGACGAACTTACTACAGCCATGGATAAAGCTGTAATTCACACTGAAAATGAGTTTAGCAAAATAAGAGCAGGTAAAGCCATGCCAGCTATGGTTGATAGCTTACATGCTGAAATGTATGGTGCTGAAATGCTTCTTACAGCCTTAGCAAGTATCACAGCTCCCGATGCTAGAACAATACTTATTACTCCTTTTGATAAAACCTCAATTCATGCTATTGAAAAAGCTATAGTTGAAGCAAATATTGGTTTAAATCCACAAAATGATGGCGTGGTCGTTAGAATTACTATTCCTCCTTTGACTGAAGAGAGAAGAAAGTTGTTAGTTAAAAATGTAAAAGCAGAAGGTGAATCAGGTAAAATAGCTATCAGAAACCTCAGAAAAGATGCGAACGAAAGAGCTAAAAAATTAAAAGCAGATAATGTAAGTGAAGATGATATTAAAGATTGTGAAGCTAAAATTCAAGTAATAACTGATAAACATATTGACAAAGTTGATCAAATGCTTATTTCTAAAGAAAAAGAAATTATGACTGTTTAATATTTTTCTTATTAATACATGAGAAAAAACAAAAATCGCTACGAACTCAGCGGTAAAAAACTAAACCCCAAGTATTTTAAATGGATTAAAATATTTGGGGTTTCTGTTGTGCTTGTTTTTAGCGTTTTTCTGTTGCTTTTTTTTATTTTTAAAAATGATATTCTGAATTGGGCCATTAATAAAGTTCAACATAAAGTGTATCAAAAATATCAAACTACTCTCGCTATAAAAGAGTACAGTTTTACTAGTTTTAGTTCAGTTAAATTTAAACAAATTTCACTAAAACCTAATTTCACTGATACACTTTTGTCGTTAAACGAAATGGAAGCTTCTATAAAGATTTTTCCTTTGTTTTTTGGAAACTTAAGGTTGTCTGCTTTAAGTTTAAATGACGGTCAAATAAACCTTATAAGGTACGATTCTTTAACAAGTAACTTTAGTAATTTTCTTCAAAAAGAAAAAAGCACACAAGAAATTGATTTAGATAAAAAAGAAGCAAATTTTGCAAAATCAGCTTATAAAATAATTAATAAAATGATGGCTCAAATTCCATCAGATTTTAAACTTAACCATTTTAATATTTTTTATAAAAATTCAGATAAAATATATAAATTCTTTTTTGATAATACTAGCTTAAATGAGGAAGTATTAAATGCTAATATTGGATTTTCAACTCCTACTTTGGTTCAAAATTGGATTGTTAAAGGTTCACTTTCTACTACAGATATGAGGTCGGATGTTAAGATGTATGCAAAAGACCATAGCAAAATGTATTTACCAGTTGTAGACGAAAAGTATAACTTGATTCTTGGTGCTGATTTAGTTCAACTCAATTTAGAAGATATAGATTATAGCAGTGATGAACTTAAAATAAATTGTTTTGCTTCATATACCAATTTGGTTATGAATCATAAACGTTTAGCTGATCATGATATAAAAGTAAATAGTGGTACAGGTGAATTTAATTTTATTGTTGGTGAAAACTTTTTCACTCTTGATAGCAGCAGTTCTATTTCAGTCAATAAAATAGTCTTACACCCATTTGTTAAATATCAAAAAAACCCATTCAAATTATATACATTAAAAGTAAGTACTCCTGATATGAAGGCCCAAGACTTTTTTAACTCATTACCTGATGGGATGTTTGAAAGCTTAAACGGTATTCAAGCAGAAGGTATATTATCTTATCATATGTTTTGTGAACTGAATGATACTTGTCCTAGAGATGTAAAATTTGATAGCGAATTAAGAACAAATAATTTCAAAGTTAAAAGTTGGGGTGCAGCTTATTTACCCAAAATAAATGGAAGCTTTACTTATACACCTTATGAGTATGGAAAACCACAAAGATCATTTGAATTAGGTGAGGCAAACCCCAATTATATATCGATAGAAGACATTTCGCCTTACTTAAAAAATGCAGTATTAAGTTCTGAAGATCCTTCTTTTTATAGCCATAAAGGATTTGTAATGGAATCTATAAGAGGCAGTATTGCTCAAAATTATATTTCAAAAAGATTTGCTAGAGGTGCTAGTACCATTTCTATGCAATTGGTTAAAAATGTTTTTCTAAGCCGACAAAAAACAATGACTAGAAAATTTGAAGAAATGCTTTTGGTTTGGCTTATCGAAAACAACCACGTATCTAGCAAACAAAGAATGTTTGAAGTATATTTAAATATGATAGAGTGGGGGCCTGGTATATATGGAATAGGTCAAGCTTCAAATTTTTATTTTAATAAAAGTGCATTTGATATCACTTTGCCTGAGGCTATATATTTATCTGCTATAATCCCAAGACCTAAAGGCTTTATGTGGAATTTTAATGATACTACTGCAGCATTAAAACCACATATGGAAAGATATATAAAGAATTTAAGTAGAATTATGGCAGGAAGAAAATTATTGGATGAGTCTGATACTGCTATGCTTAATACTGAAATTAAACTTACGGGGCCGGCTAAAAATTTGTTAAGAAAATATAAAAATGTTCCTGATACTACTGAAGAAGAAATAATCCCTGCTGACGATTTTGAAATAAATTTTCAAGAAGAACTTGAATTGAAAAAGTAAGATAATTAAGGCTTTGACTGTGGTAAATATAATTTAGCTAACTCAAGTTTTTCCTTATCTACTAATTTTTTCATATAATAAATTTTATAAGGCATAGACAATGCTTTTGACTCATAATAAGGCACATTAATTTCTCTTGTATATAAAATTGCTGCTAAATCTTGTTTTATAAACACCAAAATAAGCCTGTATTTGTCATTGAAATTATCAACACCTCCATCCATATATATTTTTGAAGTAAAGTTTCCTTCTCCTTTGCCATCTATATATGCGAAATTGTTTAAATGAAATATAAAGTCATCGTATACCAATTCTTTTTTTCTTAGCTTGAAAATGGTGTTCAAATCATATTCAACAATGCTTTTAACTTCAATTGAAAATTCATCTACCATCCCCAATAGTTCAATAAAAATGGTGTCTTCTCTGTCTATTGTTCTTCTTTGTATATATATATTTTCTCTTGAATATCCTACATAATTGCTTGATGTATCATATAGTTTTCTTCCTCTTCTAATATAATTATCATCTACTATATCTTTTTTATTGCACTTTATCCAAATCATGATGGGAAAAAAACCTTTATTTATGTTTCCAGTATTTACACTAATATTTCCTGCTAACGATACCAATGAAGCTCTAGAGTTCATATCATATAATACAGCTCCGGTTGAAATAATCTTTTCAGCATATATATTTGATGTATATATTTTTGTTGAAATTAAAAGTAAGAAAAAAATCTTTTTCATTTAATGCAAGAGTTCAAAATTCATTCCGCAAATTTGCACATAAAATATGGCTGTTGATTATAACCTACTAAATTATTTGCCCGCTTGGTGTTATGCATATGGTGTTAGGCATATAGTTTTTTGTAGTGGTTCTAGATCTGCACCATTGACATTTTCTTTTAGCAGGTTTAATAAATTTACTTGCCACTCAATTATAGATGAACGCTCTGCTGGTTTTGTAGCCTTAGGTTTATCTCAGTCTTCTCAGTCTCCTGTTGTTATTATTGTAACTTCTGGAACAGCGGTTGTTAATCTTTACCCAGCAATAGCTGAAGCTTTTTATAGCCACACCCCATTAATAATTATTACTGCTGATAGACCTTTACATCAACTTAATATATATGAAGGTCAAACTATTGTGCAATCTCATGTATTTGAGCCTCATGTCATCGGTTTTTATCAAGCTCCATCAAATATAAATAGTGATAACTTTTCAAGCTTTGAGTCAAATTTAATTGACCTTTTTAATACAACTAAGAATATTAAAAAAGGTCCAATTCACATCAATATACCTTTTGAAGAACCTTTCTATCCTAACCATGACCCTTTTCATTATCCGCAAGTATATGATGTTCATTTAATTGAAAACAATCCTGAATTCGCTGATAAATTCGAACAAAACTTGTTTGATAAGAATATATTATACATTGCCGCAAGAGATAACAAAGATGATGAATTTGAAGAGTTAATGAAGAGCTTAAGCATACCTATTTTAGCTGATATAACCTCTAACCTATACTCCACTAACAACATCTATTCTTTTGAAGCTATTATTAGAAAATATGGGAATGTTATAACCAAACCAGATCTTATTATATCCTCTGGTAGAGGATTGGTTTCTAAAATTTTGAAGAATTATATCTCTACTTTAAAAGATATTCCTCATATATACATTTCATCAAATGGCGAAATTGCAGAATGTACCTCCACTGCTAATTATTTTTATAAGGGTAGTAAAATTTCGTTTTTTAAAAAGTACTTATCAGGGTTTATTTCGAATCCAACTTATTTAAATGAATGGAAACAATTTGAAGAAAAAGCGTGTTCTGCTATAAATTCTTTAGTTTCTAGGTCAGGGTTTAGTGAGTTTGAAACTATGCGGTTTGTTTTTAATTCTATACCTGAGTCATATATAGTTCACTTGGCTAATAGTATGCCCGTTAGATGGGGGCAGATTTTTTTTAAAGGAAATCAAAAAGTGTTTTGTAATAGAGGTACAAGTGGAATCGATGGTTCTACTTCTACTGCTATTGGCTTTGCTATAGATCAACCCAAAGAGCAACACTTATTGATTACTGGTGATATTTCTTTTTTTTATGATATAAATGCCTTTTGGCAAAATCATTTTCCTAATAATTTAAAAGTTATTGTTCTCAATAACCATGGAGGAGGCATTTTTAGATTGATTGATGGCCCTTCAAACCAACCAGAAGTTGAGCCACTTTTTGCGATGCCCCGACAAAGAAGCATCCAGATTTCAGCACATTCTTTTGGAATTAAATATTTTTATGTAAATCATATTTCAGATTTAGAAATCAGATTTAATGAATTTATAGCCTATGCTGAAATAGCTATTCTTGAAATAGATACTCAAGTTGAAATAAATGGAGATGTTTTTGAGTTATATAGACAAATCAAATATTAGTTATGAAAAAACTCCTTTTAATTTTAATTACATCTTTTGCCTTATTAAGCTTTATCAACTCTAAACAATTTAAAATAGTTTCAGTAAAAGAAGAGTTTTGTATAACTAAAGAAGACTTAAAATTGTATAAATTAATCAATAGCTATAGAAAAACTTTGGGTTTAGATAGCATACCTTTATCAAAATCTTTAAGTAAAGTTGCTATTACACACAATATAGATTTATCTATAAACCATCCTGACAAACCACCTTGCAATTTACATAGTTGGAGCAAAGGTGATAAATGGGAAGGTTGTTGTTATAAAGGGGGCAATGAAGGTCCTTGTATGTGGTCTAAACCAAAAGAAATAGCTGGATACAAAGCTGATGGATTTGAGATAGCAACTTACTATTCTGATAAAATGACTGCAGAAATGGCTTTAGATTTATGGAAAAAAAGCAAGGGTCATAATGCAGTAATATGTAACAAAGATATATGGAAGTCTATGAAGTGGAAAGCTATGGGTATTTCTGTTTATGGAAACTATGCTGTAGTTTGGTTTGGAGCTGAAATTGATTTAGAAGGAATGCCAAAAATTTGCAAATAAAAAAAACGGACACTTTTCAGTACCCGTTTTTAAAATTTATAATAATGTAATATTCTTAAACTTATTTAGCAGCGTTAGCTTCTTGACGTGAATTACGTGTAGCAACAACAGAAATAATAGCATTTGCTGTAGCATCTAAGAATGTAAATTTATCAGCTTTCATTTCACTAACTTTCACTGATTTACCTAACTCAACGTTATCAATGTTTACCTCTATAAAGTCAGGCATATCATTGATTAAACCTTTAACTTTAAGCTTCTTTATTTTCTTTTCTAATTTACCTCCTGCACGAACACCAGGTGAGTTTCCGACAACCTTTACAGGGATATCTAAAGTTACTGGCTTGTCTTCGCTTATTTCCATGAAGTCAGCATGGATTATTGATTCATTTACCGGATGATATTGTACATCCTTAATAATAGCTCTGTGTAATTGACCATCAATTGTCAACTTTGCAGTGTAAGTATTAGGAGTATAAACTATGTCTGTAAAGTCTGAAGCATATATAAAAAAATGTATAGGCTCAACTTTGTTACCATATAATACGCAAGGAACTTTACCTTCTATACGTAAGTCTTTAGAATTTCTTTTGCCGATAGAGCTACGCTTTTCGCCAAACATTGCAACTGATTTCATTTGATTAATTAATAAAAATTGGGCTGCAAAAGTAATCAAATGTTTATAAACTGTGAAACAATTTGTGAAAATAATTGTAAAATTCTTAAAATGTGTGATCTACAATTATTAACCACTCATTTCTTACTTTTTTAAAGATAAGCGAGAAATAGCCATTTTTAGGGCCTTCTTTACTATCAACCACCCATTTTCCTGTCACTAAATAAGTGTTCTTTGTCATTTTTGAAATATTGTCTACATTAAATAAAAGTTTACCCATCAATTCTTTTGTAGAGAAACTTTTTTTATAATTTTCAAAAACCTTTTGCCATCCAAGTGTTACACCTTTTTTGGTTATAAATTTTAATTCGTCGCTTTTCCAATAACCTTGCATAAATCCTTCAATAGATCCATCGTTCCATGCTTTGAGTTGGTTATTTAGTACCTGCGAAATTTGAATACTGTCTTTTGATTGAGCTTGAGTGACATGCACAATACAAAATAAAATAATGGTTGCTAGTTTTTTAATCATCATGCTTTCTAATAAAAAAGCAGACTTTGATTTACAAAGTCTGCTTTTAATGATATTTTTTTAATACTACAATACAAACACTTTCTTAGTAGTTTGTTGAGCCCCTGCTGTAATTTTCACAAAATACAAACCACTTGCAACTTTAGGCATGTCAAATTTAAGGTTGTTTTCGCCTTGGTGTTGATTCATATTCATAAACGTATGAACTTTGTTTCCATTTATGTCAATAAGTTCAATAGCAATTTGTTGGTCTTTGGTATTTGTGTAATTAAAATTAATTTCGTTAGAAACAGTTGTTGGGAAAACTGCTAATTTCATAGCATTGTTTTTTTGCCATTCTACGCCACTAAAATCTGGAGAAAGATAAATTTTCTTTGAAGTAGTGTAAATAAAATCACCACTGCTAGTTCCATCATCATCTGAACCATTGTATGCAGTATATAGAGTTAATACACCTTTGTTGGTTGTTGGCGGAGTCCATGTTGCACCCCAGTCATTAGCACCTGCGTTTTGATTTGCTTTTTTGATGTGATAAAAATAACTTCTACCGTTGCTAAGTCCTACTGCTGTTTTGTTTGTGTTATTAGGACTAAATTCTCCTGCTCCGTTTCCTTTTTCATCTACCATAGTCATTTCTATCCCAGTTGAAGCACTTCCAGTTTCAACTAAAGTAGAAAATGTTTGATAAGAATTAGCTCCTAAATCTGGATTATAAGTAGTATCATTTGATCCATTATAAGTGTAGTCTGTTTTAACTTCAGCACTTCCAGAGTTTACAGCATTGTCAGCATGGCACTCTGTGCATAATCCTTCTCCTGGAGCACCAGTTTTGCCTAGTGGAGGCCCGCCCGCATTTGAAATGGCACTAAAAGTTTCAAAAGTTAACCAAACAGCTCCTGTTAAAAATGAAAGTAAAATTGTTTTTTTCATGTGATTATTATTCATATTAGTTTGGCAATATTACAATAAATTGACAAAAAAACAAAAAAATATATACGTTCGTTTTTATTCAAACTATTTCTTCAAGTATGTGTTGTATTTTTGCACCCCATAAAATGAATGCAATAATAGATCAAACTGCCCCAAAGCTATCTCCTAAAGATTTTGCTAGCGACCAAGATGTTAGATGGTGCCCTGGTTGTGGCGACTATTCTATACTCAAACAAGTTCAAACTGTTATGCCTGATTTGGGTAGAAAGAAAGAAGAATTTGTTTTTATTTCTGGAATTGGTTGCTCTTCTAGATTCCCTTATTATATGGACACTTTTGGCATGCACAGTATTCATGGAAGGGCAACTGCTATTGCTACGGGTCTTAAAGCTAGCAGACCTGAACTTAGTGTATGGATAATAACTGGCGATGGAGATTCTCTTTCTATTGGTGGAAACCACTTTATACATTTACTTAGAAGAAATTTAGATGTAAATATATTGCTCTTTAATAACCAAATTTATGGTTTAACCAAAGGACAATATTCACCTACCTCTGAAGAAGGTAAAATTACAAAATCAACACCTTATGGTTCAATAGACCATCCGTTCAACCCTGCTGCTTTAAGCTTAGGTGCTGATGCAACTTTTGTAGCCAGAAGCATGGATAGAGACCCAAAACATTTGCAAAATGTTATAAGAAAAGGTTATGACCACAAAGGCACGTCGCTCATAGAAATTTATCAAAATTGTAATGTATTTAACGATGGTGCTTTTGAAATATTTACCGAAAAATCATCAAAAAAACTTGAAACTTTAATGGTTGAAGACGGTCAACCTCTTTTGTTCGGTGAAAATAACGATAAAGGAATTATTCTAGATGGATTTAAACCCAAGGTGGTCGATTTAAACAATGGATTCTCAGCAAACGATTTATGGATTCATGATGAAACAGACCAAGTGAAAGGCAATATTTTAGCTCGTTTCTTTGATGATCCTTCTAAAGAAGGGCACTTGCCAAGACCTTTTGGTGTTTTTTATAGACAAAACAGACCAACCTATGAAGATGGTTTGAACGCTCAAATTCAATACACAATTGATACCTATGGCAAAGGTGATTTAGATAAGCTTATTGCTGGTAAAGAAACTTGGACCATACAATAACGAACTAAGAATCCCAAATTTTCTTTTTTCCTCTTGCTCCTATAACTAGTTGAAATAAATATTTCCAAAAACCTGCAATCATTATTAAAACAATAATGGGAGAACCAACTGTTACAAAGCTAGTGTAAATAAAAAATGTTCTTATTCTTCTAGACTCAATTCCCATTCGCTCTCCTAAGAAACTAAACATTTCAAAAGCTTTCGTCTCAACAAAATATTTTAGTTTATCTAACATTTTATAGCACAAATGTAAATATTTTTTTTAACAAAGCTAGTTTATTATTTTTTAAATATGACAACTTGTCTTTAAACTATATATGGAATAAGTATTGAACCCAAAAAAAATAATATATAAACTAACTAAAAATATATGTTATTTGCACAATCAATAAAATAATAAAATGAACAACGATTTTAATCCTCAAATTTTACAACAACAGTCTCAAACTGCTTCTAAAACATTTATTGCTCAAGTATTCTCATGGATGGCAACAGCCTTAGGTATTTCAGGTTTAGCTGCTTGGTTTTTTAGTCATGACCCTGCATTATTATCCATGTTAATTGGTGAAACAGGACTTACATTATTCGGAAAAATTATTATGTTTTCGCCTTTGATTTTAGTTTTTGTAATTGGCTTTACCCTACAAAAAGGTAGCTATGCTTTAAATGTTGGTATGTTTTTATTGTTTTCATTATGTATGGGTATCAGCATTAGTTTTATATTCTTAATATATCAATTGGGTAGTATCATCACAATATTTGGTGCATCAGCTGGTTTATTTGGCTTAATGGCTGTGCTTGGATATACAACCAAAACAGATTTAACTAAAATGGGGTCATTGCTTATGATGGCTCTTCTAGGTCTTGTAATAGCTAGCGTTATTAATATGTTTATTGGCAGCTCTACTATGAGTTATATAACTAGTTGTATTGCTGTTATAATTTTTACCGGACTAACTGCTTATGATATGCAAAAAATTAAAGACTATAGTATGCAAGTTGTTCCTGGTTCACAGTCTTCTTTAAAGGCTTCACTTTCTGCAGCTTTAGAACTTTACCTAGACTTTATCAATATTTTCTTAGCTTTGTTGAGAATTTTTGGAGACAGAAAATAATATCAAAATTTTATACAAAAAACTCCGTTTGATATATCACAAACGGAGTTTTTTATTTCTATGGAAAATTATCAAATAAAGAAAACTGATGACGGATCAAATACGATATATAGTTCGTTGTTTGATTCTACCTATCATTCTATACATGGTGCTTTGGCAGAGTCAGAATATGTCTTTATAAAAAATGGATTGTCAATAGCAAATGAAAATGGTTTTAATAAACTTGAGATTTTTGAAATGGGATTTGGTACTGGCCTCAATGCTTTGTTGAGCTGCGAGTTTGCAACATTAAATCAAATTGAAATTATATATACTGCAATAGATACGTATCCATTACCACAAAGTATCATTGATAATATTTCTAAAAACAACCTTCATATGTCTATTCTTAATACTCCTTGGGGTACTGTATATCAATTAACTAAGCATTTTTCACTGCATAAAATAAACATTGATTTGTTTTCATTTCTACATCAAAACTCAAAAACTTTTGATGTAATCTATTATGACGCATTTGGTCCAAAATCGCAACCAGAACTTTGGGAAGACAGCGTATTTGAACAACTAGCTTCTATTCTTAAACCCAAAGGGGTATTCACAACTTATGGTTCTAAAGGGAGCGTGAAACGTGCTTTGCTATCATCTGGACTTGAGGTGAAGAGGCTTGAAGGTCCGCCTGGTAAAAGACATATGCTTATGGCTTTAAAACCAAATCTTTTATAGCAAGGCTCATTTCTAATATAAGTTCAGCATTTTTTTCTATAGCATTACCTACTACAATTATATCAGCTCCTGCTTTTGCTATTTTTTGAGCATCTGCAGCTGTCCTAATTCCTCCACCAATTATTATTGGTAAGTCTACTTGCTCGCTCACTTTGCTAATCATATGCTCACTGATGTGATTGTTAGCACCACTACCTGCATCCATATATATACATTTTAGTCCAAGCATTTGACCTGCAAGAGCCGTAGCTACAGCTATATCTGGTTTGTTAGCAGGTATAGGTGTGGTATTGCTCATATACTGAACTGAAGTAATATTTCCTCCATCTATAAGCATATATCCGGTTGGTATATATTCAAGTCCATATTGTTTTATAAGTGGTGCAGCTTTCACTTGCTGACCAATGAGCAAATCCGGATTTCTACCTGAAATTAATGATAAAAATAAAATGGCATCAGCAAATGGATGTATTTGTAAATTATTTCCAGGAAAAATAACAACAGGTATCTTAGTTTGTGATTTAAGCGTCTCTATACATTCTTCAAATTTCCCTTCTGTAAGCAAACTTCCACCTACAAATAAATAGTCCACCTTCGATTCTAATGCAAACGCTATCAGTTTGTTAATATACATTTCATCAGACTTATCAGGGTCTACTAATAAAGCTATTTGTTTAACTTTATTTGTTTTTGCTTTTAAAATAGATTGATATATATCTGTTGTCATATATGATACGCAAATGTAATACGTATTTTAAAAAATCTAACTAAATTTAAATCTGGCTATTTGTTTTAGGATATTGTATTAATTATTTAGTGGGTAAAATAACCAACTTTTTTTTTGCTAAAACTTCTTTACCTGAGTGAATATTTAATAGATATATACCGGGGGAAAAATCTTGTATTCTATATGTCTTTACTAAGTTGATACTTCGTAGTTCTTTTATTAAATCCAGTTCGCTATAAAGAACGCCATTCATACTCACCAAATCTACTTGTAACGAAACCGAATAGGGTATTTCATATTTTATATTCAGATAATTTTCAACAGGATTGGGCCAAATTTCAATGTTAAATTGTTCAGAAAATAAGTATGCAGAATCCTTTTCTATATTAAAATAAGAAACAATATTTCCTAATTTATGATTGAGTGTACCAAAACTTCCTGAGCTCCATAATGAAACTTTAGTGGTTTCATATGTTTTTAAAATAGTTGTATAATCTCCCCACCTTTCATTTCCTGTGAGTGCATCCACATAGCCTTCTCCTTGTTTGATTACTTGAGTTGATGAGGAGTTCATGTTTTGATCAAATAACAAAACCCTGCTTTCTGGATACCTTTCATTGCTCGATGCTAATACATATATATATGCAAGTTTATTATTCTTTTTATTGCTAGCTGGTGCAACTGAAGGGAAAGCCAAATCTACACCACTCTCATTATACTCTTTGGTTTCGAATAAATAATTATCCATGTCTATTCTAGCATATACTACTGATCCAAAACCAGTGCTTGATGATTTACTAAATACCGTGTGTATTAGTCCATCTTTTAAATAGGCATTTTTTATTCTACATCCACCTTGATCTAGTTTATCGTTTGAGCCTTTTTGATATGCGTCAGGTGCTTTGTTATACTTATTAAAAATAATTTCAGTTCGGTTTATAGATGGGTTGTTTTTTTGATTTTCGTTTATAGTATATATATATAATTTATTTCCTCCTACTGCATCATTACATACAAAAAACATTTTTTGATTAAATTGGTCAACCGATGCAGGCGTTGCAGGACTTAAACTAAAAGGATTGCCGCCTATATCTATCCATGTTTTGAAACTTATTGATTGGCCTTGTATTGCTTCACTTTTATTTATTTGAAGAATCACAGATTTTTTGAAAACATTTGATGCATCAAATAAATTCCCTGTGATAAAAATCTCATTGTTTGATATTCCTACTTGCGGATAATCTACCCACAAATCATTACTTCCGAATCCGCCTATAAATTCATATACATTCCATAAATTAGAAGGATTATTACTTTGACTTACACATAAAATCAAGCTTGAGTTTGAAGGACTTTGACCATATAAAACAACCATATAAAACCTATCAGTGATAGGGTCGTATATAGCTCGTGGGTCGTAAAAAAAACCACCTACTAATGAAGCAATTTTTATAATGGTATTGAAACTTCCTTTTTTTAAATTTACACCCAGTGTATCAAATACATAAAAACTTGAATTGATACAGCTTAAGATATATCCACTATTGCTAACAGCTAAACTATTGTCGTTTGGAGTAAATTGGGAAGATGCAGGTTGTGCAAGAAATGTCTTAGTAACTTCAGGAGGTGCAACTGTTAATGTATATATATCTTTAGTGTTGTGTTGATTTTGGTAATATTGTTTTTTTTGTGAAATAAGTTGTTTTAACTCGTTTGAATCGCCTTCGCAATTTTCTTTATTTAAAGGCAACGGCTGCATATGATATATAGGAATATCAGCAGTGTCTTGTAAACTAAACTCACCTAATGGTTTTAAGCTTCCGGTAATATTCTGAAATGTTGTTTTACGTTCAATATCAAATTTTCCAATATCCTGACTATTACCAATTGAGATAATATATATTAAACAAATTGTATATAGGTATTTTAAATATTTAAAAACAAATTTCAATATAAAAATGAATTAATTTTGCTCTTCAAATATAAGCATATGGAATTAAATAATAAAGTAGCAATTGTTACAGGCGTGAGTAAAGGTATAGGCAAAGCAATTGTAAAGCAATTATTAGACAATGGAACCACTGTATATGGTTTAGGTTTAAACAAACCTGATTATGTTCATGCATCATTTGTATTTATTGAAACAGATATTAGAGATTTTAAACAAGTGTCTCATGCTATGAATCAAATTTTAGAATCTCAAAAAGAAATTCATATATTAATAAACAATGCGGGACTTGGGTATTTTGGATTTTTAGAAGATACTACTCTAGATGAATGGCATCAGATGTTTGAAACCAATGTTGACAGTATTTTTTATACCTGTAAACATATATTGCCTGTTATGAAGAAGCAACAATATGGACATATCATCAATATTGCATCTACTGCAGCATTAGAAGGAATGGCTCAAGTTTCAGTTTATTGTGGAACTAAATGGGCTGTTAAAGGAATCACTGAATCGTTGTGGCGTGAATGTAGAGACTTTAAAATTAAAGTTAGTTGTGTGTATCCCGGGTCAACTCAAACTGATTTTTTTAGAAACAGTCCTAATATCAAGCCACATGAATATATGCTACAACCCAACGATGTAGCTGATATGATTATATATAGTTTAAAAACACCTGACAATTTTCATCAAGTAAATTTAGAGGTGAGACCGCTTCAACCTAAGGGTCCTAAAAAAGCATAATTGTTTACTGTTCTTTTTCAGGTTCTGAAAAAGTGATATTTTTTAATAAATAAAAAAAACGCCAATTTAAAAATATTGCTGAAAATGTGAGCCCAACTGAAAGGCCAATCCATACACCCATAGCTTTGTAACCAGCAATAAAACCAAGGTAATAACCCAAAGGAAGTCCAATAACCCAATAGGCAATTAAGGTAACTATTGTCGGGATTTTGGTATCATTTATTCCTCTTAAAATACCAAGAGCTACACATTGCGTTCCATCTGAAAGTTGAAATATTGCAGCTATAAAAAGTAAAGAAGCAGATAGTTTTACTACTTCTACATCTTCAGTAAATATATAGGGCAATTGGTTTCTAAATAAAATAAAAGCAATTGCGTTTACGCCCATAAAACAGAGTATAATTAACAAGGTAGATACGCCTGACTCGTATATATCTTTTTTATGATGTCTACCTAATGCATTGCCAGTCATGATAGAACCTGCTGCAGAAAAACCAGTTGCTGCCATATACGTTACTGCTGCAAGATTTAATGCAACTTGATGAGCTGCTCCACTTACCACACTTATATTTCCCATGAGTAAAGCTGCTCCTGCAAATGCCCCCACTTCAAACAAATATTGTAACCCACTTGGTAAGCCCAAATTTAGTATATGTCTTACTTCAGAAAAATTAAATATATTACTTAAAACAAAATATTTTTTTAATTCTTTATGCGTAACAATATATATAAGCATAGCTATAGCCATCAAACACCTAGTAGTAAATGTAGCCCATGCCGAGCCTTCAAATCCCAACTCAAGCATACCTAAATTTCCCCATATAAAAGCATAGTTTAGTATACAGTTTAATCCCAATCCACCAAAGGTTATATACATACCTACTTTAGTAAATTCTAGTCCATCGCAAAAGCTTTTTAAACCCATTGCAATTAATAAAGGAATAGTAGAAAAAGCCCATATTCTAAGGTAATTAGGTGCTTGAATGGTTACCTCATTGGGTTGTTTAAACCATATATAATTGTTTGCAAAAACCAATAATATAATAGTGAAAATAAAACCTGAAATTATAGCTGTCCATATAGCAGAGGGCAATATATTTTTAATTTTTTCTTCGCTTTCTTCACCTTTGTATCTAGCAACCAATGCTGACACTGCAAGCATAATTCCCATGCCTACTATAGCTACAAAAAAGTATATAGAGTTTGCTGAACCTGCAGTTGCAATTTTATCATGCCCTAATTTACCTACAAATAAAATATCTGTAAAACCCATTAAAATAGTGCCTAGCTGTCCTAAGATGATAGGCCAAGCTAACGAAAAAGTTTTAGTTATATATTTAATGTTAAACAAATCTATTCTTTAAAAGCTACTCCATGTGCTTTTAACTCTTTCAATACGGGTGTATAAAATTCTTCTGTGATGGGTATATGCACCCCTCTGGCTTTTATCTGGTTGGTGAGTATAAGTTTTACAGCTATACCCATAGGCAAACCTACTGTTTTAGACATGGCAGTGAGTTGTTGCGATTCTCCTTCTACATCTAATATAGCTTTGGCACTCTGTTTTTTGCCGTTGAGTATATAGTCTACATAATGAATCATAATGATTCTATCATGTTCGCCTTTTTCTAGCTTCCATTTATCTTTCAAAATAGATAGCAAAATATTGGCAGGTGTATCGCTTATCGTAATTTTTTCTGTCTCTGATTCAAAACCTAAATACAGCAATTGCTTATATATTTTATCTATATTTTTGGTATATTTTAAATGATCTACAATATATGCTTTTAAACTTTTACAATCTTTTGGTAAAAATGAAAGTATATATTCTTTAATGGTTAACCCACTTTGTTCAACTATATAAGTATCGTCGGTTATACCCAATTGAACCAATACATTCCAAGCATCGCAAAAACCTTTAATTCTAAGCGTTCCTCTTACTACTGTTTTAGCATTTTCTAATCCGTATGGTTTTATATAACTAATCGAATCTCGATTTAGATAGGCATCAAATTCTTTTTCTATTACTTCAGTTTCACTAAAAATTCTAGAAGCTGAAACATAGCTCACATGATGGTTATGCTTGTATTTAGCAGCACTTTGCCCAGCAATCACCACATTTTTAGGGTTCCAAGTAAATTTATAATGCCATGGGTTGGTATCAAATTTTTTGGCCACCAATCCACCGCAATAAGACCTGAATGAAGTAATCTCACCACCTTTTTTTCTAATTTGATCCATCATTTGCATGGCCGATAGGTGATCAATTCCTGGGTCTAAGCCCATTTCATTTAATAGCAATATATTCGCTTTTTCAGCTTTTTTATGCAATGCCGCCATAGCTGGTGAAACATAAGAAGCCGTGACCATGTGCTTGCCATATTTCACACAATCGGTAGCCACTTTAATATGCAAAGTAGGGGGTAATAATGAAACAATTATATCAGCATTTTTTATCTCTTGTTCACGTAACTCTTTATTATTTATATCAAACGATATGGCTTTGCAATTTTTATGTCCATTGCATTTGTTTTTGGCATTTTCTATAGAAGCATCTCCAACAGTAATTTTCCATTGATTGGCTTCGCTTTCTTTTTTTAAATAATTAATAAGATGCGAAGAAGATAAACCAGCACCTATGATGAATATTTTTTTCAATATATATGGTCTATTAGAAGTTTGGCGAGGTAGAGTATTTAGAATAGAAATCAGTGATTACTTTAACGGCTTCATCAGCTGTATCAACCAAACTAAACAGTTCTAAATCTGGGGCATTGATATTTTTTTCTTTTTCAAGCATCACATTTTTTAACCAATCTACCAATCCACCCCAATAGCTTTTTCCAACTAAAACAATTGGGAAACTGGCTATTTTATCGGTTTGAATTAAGGTTAACGCTTCAAACAATTCATCCATGGTTCCAAAGCCTCCAGGCAGCACTATAAAGCCTTGAGCATATTTTACGAACATAACTTTTCGCACAAAGAAATAATCAAAATTGATGATTTTATCGTGGTCTATATATGGATTGTTAAACTGTTCGAAAGGTAGCTCTATATTTAAACCCACACTTTTGCCATTGCCTTTTCTAGCCCCTTTGTTTCCAGCTTCCATGATACCTGGTCCGCCACCTGTTATCACTCCAAAACCATTCTCAGTTAGTTTAAAAGCAATTTCTTCAGCTAAAAGGTAATAGGGATTATTGTCTTTAGTACGGGCAGAGCCAAAGATTGACACACACGGACCAATTTTACTCATTTTCTGAAAGCCATCTACAAATTCGCTCATGATTTTAAAAACCATCCATGAATCAGATATTTTAATCTCAGGCCAATCTCTGCTTTCAAATGCTTCTCTTATTTTATTTTCTTCGTTGTTTTTCATATCAAATATATAGTCTGCGAAAATACAATATGAAATTGGGTTTATCTCTATGAAGAAATTGTTTACAGAATTAGTTTTTGATATAGGCAGTTTGTTATATGAGTCATGTATTAAACTGTCATTTATTCTTGGCAATTGTTAATCAAATTTAGATACTATCCAGTTCTCGCCAAACTAACACTGTGTAGTTGTCGCTGTTCTTCAAGAAAGATCACTTAAATATAAAAGCAAGATCTGATACCTAGGAATGTAAAGAAAAGTTTATTTAGAATTAAACAATTGAAAACTAGTTGCATACCCTATTCTTATAAATGCATCACCGTTAATAGAGAAAGACAATAATGGTTTGCTTTTATGTAATCCCTAAAGTTAAATAGCAACCTCCTTTTTATAAATACTTCAATTCTTTTTTTACCATTTTTAAACTTACCTTTGCACCTCATTTATAAAAAAACAAAACAAAAATGGGATATTTATTCACCTCTGAATCTGTGTCTGAAGGCCATCCAGATAAGGTTGCCGATCAAATTTCAGATGCTCTAATTGATAATTTTTTAGCTTTTGATCCTACTTCTAAAGTAGCTTGTGAAACTCTAGTTACTACTGGTCAAGTATTTTTGGCTGGTGAAGTAAAATCAAAATCGTATTTAGATGTTCAAACTATTGCTCGTGATGTAATTAAAAAAATAGGTTACACCAAAGGTGAGTATATGTTTGATAGCAACTCTTGTAGCGTTCTTTCTGCTATTCACGAACAATCTCCTGATATTAACCAAGGAGTTGAAAAGAAAGACCCTAAAACACAAGGTGCCGGCGACCAAGGTATGATGTTTGGTTATGCTACCAACGAGACCGAAAACTATATGCCTTTGGCTTTAGACTTAGCTCACAAAATTTTAATAGAATTGGCTGATATGCGTCGTGAAAACAAAGCGATTAAATATCTTAGACCTGATGCCAAAAGCCAAGTTACTTTAGAGTATAACGATAAAAATGAGCCTATCAGAATTGATGCTATTGTGGTTTCTACACAACACGACGACTTTGATGCAGAAGCTAAAATGTTAGCTAAAATTAAAAAAGATATCGTTGATTTACTAATTCCTCGTGTAGTAAAAAAATATCCTAAATACAAACACTTATTCAATAACAAAATTAAATACCATATCAATCCTACTGGTAAGTTTGTAATTGGTGGCCCGCATGGCGATACTGGTTTAACTGGAAGAAAAATCATAGTTGATACATATGGCGGAAAAGGTGCTCACGGTGGAGGTGCTTTCAGTGGTAAAGACCCAAGTAAAGTTGACCGTTCAGCTGCGTATGCTACACGTCATATAGCTAAAAATTTAGTTGCAGCTGGTTTATGTACAGAGGTGTTGGTTCAAGTATCTTACGCTATAGGTGTGGCTCAACCAATGGGTATTTATATTAACACATATGGTACAGCTAAAGTTAAAATGTCAGATGGTGAAATAGCTAAAAAAGTGGAGAAAATATTTGATATGACTCCTTACGGTATTGAAACCCGTTTGAAATTAAGAAACCCTATCTATTCTGAAACAGCGTCTTATGGACACATGGGCAGAACCAATGAAGTGGTTTCAAAAACATTTGTTGGACCTGATGGTAAAAAAATAACCAAGAAAGTAGAATTATTTACTTGGGAAAAATTAGACTATGTGGCTCAAGTGAAAAAAGCATTTGGTTTAAAATAATCACAATTTAAATAATAAAAAAAGTCTCGCTACTACAGCGAGACTTTTTTATTTTAAGTCTGTTTATGTTTACAATTGATATATAAATAAATGTTACTTTTTTAAGATAAATAACAAACCCAGATTAATACCGCCAGAATATAAAAAGGTATTGATTTTCTCTTTTCTAATAGATTCCATGGTCTTACTATAACTAGGCTCTATTTTTAAGAAGAACCTTTTAGTAATTCTGTAATCTAAACCTAAACCAAACAATATATTATAATTGAATTTTTTTACCACATCTTCTTTTAGCTTTTCATTACTCACAGTTGGAAGGCCATTCTTAGTCTCAATCGAATTTTTTAATGCATCCAAAAGCATCATTCCTGAAATGCCACCGGTGATATATAGATTATATCTTTTTATATGAGGAATAAATATTTTGAGTTTTACAGGTATTTGTAAATAGTTATATATATAGGTTTGATTTAAGCTATAGTTTCCGGCAGTTGCAGAACTGTCAAACACATAACCTCTTTTATTATAGTTTAATCCAGTTTCTATAGCTATAATTCCAAAAATTTTTCTTGATAGTGAGGCACCTGCTGTGTAGGTAAAAATAGCTGTTTCTTGGTTGTCTCTTGCAACAGATACTGCTTTACTCAGAGAATCGTTTGACAGCAATGAACGATAGGAGTAATCAGGAGAAAAATATAGTGCTAAGCCAAGCTTCTCATTTGATTGGGCCTTTAAAGTTATTATAGAAGATATATATAGCAATAACAATACAACTTTTTTCATAGGATGATGAAGAATTTATATAGAAGCAAATATAATCTAACCTATTATAATCTTTAAATTTATTTTTGAACTGAAAATACTACAGAAGCAGTGTCAGCTTTTTTACTATTAGATGCAGCTAGCGTAATGTAAAAAACTCCTTCTTTTGTATATATATGTTTTGCAATTACACCATCAGCTGATGTGCCATCGCCAAAATCCCAATGGTATTTTTTAGTATCGCTACTACAAGAGCCATCAAGCACCAAAGTATCTCTTAAAGATATTATTCCTTGGGCTAAATTGGTGCCAATGCATGCTGAAGGGTTGGGTGTACTACATCCAAAAAATAAAAGAGTAATTAGGGCAATAAAACATGCTTTCATACTTGCAAATATATATAATTAATAAACATTTGAACTACAAATTTCAAAGCTAATTTTATACTATACTTGTTTCATTTAAATGTATAATTATATTTGTGAATTATATATATACATAATGACATACAATCAAATAATAGAATGTACTACTTTTATACAAAACAAAACTGATTTTAAACCTTTAACAGGCATCATTTTAGGAACAGGCTTAGGGAGTTTAGCTAATGATATAGATATTGTGGTTTCTTTTGAATACAAAGACTTACCTCATTTTCCTGTATCTACAGTAGAGACGCATCAGGGCAGACTATTACTAGGATATTTAAATCAATCACCTGTGGTGGTGATGCAAGGTAGGTTTCATTTCTATGAAGGCTATAGTATGAAACAAGTGACATTTCCGGTGAGGGTAATGGAAATGTTAGGTATTAATCAATTATATATATCTAATGTTTCAGGCGGATTAAACCCTGCTTATGAGATGGGAGATATAGTAGTAATTGAAGATCACATCAACCTACAATACGAAAACCCATTAACAGGGCAGAATTTGGATGAATTCGGGGTGAGGTTTCCTGATATGTTAGAAATATATAACCCAGAGTTAATAAATAAAGCATATACTATAGGCGTAAATGCTTCTTATAGTATGCATAAAGGTGTATACGTAAGTGTTCCCGGACCAAATTTAGAAACAAAAGCCGAATACAAATTTCTTAGAATTATTGGTGCTGATTGTGTAGGAATGAGTACCGTTCCTGAAGTGATAGTTGCCAGACACATGAAATTGAAAATATTGGCTTTAAGTATCATTACAGATTTATGTTACGAACCTAGAATCAAGAAAACGGATATAACAGAAATTATTCATGTAGCTAATTCTACTGAACCTAAATTGTGTTATATATTAAAAAATATGCTAAGTAGTTAATTTTATTAATATAGTTTAATGCTGCTGCTATATAAAATAAGTTACATTTGAGGTATATATATTGAAATACCATGAAAAGAAATGAATTTTTAATGCTTATATCATGGCTACCGCTAACCACTACTGCTATGTCACTTTCTGAATTAAATAAACTAACATCAACCCTTGAAGCTTCTGATATTATGCCTGTTTTATTTGTTGGGCATGGTTCTCCTATGAATGGAATTGAAAACAATGAATTTAGTCACAGTTGGGAACTCTTAGCTAAACAAATTCAAGTACCTAAGGCTGTTATTTGTATATCGGCACATTGGTATACCAAAGGCACAAAAATCACTGCTATGAATCACCCTAAAACCATACATGATTTTGGCGGTTTTCCTAAAGAACTTTTTGAAGTTCAATATCCAGCTCCGGGTAATTCAATTTTGGCAACGGAAGCTTCTAAATTAATCAAAAAAACTACAGTGGGTTTAGACCATGAGTGGGGTTTAGACCATGGTACTTGGAGCGTAGTAAAAAGAATGTATCCTCATGCTAATATTCCAATTCTACAATTAAGTATAGACTATACCAAACCTGCCAGTTATCATTATGAACTGGCTAAAGAGTTATATTCATTAAGACAAAAAGGTGTTTTATTTATAGGAAGTGGGAATATGGTTCACAACCTTGGTATGGTAGCATGGGATAAATTAAATGATCCTGAATATGGTTATGATTGGGCTCATGAAATAAATGCTACATTCAAAAAACATATATTGAATAACAACCACCAAGCATTAATAGATTATGAAAAACTAGGCAAATCAGCTTTGTTAGCAATCCCAACTCCTGAACATTATTTGCCATTAATATATACCCTTGGTTTAACCACAATTAAAGATAAACCTACACTCTTTAACGACAAAGCAATTGGTGGTTCGCTCACCATGACCTCAGTAAAATATTGCTAATTTATAGTTTAAATTGAACACTTAAGAATGCTCCAAAAGGTCTAGCATTGGGCTTGTCTATGTATGTAAGTCTATGTACAAAATCTACTCTCAATAACCTGAATATATTTTCAATACCATACCCAATTTCCATATAAGGTATTTTTTCAAATCTTTGGAATGTTTGTGTTGTTTCGTTGTTATATGTTGTAGGTATTAAGTTGTAATTGCTGTCGCTTAACTTACCCCAAACCCCTCTTACATTGGCAAACATTCTTAACTTCCAGGTCCTTACTCCTTTTATTCTATTTAAGAAACCTCCTTCAAAATTGTGCTCATAAAATCCTGAGTAACTTTCGTCAGCCACAAACTCTACAAATCGCATTAAACTATAAGTACCAGAATTATATATAAAGGATTGGTTTCCAAGTTGAACATCAAGTAAAGGATAGGGTAGAGGATTGAAGTATTTGGTAGCTGTTATTTGGTAAAAACCTATGCCCCATCTTCTTAAATATATACTTTGCTTCATCGCAAATTTCAGCTTGTGGTAATCAAAATTGCTGTTGCCTATTCCTTTGAATCCTTTAGTATATGTTAAAGTTATGGCAGGATTTTTTAGTGATCCAATATTAATTCTACTGAAATCGTTTTGTAAAAATACATCTCCCTTCGCGTATCTTATTTCAACAGTAGCAGATGCATTAATAAAGTTTTGTTTAATTTCTCTTTGGCTATTATTAGCCACACTATAATAAGCAAATTTATATGCATCTGTAGGTTCAAATGTTTTATATTCAAGCCTCATTCTACCTGTTACAGTTTCATAAGGGGCCCACTCAGCATATAGTTTTCCATATTTTACTTTACTCCAACTGGTTATTTTTGAAAACAGTGAAAATGCTGAAAACAAGTTGCTTGTAGCTGAATTATCTATTGGCATTAAGCCTATTGCTTCATTATCATCTTTATATTCTATTCCAAATTTTGTCCAATGTTTTCTGTTAGCTATATATTCATAAAAAAAATTATATTTAAATCTTTGATCTTTAGTGCCATAAGCAACGTATCCGCCTGAATAGTGTTTGTTGCTAAACTTGTAATTAGTGGTAGCACCTACCCTAAACCTATTGCCTTCAACTACATTATGGTTATATAAAAACAAATAAGGGCCTAAATTAAACTTGCCTACAGGCTTATATCCACTAACAAAAAACTGTATATAATCTACATACGATTTAACTATTGGTAGTTTTTTAATTGAATCTACCATATTATAAAATTGTTGATCGTTTAAAGTTCCTGATTCTACATGTTTGTTTTGCCAAAAAGTATCAGCTGCATATTTAGCATCTTCAGCTACTGTTATTTGTTTTTCGTAAAATTTAAAATCATGGGGTTTATTGATTTTAATTTTTGAAGAAGTAGAATAAAATTTAGCAATAAATCCAGCAGAGTTGTTGGTGAGTTGGTCTATATCTAAAGAAATTCTAGTTTTTGTAGGCAACCATGTACCACTTTCTGTTACTGAAAATTCTTGTTGAAATTTTATCTTTTCTATGAAATTTAAATTAGCTGACTTGTCTACTTCCAAAGTTATTTGTCTGATTGCATATACAGAGTCGTCTATCCATATAGTGCCACTAAAAAGCATATCGTTTTTGTAGCGTTTTTTTATTTGAATTTGATATAATCTATATCCATTTTGTGTATAGCTGCTGTCTGTAATTTTATAGTAATAATATTTTTTATAGTTTACATTTACAGGCGTTGGAAATTGTTTTTCTAAAATAGATACCCAGTCATCGTAAAAATTATATGATTGAAATAAAGTTCCTGTCATTTGCGAAATAACACTTCCATCTTCAACTCCTATTCCATTTACATGCGTTGCTTTTATATAGTCTTTTATTTTAAATGGATTTTTTAAATAATAATAATCAGTAACTGACTCTGAAACAAAAACAGGCAAAATCGCTTTCCCATTTTCATTGGTCATTTGATTGGTTGTGTCAAGCAGTGAACCTAACTTTTTGGTTAGTGCATTTTTTTTGAGCTTAGCTGAAATATTGTTTACTGCAAGCTCCATCTTGTTAAAATTTTCACATTCATAGGCTATGAAATTTGATGGAGAATTTATTTTTTTGTGTTGAATACAGCTGTCTAAAATTCTATGTGCTGGATTGGCCTTTGCTTTAAAAACAGTAGCTGTAAGTTCTTTTTGTTCTGTTGATATTTGGAAATCTATGGTTTGAATTTCTCCATTATTTACATACTTTATTTTAGTTGCAAAACCTGAAATGGATACTTTTATAGAGTCAACTTTTTTATTTGTTTTAATTGAATAGTTTCCTTCAAAGTCAGAAGTGGCTTTTAAGCCTTGTATACCTATAAACGTTATGCTTGCGTATGCTATAGGCTCATTAGTTGATATATCAGTAACCTTTCCTTTAACTGTTGTCTCTTGTGAAAATAATAATGTCGGACAAAGCACTAAAAATAGCACTTTTAATATATATAACTTCACTTTCTTATATCTACGTTTTAAATATAAGAGCGAAAATAACAATCAAACCACAGAAATGAAAATGTATATTTCTTGCTGACAAATCAAGGACAATCAACAGTTCCTTCATCATTAAGTCCTGCATCGTTTTTAGCTTTCCATGTGTAACTGCCAGGTTTTTTAACTAAAATAGTTCTGTCTCTAAATTTAGTGTCTATTTGGCCAGCATATTTTCCATCCAAATAGATAAATATAGCACCACAATCCTTACAATCACTGCTAAATTCAATTTCTCTTCTTGTTGGGTCTTCACCAAAAATACTCACTTTAGTTTTAATATTTAAATCTGCAGCTGGTTTAAATGATAAAGAAAAAACAATTCCCACACCTACCATTATTGTAGTTAGAAATGTATATATTTTTTTATTTGATTTCATGTTTTGATATTTATATATGTTATTTCTTAGATATATAGTTCATTCCAGTTACTTTAACTGTAGTTCTTCTGTTCAACTGGTGCAAGTCTTCGCTACAAGGTTCAAATGGAGCATGTTTGCCACCTTTTGGTTCTTTTTCGCCCTCACAAGCACAATCATTTACCAATTGTGTTTCTCCATATCCACGAGCTGTTAAACGTTCTTTGTCTATGCCATGGTTAATTATATATGCAACTGCTGAATCAGCCCTGCGTTGTGACAAATCAATATTATACACATAACTAGCTCTACAGTCGGTATGTGATCCTAATTCAATAGTTATTTTAGCATATTTTTTCATAACTAAAACCAATGAATCTAAAATAAGAGCAGCATCTGGTCTTATTTCAGCTCTATCTAAATCATATAAAATTCCTTTTACTGTAAATACTTCCTTAATATCAATTTGTTTCAAACACATGTCTTGTCTAAGTGTAGTAGATACTTCAATACCCATGGTAGAAATGTCAAATACTTTTGAGTCAAAATAGTAATCTTCTCTTTTTTGTGCATATACACTATACTCAGCATTTGGTTTCAAATTGCATTTGGTTTTATACCCACCTTTAGCATCAGTTTTTAGAATAATTCTACTAGTGTCAATACTGTTGGTAACTGTCACAATAGCGTTTGCTAATGGTTCATTGGTTTTACAATCAGTAATTGTTCCAACCAAACAAATTTCAAGAGGAGCCATTTTAAAGGTATATATATCGTCATTACCTTTTCCGCCTACTCTGTTAGAGGTTAAAAAACCTGATTCTTTTCTATCGTCACAGCTAAAAGCAAAGTCGTCAGCACCACTGTTTATTGGGGCTTTCATATTTTTAACTTCACTCCAATCTTTTCCTTGTCCTATTGCACTGTATATATCCATACCACCCATTCCATTTTTTCCATTTGATGAAAAGAACATAGTTCCATCGTTATGTATCCAAGGGTATACTTCGTCTTTTGGTGTGTTTATAGCAGGTCCGGCATTAATAGGGTCGCTCCATGTTTTAGACTTTTTAGAATAGGTAACAAACCAAATATCATGTCCCCCAATTCCGCCTGGCATATTGCTACTAAAAAATAAGATTTGACCATCAGGGGTAGGGCAAGGTTGGCTACAGTCATATAAGCTATCATTATTGAATGGCAACAATTCAGGCTCATCCCAATCTTTGTTTTTTAATTCTGTTTGGTAAATATTGCAATGCATTCCTTCGCCTTTTTTGCCATTACATTGTGTACAATAGAACACGCCCTTTGAGTCAAAGTTCCCTGAACCATCGTTAAACTTAGTATTTAACTTGTCTTTGATAAGTATAGGTGAACCCCAATTTCCTGTTTTTTTGTTTCTTTCTGATTTGTAAAAATCACTAAAAGTATATCCTGTCCAACTATATGGGGTTTTATTGATACCACCTTCTCTGTCACTAGTAAAAATCATTAAATCTTTTTTGAACACAGCCGGTGCAAAATCAAAGAACTTGGTGTTTATTACCTTTAAATTTTCAACTATATATTTCGATTTTTCTTTTTTCCACTTCAAACCATTGGTAGCAACTCCTGTTAAATAATCGCCCATAGTATCATTTTTACTTTCTTTTTTATAGTCATTTAACGATTTTAAAGCGTCAGTATATAGTTCGTTGTAAATAAATACTTTAGCTTTCATTAAGTTTACTTCAGGTGCTGTAGAATTTTGCTTGATAGCATTGTTTAACCACTTGTCAGCTTCTTTAATATTACCTACTTGCTTAAAAGTTTCAGAAGCTTTAATAGCTGCAAGTGCCTTTTCGTTTTTATCCTTGCTTGAACTATATATTTTCTTATATATCTGTGAAGCATCAAAATATTTTTTTGCATCCTCGTATTTTTTTGCCTTCTCAAAACTGTTTCCACCCCCACATCCGTAAAGAAAAAGTAACCCAAATAGTGCAATGAAAGCACTAATTCTCAAAGAATTTTTTTTCGTCATTTTGTATAAACTTAATAATTAGTCTTTTGTATAACTTTCCTAATTTTTTATGGCTCAAATTTGTAGAATTATTTCGTACCATCAAAATTTTTAATAAAAAAAGTTAAACAAAAGGTGAAATACATAGATAAATTTGCCACATATATGACACCAAAAATAGTCTTAAAAGTTGTCTCAGTTTTTTTTATTTTTACATTGCTATGTAGTTTTACTTCAAATAATAGCCCTTTAAAAATAGCTAGGTTAAAATATAGCGGTGGTGGTGATTGGTATTTAAGCCCTACTTCACTTCCTAATTTAATTAAATTTTGTAACGAAAATTTAGGAACTAACATTGACAAAGATGAAGAAATTGTAGAACCCGGAAGTCCTGAGTTGTTTAATTTTCCAATGGTTCACATCACAGGTCATGGCAATATATTGTTTAGCGAATTAGAAGTTAGAAACTTAAGAAAATATCTTGAAGGTGGTGGTTTCTTAAATATAAATGATAGCTATGGTATGGATAAGTCAGTAAGAAGAGAATTAAAAAGAATTTTTCCTGAGTTAGAACTAGTAGAGCTGCCATTTTCTCACCCTATATATCACAGTGCTTTTGAGTTCAAAAACGGACTTCCAAAAATACACGAGCACGACAACAAAACGGCACAAGGTTTTGGTTTGATATATAAAGGCAGATTGGTTTGCTTTTATAATTTTGAGTGCGACTTAGGCGATGGTTGGGAAAATCCTGAAGTGCACAAAGACCCAGCAGACAAGCGTTTAAAAGCCCTGCAAATGGGAGCTAATATTGTGAAATTTGCTTTTAATAATTAAATATATAAAAACAGCAGTCAGTCGACAATTTATATATTCATTTCTACTCCACCCAACTTTTATAATAGTTTACATCTTCCATTTCTACCGCTTCTTTAGTTATTTTTAAAGGATAAAACGGATCTATCATCACTGCCAATTCTTTGGTCTCTTTTGCACCAATTGATTTTTCAACTGTTCCTGGATGCGGGCCATGTGGTATGCCTTTAGGGTGGAGTGATATCATACCTCTCTCCACATGTTTTCTGCTCATAAAATCTCCATCCACATAGTATAATACTTCATCGCTATCTACATTGCTATGGTTGTATGGTGCGGGTATAGATTGTGGGTGGTAGTCATATAGTCTGGGTACAAATGAACATATCACAAAATTGTGTCCTTCAAAAGTTTGATGTATAGGCGGTGGCATGTGCACCCTGCCTGTGATAGGCTCGTAGTTGTGTATAGAAAATCCGTAAGGGTATTGAAATCCATCCCATCCTATGGCATCAAATGGATGTGAGGCTAGAGTATATGGCCATATACTGTCTTGCTTTTTAATCATCACCAAAAATTCTCCTTTTTCGTCATGTGTTTCAAGACTATGTGGTAATTTGATATCACGTTCGCAATAAGGTGAATGTTCAAGTAATTGTCCGTATGTGTTTATATATCTTTTTGGGGGTCTAATCGGACTAAAGCTTTCTGTGATAAACAACCTGTTATTTGGGGTATCAAACTCAAGTTTATATATAGTGCCTCTAGGTATTACTATATAATCACCATATTCAAAATCTATGGTGCCATATAACGATTTAAATTTCCCTGTTCCTTCATGCACAAAAATCACTTCATCGCTGTCAGCATTTTTATAAAAATACTTCATCGATTCAGTGGGGGCAGCTGCTGTTAAGTACACATCATTGTTATATAACAATATTTTTCTACTTTCTATATAGTCTGCAGTAGGTGCTGTTTTAAAGGTGAGAAAACTTCTGTTCTGTAAATTTTTTTCGTAAAAGGCTACAGGTGTTTTATCAATGGGTTCACCTATTTGCTTTACCAGTGTAGGTGGATGACAGTGATATACCAATGAGTATATACTTGAAAAGCCTTCTGTAGATACTAATTCTTCTGCATATAAACTCCCATCTGGCTTTCGAAACTGTGTATGTCTTTTGGCAGGAATATCACCTAATCTGTAATAAAATGGCATGATTGTTTTTTTGTTTTAATCTGGGCAAAAATAATGAAAATATGCATAAAAAATGGTACAGAAATATATTTTAAAACGAATATTCTAATTAATTATAAATACTTTTATACACATTCCATAATATATATATTTCAGATTCACTCATATATTGTTTAAAGTCTTCATAAATAACAAAGCCATCATAAATGGGCGTTGATTTTACTAGTGCATTTTTAAAAACAAATGCTAGTGTAGGAGATACACAAAAGTATTTTTTCTCACCATCAGCTTGTATTACAAATGCACTTTTAACAGAAGTATCTGTTTTGAATTGTTGAATTTGATAGTTCCAAATACTTTCAATAGTATCAGTTTTTAAGATACTTAAACCATTATGTTTGGTATATATATATATTGGTTTGTTGTAAGTGCTTAATCTTCCATTTAAAATAAAATTTCTAAGCCTTAAATTTAAGTTAAAAATTATATAATTTCCATATTCTTTAAACTCATGTAAGTCTATATAACATGGCGATGATGATATGTTTTTTCTAAACAAACCTTTATAATTTATATACCAATTGAGTATCTGTTTGTCTTCTTCTGAAAGTGTTTTGTTAAATTTGTTAAACCCTATGGTTGTTAATATTATATCTACTTTGTTTTTATTTTTTATATTCACACATCCTAGTTTTAGGCTGTTTAAATTGCTCCAATCATTTTCTATAAAATCTCCAGAAAATCTACAAATTAAAGAGACATTTTTCGGATCTATAATAAATGATTCCTCTAAAAATATAGATGAATAAGAATTTTTTGAATATATATATTTACCTGAGAACTCTTTTTTAATAGGATCTATGTTTAATTCTTTAACTTCTAGGGTATCTATTTTTAAACGTCCTGAAATCAATGAGTCTAATAGTTTTGAAGTGATTTTTTCAAATCTATTTGCCATATATTTTTCGGCATCAGTATCTAAAACTACAGATTGTGATGTGATAGTACAAGAGAAAAATATATATACAAAAAATATATATAGTTTTGTTAAGTTCATTCCGAAGAAATTATGTTTATTTGAATATCTTTTATTTGTGTATTTTCTACTGAAAGAATGGTATATATATATTGCTCATCAAGTATTTTTTCGCCTTTTAAAGGTATACTTTCATGTATGCTAAGTATATATCCTGCAAGTGTTTCATAGTCACCATATGGTATTTCAAGTTGATACTGCTCATTTATATAATCTACTTCTAATCTAGCTGAAAATATATATTCGTTTTCATTTATTCTTTTTTCTGTCAAACCTTCATCGTCATGCTCATCTTTTATTTCACCTAAAATTTCTTCAAGTATATCTTCAATAGACACAATACCAGCAGTTCCTCCAAATTCATCAACCACTACAGCCATACTTTTTCTTGAATAAGTAAATTTATTTAATAGTTCGCGTGCAGGCATACTTTCATTAGCTATAACTATAGGTATTAAGCATTGTTTAATTGTTTTGGGTTTTTTAAACAATGAAGTTTGATGCACGTATCCTATAATATTATCAATAGTTTCATGATATATGATTATCTTACTATGATTTGATTCTGTAAATTTTAAATATAATTCTTCTATAGTTGCACTTAATTCTATTGCAACAAGTTCTGTTCTAGGAATCATACATTCTCTAGCTTTTACATTTCCAAAGTCTAATGCATTTCTAAATATTTCAGTGTCTACTTCTGAATCTTCTTTTACATCTTTAGTAGAACTTTCAGTTATATACCTGTCTAAATCTACTTTGTTAAATGCTGAATATCCCTCATTCCATTCTAATTTAAATAGTCCGCTTAAAAATCTTCGTGACAACCAAGTGATGAAATGAACAAGTGGATAAAATAAATAGTAAAAAAATAAAAATGGATAAGCCAATACTTGTAAAACCAAATCAGGGTTAATTCTAAACAATACTTTTGGTAAAAATTCAGCTGTAAAAAGTATGAACAAAGTAGATATTAAGGTTTCTAAGAATACTTTTAATAATTGACTTTTGTCAGGAATCAGATTGTTAAAAAATGGATGCAAAATTTTCTGCTCCATAAAAATGGAATAGATAACTAAGCTGATATTATTGCCTACAAGTGTGGTGCTAATAAATTTTGAAGGGGTTTTAACAAACGGAATAAGTAAATTGGCTATTCGGTCACCTTGTTTGCTTTTAAGTTGTAATCTAAGTTTGTTTGAAGAGATAAAGGCTATTTCTATTCCTGAGAAAAAAGCACAGGCAATAAGTGTAAAAAGTATAATGACGGAGTTGTCCATTTAAAGTATTATAGTGCAAAAATACATAAAAATGTGTTCATACCATTGTTTTTAACTAAATATAATATGAATCTTAAGTAAGATGCTCAAAAATATTCTCTTTTTACATTTAAATTTTAAGGCCCGTAACTAATTCTTTTCCTATCATACATTCTAGACACCTATGTGAATTGCAGTAGTTGTTTTTAAGGTGAATGAGTGCTTGACTATCAGCCATGTTTTTTGGTTTCAAATAGTGTTTGCTCCATTCTTCAATTAAATTGTTTTTCTCTGCAGGTATCTCATATAATAAATCAATTGCTTTTTCACAAAAATCATCCATTCCCTTTTCTTTTCCATATAAAAACAGCATCGGAACAATTGTATTGGTTATGATATTGTGTTTAGATTGGTCTCCTATTTTCTTGCTTTTTATGGCTGTTTCTTCATCAAATTGATAGTGACTATTCCAATATTCAGACGACTCGCATGTCAAAAGCATCATAGCATCTTTATAATGATTGATGGCTAATATTTTTGAAAACATATATGATGATTGATGGATTAAAGATGCTAGTTGAGTAAGTCTTATAGTAGGAAAATTACTAGGCCTAGTTCGCATCATTTTCCAAATATGATTAGGTAAAGATTTTAACCCGAATTTATTTCTAAGATGTATATATTCTCTTTTTAGATTTTTAAAGTAGCCGTCTGTATAATTGTTATCTAAAAAACCAGCTTGACCTAATAACAATGCTTCTAGTTGAAGTAAGCTATTTTTATGTTTACTTATTATCTGTAGGGGTAATGATTGTGCAAGTTGAATCATAGTCTCATTGTTTATCTTAAATCCAAAATTTGTTGCAATTAATATATAAAAAGTTTCTTCCCAATTATTTTGAGTATGTGTATATATATCTTTTACTTTCATACTTTTTTCAACCAATCGTTCAACCAACACACTTGACAACCATTGTTCTTTAGTAATACTCCTGACGTTTTTAATTTGTGAAGCACAAGCTATATTTTCTTTGTTTTCTATTAGATATTTATACGTTTCAATATATTTATTGGGTATTCTGTTTTTTAATTCAATAATGGGTATATGTTGTTTGTCTTCAGTTTTTATTTCTTTATCATGTATATACACCACATGTAGTATGGTATTATTATATGCTTTGTTATTTTGGTGGTTGTGTTTTTCCCAATCACTGGTATATAAATGTAATTCAATATTGCCAGCCCATTTTATTCCATCTATTTCAACCAAAGCATTACTAAAATCAGCTCCTGAATCAGTGTTTAACATTCCTTTGTGGTGTATAATTACATCTTTACCATCTATAGTTTTAAGTTGTTTAATATCAAAAAAACCATGCTGCCATATAAAATGTATCAATTGTTCTTTAAAAAATATTTCTTCTTTCATTTTCAATTTTTTAACAATTACGAATATAAATATAATTTTAATAGGTCTATATTTGACGAATGAAATATTTATTCACTTTTGTTTTTACTTTATTCACAATTTTATATACTATTGGTCAAAATAAACAAGCATATATTATTTATAAAAAAAATGGCAAAAAAACTACCTACGAGCAGATGTTAAAACAGATTCAGAAATCTGAAATCGTTCTTTTTGGAGAACAACATAATTCTTCAATTGCTCATTGGTTGCAAATAGAAGTGTTGAAAGATTGTTTTAGTAAACGAAAGTTAATGCTAGGTGCTGAAATGTTTGAGTCAGATAACCAACAAGCTTTAAATAATTATTTAATTGGTTCTATAACACAAAAAGGTTTAGATACTTTGGCAAGACTATGGCCAAATTATAAAACAGATTATGCTCCTCTGGTTAATTTTGCTAAAGACAGCCATCTTGTTTTTATAGCAACCAATATCCCTCGAAAATATGCTAGCTTGGTGTATAAAAGAGGTTTCGAATCTCTTGATTCTATTTCTTCTTCAGAAAAAAATTGGCTGGCTCCTTTGCCTATAGCTTATGACTCTACTTTGCCCGGATATGTTCAAATGCTTGCCATGTTTGAAGGTCACGGGGGGGCAAATTTACCTAAAGCTCAAGCAGCTAAAGACGCAACTATGGCTCATTTTATTCTTAAAAATTATATGGCTAATAATTTATTTATTCATTTTAATGGTGCTTTTCACTCTGATCATTTTGAAGGAATTTTGTGGTATCTAAAAAAACAATCTCCCAATTATAAATATTTAACCATTAGCACTGTAACCCAGGCCGATGTTTCAAAACTTGATAAAGAAAATATAGACAAAGCTGATTTTATTATCTGTGTTGATGAAGATGTAACAACCACTTATTGATATAATTTGTAACGTTTTTTTTCTATAATGTTTATATATATATACAAATAGCTGCACAGTCTTTTCTAAACTTGATACCTTTATATAGTATTTATGAAAAACATTGGACACTGTTTTCAATTATATATTTATATTGGGTTGAAACACTCATTTTATCGGGTGTAAATGTCTAATAATATTAACTGCCAAAGGTTCTGAATCAAATGATATTTGGGCACGATAATTCCATATTCGTTTGAATGGAGATTCTAGAATGGGTAAAGTTTTTAGATATATAGTTGCTAGGCTTTTTATATTAAGATTTTACTTAGTTTTTATATTTGTTTTTATAGGATTAATGGCTTCTGAAAATGTTGATTTAAAGCACAATTTTAAATATTTTTTTTTAAAAAGACACTTTTTTTAATCTAACTATATATATATTTATTTTCAATCAACTTATTGATTGTTTGGTTAATTTTTATAAAAACCAGTGTATAAAAATTTGCATCTAACAAACTGGTCTTCAGTAATTGATGCAAGAACCATTGTTATTCATGTAATTATAGTTTTGGGTGTTATTTCGTTTATGTTTTTAAAAGAAAAGTATCCCCAATACAAAGTACTTTCCACTTTAACTGTTATATCCATTTTTGTTTTTTGCAAAACAATTGCTGATATATATTATTTAAAAATGAGAAATAAAATATATACATTTTAATTCCCCGCCATTTTTCAATTTTTATTGATATATATTTATCTGTAATTTTGGACTTTTTCCGCATTCGTTTTACATAAAATATGTATATATCATGCAACCCTTATTTCTCTTTAATATGGTCAAATACTGATTTACTTATGTTATTTTTGTAAGATTAATGTTAGTTATCCACATTTCTTATTAAATTAAATAATCTGATTATCAGTGATATAAAAATTTTTAAAGTCATAATTTAAAAATAATTTGTTAATATGTAGTTTATTTATGAAAATTGCATATTAGATGTTCTATCTATCTACTTTAATAAAAAATCAAATAAACAAAATATGGAAAAAAAATCTACACACACATTTTCACTTTTCATTAAACATTCAGCAATTCTATTGCTATTTTTAGTGAATTATCAATTCACGCAGGCTGCATCCTTTAAGGTTGTGAATATCTCACTAAATAAAGGCTCTAGCTTTGTTTGTTCATCAAACACAAACACTAGCAATGTTTCAATTCAAGTATCACAAAGTGTTAGCACTTCATTAGTACAAAGCAATTGCATTCAAGTGGTTTCTTCTCACCTTTTACCTCAAGCACAAAACATTCATATGCTTGGTAGAGGTAATTTTAAATTGTCAAACCAAATAACTTACTTTAATTAATATTAATCATGAAAAGCAAAATTAAACACACTTTTTCTAGATTCATTGCACTCACAACGCTGCTGCTGTTGTTTGTGCTGAACTACACGAGCTCCAAGGCTCAGTGCTACACGACGCCTACCTATTGTAATCCAACTGTTTCAAATGTAGCTAGTTATGGTATGGGAATGTCATACGTAACCTTAACATCAGGTTCGGGGCGTTCAATTAACAACACAACTGGTTATCCTCCTTCATCTCTTCCTGTATATGCTAATTTTTCAGACAGTACAGTAAATGGTACTGCTGGTGGTAATATCACTGGTTCGGTTATCAATGGTTCTGGAAATAATACTCAAGTTAAAATCTATGTAGATTACAACAATGATGGAACGTTTGGTACTTCTGCTCCTGAATTAGTTTGGACTTCTAGTAATTATACTGCAAGTGCATTAGTTTCTGTAAGTTTTACTATACCAGGCGGAACGGCTCAAGGTGCATATAGAATGCGTATTGCTGGAGACTTTGGATCTAGTCCATCTGGTAATCCATGTGCATTAAATTATGGTGAAATTGAAGACTACACATTAGCAGTTACTGCTGGTACTGCTGATGGAATTGCAGCAGGTATTTTGCCTGCTTCAATTGGATTAGGTAATAATACTATTCAACTTAGAATGGTTAACACAACTAATACTACCATGACAAGCGTAGATATTGGATATAAACTTGGTTCTAATGCTGCTGTAACTCAATCTCTTTCTGGTTTATCTGTTCCTGCTGGAGGAGTTTATGTAGCTACTTTTAGTACTCAATTAAATATACCTGCTAATGGTACTTATTCTTTAAAAGTATGGTTAAACAATGTAAATGGTGGCGGTACAGTTACTGCTACTAATGATACTGCTTGTAGAAATAATTTTATAGTTTGTTCGGCTTTAGCAGGTGCTTATACTATAGACCCTGCTGGTTCTGGCCCTACTAACTATACCACTTTTGGTGCTGCCGTTACGGCGTTAACCAATTGTGGCGTTTCTGCTCCTGTTACTTTTAGTGTGGCTTCTGGTACATATACTGAACAAGTAACACTTAATACTGTTACTGGTGCTTCATTAACTAATACCATCACTTTTGATGGAGGTGCTGGAAATGCTGCTTCTAGAATTTTAACATTTGCTGCAAATGTTACTAATAATTATACCTTAGGTTTAAATACTGGTAATTTCTTCAGATTTAAAAATATGACCATTAGAGCTACTGATGCTACTTATGGAACTGC
>CANHGM010000014.1 GCA_947460345.1 Bacteroidota bacterium | reverse complement strand
TTTGCCCTCGGTGCTACTCTTATATCCCAAAATTGCACATTGCTATCTATTTTAGTATAAGGATAAGAACCAAAATCAATTTTGTATCCATGATATTTATACTTACTATTATTGGGATTTTCAGCCATAAAGAAAAAGTCTTTATTATACATTTGTGAAAATGTTGTTTTAAATAAAATAAAAAACAACAAAAGTGTGGTTAGCTTTTTCATTTTATAATAGAGATTAGTTTAGTATATGTTTTATTTTCTGTTATTACTTCTAAAAAATAAATTCCAGAAGGATAATTGCTCAAATCGAATAATGTTGTATTTGTATTTCCTTCTTGACTTATAATTTTTTGATTAATATCGATTAATCTTCCATCAGAAGACATAAGTTTTATTTTTGAAAGATTTAAATCAATATTAACAAATTTAACAAATAACTGACCGTTGGTTGGGTTGGGAAACGCCTCTATATATGAATTTGCAGTATATGATTTTTGATTTTTAACACTTAAAGTAGTTTTAGTATAGTTTGACTTAGTTGTAAAACTCTGATACCAAGATGCCCCTTGGTGAAAAACAGAATCAAAATTACCAGAACTGCAACAAGTAACACTTGGTTTAAAACTGCTTTGGATGGGTGTAAATGTATCATAAATAGCGTCACAAGGGTCAAGTTCATCTATTCTAATATCTATTTGATTGGCTATCTTTTGATTAGTAAAAGCATATTTACCTCCACAAGAAATTTCACCAGTATTAGGTGTTTTAACTTGAAATCCTCCTAAATGCCCGAAGAAGTTACGGTCATGCGTTCCACTTAAAGTAACTGTTCCAGATTCACTTGCTACTAAACCGTTTCCAATAAAAGATTCTGGTTTAATACCTTGCATAGAAGGTCCAGCATGATTGCCATGATAGAATATATGCAAACTATCACCACTACCTGCACTATAACCTGAATCGTTTAATTCCATTAAATAAGGAACTGATGCTTCTTTTTTTCTAAAAGTGCTCCCATAAATAAATAATGAACCATTGCTTTCAATTAAATTAAGACCAGTTGTAAAAAGTGAATCCGTCATGCCATATAACCTAGCAGCAGGTTGTCCACTTTTCTTCCAAATATATTTTAGATTTACATCTACTTTACCTAACATAGTATAATAAACTGTATCTTCTTTGGCAGGTGTGTTGCCAGCAAATAAATCAGTATTAGTCCCGCCTAGTATATAATATTCGTTTTCTGTCACTATCAAATCATTTGCTATATCTGTATGTCCTTGCAATGCACCAGCTTCACCTTGAAATCCAAATTGTCTTTTGTTCTGAACTGAACCTATATTATCAACTTCAAGCATAATAATATCTGAGGTAAATGATTTACTAGTTGCATTAGAATCACAATTGCTTATACTATATTTAGCATTACCTAATATAGTATAATTTTTTCTGTTTAAAGAAGGTACAACTCTAACTGCATTCTCAGAACTGTTAGTTTTTATGGCATGAACTATAGTGGCAAATGGATTTACAGAAGTTGGACATGTGTCTTGAGGAATTGAATACAGTTTTTCAGCACTCACACTCATTCCACTTTTTTCAATATTGAGATAATATAAATTCTGAGTACTTGGATGAAATAAATCGCAATTAATTTCACCATTCCAAACATATCCAGGCAAATATTTAAGATTCATTGAAATGGGATTATAATTTAAATTATTATATATACGCCATCCACTTCCTACTACTACATATTCACTTTCTGTCACTAATAAATCATGTCCATGGTCTTCAAATCTTCCTCCATAATAGTTTACATCAATAAAATTACCATTATTATCTGTTCTCATCAACATTACTTGATAGTCTGTACTATCATCATATCTTAAATCGTGCAATGTATCATCATGCATAAATAATTTATTTCCTAATATTACATAATATTCACCATCAATTTCTATATCACTCGGAAATACATTGTAATCAAACTTAAATTGGTTGTTCCATAGTATATTTCCTGAACGGTCGTATTTGGTGAGTAATAAATATTCAGAATGGCTAAAGTCATCAGCTGCTTTAGAGTGGTCACTCATGCCACTTAGAGTTATATAACCAGAGTCTGATGGGGTATATCGGGTAGCTGTTGGGTATATATTAAACCCATCTCTAAAATATTCTTTTTGAAATGTTTGAAGTAAGCTATCTGCTATACAACATTCACATGGGTCTTGGTCTATAATTAATGTGTCTATACTATAACAGCCTGATGGCAATGTTACTTTTACCCAATAAATACCTTTTGTATATACTATAATATTGCTATTGCCTGTAGTACCATCACTCCATTTTACATCATATATTGGAGTTATTGCTGTATCAATATCTAAAGTTAGTGTCAGTCCATCTTTTAGACAATGTAAATCTGGTGTAATTGTATCTCCACACATAAAGTCACCATTGGTATTTAAAATAGATATTTTAGGTCCAATATTTATCTGTACTTCTATACTATCTGTTCCTTGGCAGCCAGCACTGTCAGTATAATTAAAATATACTTTTGTTAGCAAATTGGTTTGTGCGGTATCAAAAAACTCAGGATGAAAATAGTAACCAATTCCTGAAGCGTAGGTTACTCCTGCTCCATAAAAAGCTCCAAAGGGTGGTGTGCCAGTTAGTAGAATAGAATCATTGGTTGTGCATTGTGGTGCAATACTATCTATATGCTTTCCACAATATTTAGGCACAATGGCTGTTGCACTGTCTTTGCATCCTGCTGAATCTATATATACATAGTGTATAAAATTATTACCACATATAGCACTGTCTATATTAAAAAAATAATGCCCTGAGATATTGGTAATGCCACTACCACTCCATATTCCTCCATATGGTTTGGCTATACTGTCTATATCTATCAACCCCGTTTGACATACTGTGCTGAGTGGGAATTTACTTAATATAATATGTGGAACGGCATTAAGCTGTATATGTATAGTATCATTGGCTAATAAGCAACCTACAGGGTCATACCCTTTGACTATATAATAGCCTGTAGTAGTTACTGTATATGAGTTGCCTTCATGTATAACTGTACTAGGATTATTTGCATTGTACCATAATACTGAGTCTATTGCTGAATTAATATTTACTTTATAAGAAGTGCCGCAGATGGCTGTATCGTTGGGTAAATAAAATTTAGCCGTGGTAAATTCTAAATCAAATGTGTCGTAACCAAAACATCCCGGAATGCTGTCTGATGCTACTTTAAATACTACATATATATGGTTACTTATAAGCATGGTACTGTCTAAATTAGCACATGGTGATGTGGTAGGCCCAGTAAAAGTTCCATGGTTTATACTTACCCAATAATCTGTATAGCCTAATTTGGTACAAATAATTAAAGGTAGCGAGCTTTTGCAATAAAGTTTTTTATGTTTCCAAGGTAGTATATCTGGGTCTCGATATATTTTGCGTGATACAGTTTTTGAACACCCACTGATACTGTCTGTAATGGTTAAAGTATGGGTTATTTTCATCCCTGACTGAATAGAATCGTTGCTGCCAGTGGGTGACCAATGGTATAAATATATTCTACCCGTGGGCGTTAAATTTCTTGGAGCAAGCCATATCACATCACTTTGGCATATGATTGTATCTGGCCCTAGTGTAAAACTTGGTGTGACACCTGTAGTTACAACCACTGTATCGGTATCAGTTCCGCAAGGTATAGTATTGCCATATATATCTTTTATAGTTCGGGTATGCAGATAAGTGCCAGGTATATGTGTATTAAGTGTAGCTGAATTTATAGGGTCTCCTCCTTCTTCTCCTATCACTGATATATTTATCCAATCATAATCTATCGTTGGAAAGTTTAAGAATGTGCATGTAAAACCAATAGTTACATCTACTCCATCACAAACTACTTTATCTGAACCTGCAAAACCAAAGGTGGGTATAATTTCTATATCGTCTATAAGAACTTCTGCTTTTGGGCCCGTATAACCAGGTGTTGTAGCTAGACCATCATATGCACATAGCCATATATCCATTGCAGCTGTGCTGTCTGCTGTTATACAAGCTGTGTATTGGTGCCAAGTAGTATCTGACACATTTGATACATTAAGCAATGTTTGTTTATAGCTTGGTGTTGGGTGTGTTGTATTAAGACTTGTTATTAAATTAGGTGTAATTGCAAGTACTACTGAATCCATATTTATGGTTCCAAATTTACGTACCATCATACTTACTATATATTTTTTGCCTTTTATAAAATTATATTTAGTAATTGTTTTGATGGAAGTTCCGTATTTGGTATCTGTACTCCATAGTCTTGCTGATGTTGGTGCACTCCATGCTGTATCACTTAACTTTGGGTGATGCCCTGCAGCTGTCCAACAACTTACTGTATCATTTCCGAATGGGTTGTTTTGTGATAAACCAGTTGACCAAGGACTGGCTGTGAGTTTTCCGTTACATGGAAAATTACAAACTTGTGCTTTTAAAGAGGTCGTTAAAACCATAAAAAAGAATATAATAGATAAGTAAAATACTAATCTAAATGTCGCTATAGTGCCAGTGTGTGTGTGTGTCAGATTTTTATTTTTGCTGACTTTTGAGGCGTATATATTTTTTTTCATTTAGGTTTAGTTTACATCAAATATCACTTAAATTTTTAAGAAACAAAAGAAAAAATATAGGAGATGAAAAAAATGAGTATATATACTTATGTTTAATAGAGACCCTGAAACAAGTTCAAGGTGACGGACTATCGGAACATATACACTCCTTCAAATACGTCCTGCTGAACTTGTTTCAGCATCTGTGTTTTGTTGAATTATTTAATAAATATATAAGAGACCCTGAAACAAATTCAGGGTGACGATCTAAGGAACATCTAAACTCCTTCCAAAGCGTCATGCTGAACTTGTTTCAGCATCTGTAATTTAGTTGAACTGTTTAATAGATATATGTAGAGACCCTGAAATAAATTCAGGGTGACAATTAAAAAAGTAATTTATATCATCCCTCTAGCTTTTAACTCTAAATATTTATTTACGGTATTTACTGTTAAATCTTCTGGTTTTGTAATGATGGTTTGAATGCCCGCTAACTGCAATTCTGTTGCTATTTGCACTTTCTCATCCATAAACTTTTGTGCTATAGACTGCTCATATATACCTTCTACATTTTCTGCATCCTTCTCTAAAAACTTATATATTTCTGTATTCTCAAATATAACAACAACAAGTAAATGAGATGCTGCTATTTGTCTAATCACTGGCAAACTTCTTTGCAACGCATATCTACTTTCGAAATTGGTATATAAAAATATTAAACTTCTGCTTTTAATTAAATTTCGCAGCTGCACATACATCAATTCATAATTGGCTTCAAGCGGGTTTTCGATGATATTATATAATTGCAATATAATTCTGTTTAATTGCTTAGCTCCTTTCTCTGCTCTTAACCCTGAATTAGGTTTATTACTAAAAGTGAGTAATCCTGCTTTGTCATGTTTGCCTAAGGCTACATTAGATATCACCAATGAGGAATTTACCGCATAATCAAGTAAACTCAACCCATTAAAAGGCATGAGCATACTTCTGCTGTTATCAATTAAAGAATATATAGGTTGAGATTTTTCATCTTCATATTGATTGACCATTAGTGATGACTTTCGACCTGTAGCACTCCAATTAATATTCCTAAAATCGTCTCCTGCAACATAGTTTTTTATTTGTTCAAATTCGTAGCTCTGCCCTATTCTTCTAATCTTTTTCAAACCAGTATTTGCTAGTATTTTAGGTAATGCCCTCAACTCAAACTGTTTCATTTCTATAATACTCGGATATACATCTATATCTAATTCAGCATCTATCGTCATTCGACGCATGCCCAAACCCAACTTTGATTTTATATATACATGTATTTTACCAAAACTATATACCCCTCTAGATGTAGGCCTTAATTGATAAGTGATAATTTTATGGTCTTTGGATAAAATATTAAAATCGTATGTAAAATTTCGCATCTGAAATTGAACGGGAATTTCGTCAACCAAATTACAATCAAATGCATAAGCTGATTTGTTCTCTACTTCAATAATAATATCATTTTGGCTGCCTAATGACAATACAAATTGAGTGGTTCTTTTAGCCCCTATTTTTACCGAACTGTTATATAATAAAATTAAATCAAAAAGAAAAACAACAATAGCAACAACCAGTAATAATTGTAATAATGGAAATAACCAATTAAATCCAAACGATATTCCAAACAACAAAACAAATGCTGCAAAAACACCAAAGAATCTACCAGTAAGATATAGTTGTTTTATAAATCGCATTAACGAGGCACTTCTATTTTTTGAATAATTTCTCTAATCACATCATCAGTGGTGATACCTTCAATTTCTCTTTCAGGCATTAAAATTAAACGATGGTTTAATACCGGAAAACATACAAATTGTATGTCATCTGGCGTCACAAAATCTCTTCCATTCATAGCTGCTATTGCTTTTGCACTTCGCATGATGGCTAGCGATGCTCTAGGTGATGCTCCTAGATACAAGTCGGCATGACTTCTAGTTTCTACAGTAATTTTAGCTATATAATCAGCCAATTCATCTTTAATATATACTTTCTGAACCAAGTCTCTAAATGTTCTTAAATCAGTTGCAGACATGATAGACTTTACAGATTCTTTGATAGTACCTTCAAAGTCATTACTAAACTTTCTCACTATATTTATTTCTTGTTCAAGCGTTGGGTATCCAAGCTTAATTCTAAACAAGAATCTGTCTAATTGTGCTTCAGGTAATTTATATGTTCCTTCTTGTTCTACTGGATTTTGGGTAGCCATAATCACAAACGGAAACGACAAACTATATGTGGTGCCATCATTGGTAATTTGTTGTTCTTCCATCACCTCAAACAAAGCCGATTGTGTTTTGGCCGGTGCACGGTTTATCTCATCTATCAAAACTATATTTGAAAATACGGGACCTTTTTTAAAATAAAACTCAGACGTTTTGAGGTTAAATACTTGGGTACCTACCACATCAGAAGGCATCAAATCGGGGGTGAATTGCACTCTCGAAAAATCTACTGAAAGAGTTTTAGCAAGCAACTTAGCAGTAAGTGTTTTGGCAATACCCGGCACCCCTTCTAAGAGCATATGTCCGCCTGCAAACAAACCTGCTAAAAGCAAATCTACTGTATCTTCTTGACCTACGATTACTTTGCCTATCTCCGTTTTTATTTGAATGACTTTTGTATTAAAACTATCTAAAGCTAAATTTCCAGCTGTTATAATAGAAGCATTTAATTCGTTGCTATTGGTTGCGTCTTCCATGTTATATATATATGTTTTATTTTGTACTTAGATAAAATTTTTGCAGTTTTGTATATAAATCTATAAGTTCATTTTCTGTTATTTCATTTCGATTTTCTAATGCATTAAAATGATCGAAAATGGATAGTATAAATGATGTGCCAAGTTGGGTTTTATTTGCAAGCAATTCAGTGGCTTTGAGTTGATTGTCATGTATATTTATCAAATACTTTTTACGTACAAACAATCCAAAATGTCTGTGCATCAATCGAGATAAATTATGGTGGTTTTGATTTAAAAAATACAACCTACTGATGGTAGAATAATACTCGAGTGAATCATTATCTTTTCTTGGCAGTATAGGTATAAATCTTTGCTTTCTTTTGGACCAAAACAACACAAACAATAAAACCAAAACCAACAAAGTATACCATGCCCACCTAAATGCTTGTTGTGCCAAAATAAACTTTAATGGACTTTGATTATCCATATTTTGACGAGCTTTAGGAGTAAGTGTTCTATTAGATTCAGTCTCCCAATGTATATCACCTGGCTGAATATAACTAAAGACATTTGATGCATAATTAAATCCTTTTTTCTCTACCATAAAATAATTGGTAAACACCACCGGGTTAGAATGTATATATAAATAACCTTTACCTATAGATAACCTAACAAAACCAGGTTTGTTATTATTTATAGTACCTATTACTTCTAAAGGGATATAAGAAGAATCAGCACAATTTTGATAATAAAACAAATCAGCCGTGTCAATATAATTCCAATTATAATTTTCGTAATTGTATAAACTAAAATATCTAAAATAATACCCTCTGCCTATATTTAATGGTTGGTATTTAAATTTTAAAAGAACACTGTCGTTTTTTTCAACTTTATAATCTAAAATATTATATTTATTTGGTTTGTAGTAGTCAGGTTCTTGCTCGTATGACTGATCATTATATACTTCTCCGTTTTCATTGGTTTGAACTAATGTTTGTTCTTTTATTGGAAGTTCACACAATATTTTATCAAGTAAACCATCTGGTTTGTTATTAGATGCTATATATACATTATTCCCTTTACTTATATAATCAATTAATAATTGTGATACAGAGTCGTCGGCATCATAGTATTGGCCTACAAACACATAATTAGATAGTTTGCTTCCAACATTTTTTTGAAAATAATTATATATATTACCTTTTACCTCATGGAAATATTTTGGTCCTGCCTGATTCTTGAGTAATTGATAGGTAAAGTTCACATCAAATGGTTGGTCCTTTTGCCTATCATAAGTGGGCATCCAACTATATTTAGTTTTATCTTGATTTAAATAAAAATAAAACCCACCTCCAATAAGCAATAGAGTAAAAACGATAATGATGATAGTAGATTGACTATTTTTCATTGGCATTTTTAGGAATATTAATTACAAAATCATCATTCATTTTTTTGAATTCTAGATATATTTGTTTATTGGCTTCTGCATCGCCATACCAAACTTTTTCAAAAAAAACAGTTAGATACCTAAATTGAGTTACAAATGATTGTTGGATGAGTTCATTTAAATAATTCTTGTTGGTTTTATCTTTCTTCCATTTTATTAAATCTGCTGCTGAAAGTTGCTTCAACACATTTAAATAATGAAGTCTAATAGCTAGCTTATAATTATTACCACTTATAGCTTTCTTTATATATTCATCTAGTTCAACCTGTTCTAAATTTTCTTCAATATCCAGTATACTAAACTCAATATGTTTGTTTTTAATTGATTTATTTTTAATTGATAATTGCTTCTTAAAAATGAAGTAAATTAGTAACAACAACAATACTATAACTACAATAAATAAAAATATAGGCGAGACAATAGTTTTAGTAAATAAATCTTTCTTTTCTATTTTATATTCATATACAACATGAGGCTTTTTACCCTCTACCCTAACAATCTTTTGCTTAGGTTTCTGATCTTCTTGATAAACTTTGTCTTTGGTTATTTCACGCCATTTATTTTCATTAAATTTTCTTTTACTAGCGGGAGGTTGTGCTAATGATATAGTAAAAAAACATATAATACCTATACAGAAGAAAAATCTTTTGCTGTATAAATGTATATGTTTATTTGAAAATATCACCAATTGTTGTTTCAGGAGTAAAATGTGTTAACAACAAATGTATGAAACGAAATAAAACAAAAATTAATTTTTTACTAATTTACATTTCAAAATTCTAACATCTTGAATAGGTCTATCATTGGGACCCGTTTGAGAACCCGCAATGATATCAACTATTTCTAATCCTTCTACCACCTCACCAAACACTGTGTATCCATTATCAAGGAATGGTGTACCACCTAAAGTTTTATATAATTCTCTTTGAGCAGGTGTATATATCCAACCTACTCTTTTTTGAAGCCCATCTATCTGATTGTCGTCAGCTGGTTTTCCTTGCACTATATAAAATTGACAACCACTACTGGCTTTATCTGGATTGTTATCTCTAGCTGCTGCTAAGGCCCCTTTTTTATGAATAAGTTGGCTATTAAACTCAGCGGGAACCCTATAACCAATATCACCATCGCCAAGCATTTCTCCTGATTTAGAGTTCTTAGACTTAGGGTCACCTCCTTGTATCATAAACGACTTTATTACTCTATGAAAAAGCAAACTATCATAAAAACCTTGCTTCACAAGTTTTACAAAATTATCTCTATGTAGAGGTGTTTCATTATATAGTTTTAATTTAATGACACCTTGATTTGTGACCATTTGAACAAAATAGTCTTTGGGTAATTCAGCTACTACTTCTTTTTTTGAAGTTGATTTATTCTTGGCTCCACCGCATGAAACCAAAACAATTGACAAAACAAAACTGAGTATATATATTGATTTTTTCATGGTATTATAATAGATTTTTTAATAAGTTATTCATACTTACTTGAGGGGCAATTATATCTTTTAACGCGGAAATTTTTACTCGTTCTTGAAACATGGTATCTCTGTGTCTGATAGTTACTGTCTGGTCTGATAAAGATTCATGATCTACCGTAATACAAAAAGGCGTCCCTATGGCATCTTGTCTGCGGTAACGTTTACCTATTGCATCTTTTTCTTCATAAAAACAATTAAACTCAAACTTAAAATCGTCCATAATTTTTCTAGCCAATTCAGGCAAACCATCTTTTTTCATCAATGGCAAAATAGCTAATTTTACTGGAGCCAAAGCCGGATGTAATGCTAGTAAAGTTCTAGTTTCTGTTTGTTCGCCATTTTGTATTTGCTCTTCTTTATAGGCATTACACATTTGTAACAAAAACATTCTATCTAAACCAATGGAGGTTTCGACCACATATGGCACATAGTTCTGATTGATTTCTGGATCAAAATATTGAAGTTTTTTTCCACTGAATTGTTGGTGTTGACTTAAATCAAAATCAGTTCTACTGTGAATCCCTTCAACTTCTTTAAATCCAATCGGAAATTGATACTCGATATCTACCGCTGCATTGGCATAATGTGCCAATTTTACATGGTCGTGAAAACGGTATTTAGATACATCAGAAGTTAAAGACAAATGCCATTTCATTCTAGATTCTTTCCAATGTTGGTACCAATCCATCTCAGTTCCTGGTCTCACAAAAAACTGCATTTCCATTTGTTCAAACTCACGCATACGCATAATGAAACCTCTAGCTACTACTTCATTTCTAAAAGCTTTACCAGTTTGAGCAATTCCAAACGGAATTTTAAGTCTGCCCGTTTTTTGTACATTCAAAAAGTTAACAAAAATACCTTGAGCCGTTTCTGGTCTTAGATATACATCATCTGCATCTTCGGCCAACGCACCCATTTGGGTTTTATACATCAAATTAAACTGACGCACATCGGTCCAATTACGGGTACCGCTTACTGGGCAAGCTATTTCATGAGTAGTAATAAGTTCTTTTAACGCATCTAAATTATTATCTGTTAAAGCTTGGTCTAAATTATTTTGTAATTCTTCGGCTTTTTGAGTCTTTCCGTTTTTGATATATTTATCAATTTGGTCTTCTAATAAATTATCAGCTCTATATCTTTTTTTGCTGTCTTTATTGTCAACCATGGGGTCGCTAAAACCATCAATATGTCCGCTGGCTTTCCAAATTTTAGGGTGCATAAAAATAGCAGAATCAAGCCCAACTATATTTTCATTTAACTGCACCATACTTCTCCACCAATACTGACGTATGTTATTTTTAAGTTCTACACCATTCTGACCATAATCATAAACAGCACCTAGACCATCATAAATTTCGCTACTTGGAAAAACAAATCCATACTCTTTGCAATGCGATACAACTTTTTTAAATATTTCTTCACTCATAATGGGTTGCAAATTTAAACGATAACCTTAAACAATTTATTGTATTATTAAGGCATATAAACAGGAAGAGTAGCAGTAAATTCTTTGACTACAAAGTATTTTAATTCATGGTCAACTTTATAACTTATTAAAGCTGCACCCTTATAAGATACAGGAGCTTCAATTCTAAGTGAAGTAGCTACACCAAAATCGGCATTCCCTTTGGTTATAAAAGTAGTTTTCACTTCATACAAAGTCGAATTCATTTTTTTAGTTTCTAATTTTCCTCCCCATCCATCAATCCAAATGGAATCAAATACAGGATTATTGCCTTCTGTTAAATTTATAAAAATATTATAATCTAATCCATTGGGCCCGGTTTCTTTACCTGCATACCAATTGGTTTTGGTGGCATTCGCTACTTTAAATAATGGTTTAGGTGCACAACCAACTAGCACAAGCAAAACCAATAAGACAACACAATTTATTTTAGTCATATATTTATGCAAAAATAACTTAATTTGCTTAAATGTTAACTATATATTTATTAGTATCAAAACCTATATACTTCATACTAAATGAAAAAGAAATCAAAGTATCTTTTTTTTAAAATATAATTAAAAATGGGTTTATTTTTGATGACGTAAAAATCATAATTCAATTAAATAAACAATGAAATCAATTAAAACAATTTGGGCTGTAGTAATTTTATTCATATTTACAAATGCCATCAATGCTGAATCTTTAAATTTACCTCTACAAGCAAAACCTAAAAAAGAGAAAAAAGAAGCAAAAAAAGCGGAGAAGAAAGAAGATAAAAAAGAGAAAAAAGACACCAAAAAGGCTGAGAAAAAAGAAGATAAAAAAGAAAAGAAAGAAGAAAAGAAAGAAACTAAAACCAACAAGAAAACTGAAAAGAAAGAAAATAAAGCAGAGAAAAAATCAGAGAAGAAAGAAGTAAAAGAAACCAAAAAAACAGAGAAAAAGGAAGTTAAAAAAGAAACTAAAAAAGTTTCAAACCCTACCAACAAAGACAAAGATGATAAAACTGTAGGTAAAGATGACAAAGGCAGAACTATTTATGAAGGCCCTAGAGGTGGTCGCTATTATATAAACTCAAACGGGAATAAAACATATATTTCTGAAGACAAAAAATAATATGTTAGAAAACTTAATTAACCTTATAAGGGAAAATGCTGGTGATGCTATTATAAATAATAATGCCATCCCTAATGAAAATAATGAAAAAGCAATTTATGCAACAGCTACAAGTATTACCGATGTTTTGAGTAATGCAGTTTCAGGAGGAAATTTAAATGGTATTATGGATTTATTTAATGCGAACACTAGCAATACAGATAATCCAATTGTGTCAAACATTATCGATCAAGTAAAAAGCAAACTTACAGGAGAATTAAATATTGATGAAAACGAATCGTCTAATATATCTAATTCTTTAGTGCCAAACATCATTGATAAGTTTGTAAACAAAACCAATGACCCCAATGATAGCAACTTTGATTTAAAAGATATCATGAGCAATATAGGTGGAGGAAATTTAGATATAAATTCAATCATCAGCGGAATTTCTGGAGGAAACTCTGGTGGAATTGGAAATATGATTGGAAACCTTTTCGGAAAATAAAATCACATATATATACTAAAAGCTCTATTAAAAAATAGGGCTTTTTTTATGCCAATGCTTTTTCAATCTCTTGATATGACAATTGATAGTTAATCTCAGCATTCCCAATTTCTGTAAGCAAAGTAAAATTAACTGAGTTCGAGTCATTTTTCTTATCATTCAACATGTATTTCCAAAGGTCATTTAATGGGAAAGTAGTGTATATAAGTTCTCCGAAATGTAGGTGTAACACTTTTTCAATCTCGTTTAACATATCAAGCGATAATTGGGAATATATATGTGAAATTTTTGTTTCTAAATACATACCTATTGCTATAGCTTCACCATGCAGCAATGGTTTTGCAGATAGTAAAGAAACACTCTCTATTGCGTGCCCTATGGTATGTCCAAAATTCAACATTTTACGAATGCTTTTTTCATTTGGATCTTGCTCTACTATGTTACTTTTAATTTGAGCCGAATGAGATATATGTTTTTTTATCTCTGTCAATTCAGAAATACTTTTTAATTGATTCCAATGGTCATAACTTGCTATTAAACCATGCTTCAACATTTCAGCCAAACCGCTTTTTATATGCCTGATAGGCAATGTATCTAAAAAATCAGGACACATAAAAATAGCTTGTGGCCAATAATAAGAACCAATACAATTTTTATATAGCTGTACATCTAAAGCTGTTTTACCTCCAATGGCAGCATCTACCATGGCTAACAATGTGGTTGGAATGTTTATAAAATCAATACCCCTTTTATAACTACTCGATACAAAACCGCCTAAATCAGTTATAACACCACCGCCTAGGTTTATAAATAGTGCTTGTCTTGTTGCTTTTTTTTCAAGCAATTCATTTACTATTATAGAAAAAGTTTCTATGTTTTTATATTCTTCTCCTGAATGTACTTTTATGACATAGTGCGAGTTAAATACATCTTCCAAAAGTGGGTAACAATAGGTAAAGGTATGTTCATCAACCAATATAAAAATCTCAGTATACTTTTTAACAAAAGCTGATAAGTCTGATTGGGCGTAAATTGGTGTCATCTCAAATTAAAAATCTGATTAGATAATTGATGAAACTGTGAAACTGAAATTTCTTCAGGTCTCTTGTTAAAGATTTCATCTTTTAAAAATTCAACATCTGCTACCAAACCTCTAAGACTATTTCTCATAGTTTTTCTGCGTTGGTTAAAGGCAGTTTTAACAATGTTTTTAAAAAGTTTTTCATCTAAAATATCAGGTTTTGCAATTCGTTTTAGAGAAATAACGCCTGATTTTACTTTGGGAGGTGGTTGAAAAACTCCTTCGTCTACCGTGAAATGATATGTCACGTCGAAGTATGTTTGTGTAAGCACACTGATAATTCCGTATTCTTTAGATCCATGAGGTGATGCTATTCGTTTAGCCATTTCTCTTTGAAACATACCACAAGCAAATGGAACCATCTCTTTGTCATCTAAAATTTTAAAAATAATTTGTGACGAAATATTATAAGGGAAATTTCCAATGACTCCAAAAGGTTCTTGGTAATAATCATGTATATTTAACCTTAAAAAATCTCCTTCTATAATTGGTACCTGAGGATAATGTTTTTTGAGATATACAACCGATTCTGAATCAATTTCACACAAAGTTAATGAATGGTTTGGTAAAATATATTTGGTAAGTACTCCCATACCGGGACCAATTTCTAATAATGGCCCATTATATCCACAATTCAAAGGCAACTCAGCAATTTTTCTTGCAATGTTTTCATCTTTTAAAAAATGCTGCCCTAAATATTTCTTGGGTTTTACCTTATCTTTACTCAAATTTGCTGTTATTAAAATGACTTCTCAATTGCTGCACAATTATAACTACACAGAACCAAATTCCGATGATATATATTGGATGAATGAAGCTTTAAAAGAAGCTAAAAAAGCATTTGATAGAAATGAAGTGCCAGTAGGCTGTGTTATAATTGGTGACGGACGAATATTAGGGAAGGGCCATAATTTAACTGAAACATTAACTGATGTAACTGCACATGCAGAAATGCAAACAATAACTGCTGCAGCATCAGCCATTGGAGGAAAATATCTAACCGAATGTACTATATATGTAACCCTAGAACCCTGCGTGATGTGTGCTGGTGCCATTGCATGGGCTCAACTCGGAAGGTTGGTTTGGGCTGCAAATGATACCAAAAAAGGATTTACTACAGTTAATCAAAGATTATTACATCCAAAGACTAGATTAACACAAGGAGTATTAATACAAGAAAGCGAAACTTTATTAAAAGATTTTTTTAAGAAGTTGAGATAATTATCCTACTTAATCATCAACATTTTTAAAGCTGTAATTGCTGCTTCACTGCCTTTATTCCCCAAAATCCCACCTGACCTATCTTTAGCCTGTTGTTCGTTGTTGGTTGTGATTACTCCAAATATAACTGGTTTATTATATTTTAATCCTACTTGCAATATTCCATCAGTAGCTGCTTGACATACATATTCAAAATGCGGGGTATCACCTTTAATTACACAACCCAAACACAATATAGCGTCAATTTCTTCTTTTTGAGCAAGCCATTGAGCTGCTAGTGGCAATTCAAAACTTCCGGGAATTTCTTTACATATAATATTTTCTTTAAGAATTCCTTGGTCAACTAATGTTTCTATAGCTCCTTGTTTTAAAACACTAGTAATATGTTTATTCCACTCAGCTGTTACAATCCCAATTTTAATGGAATGAACGTTGGGAACAATTAACTTTTCTGATAAGGCTACTGGGGTATATGTTGACATAAGGATACAAAAATAAATGAATCGTATAAAAAAAAATTAATAAATTAAGAATAAAAAAGCAACCATTTGTTGCATTTAAAGGTCATCGTTTATAATATCATTCATTTTGTAAATAATTTATACAGGGGCCCTGCCAGGCAAATAATATAACCCGATAGAATACTTATTTTATCGGGATTTTTATTTTATAATTATTATTTGTGTAATATTTATAACGTCAGTCTCTCTAAAAACTCAGAAACAACGATCTGAGATTTCAATATAATTATTTTTCAAAGATAGGAGTCCGAATAACTTATTTAAAATTGGGTGCATTTTTTTTTCAGACAGTTTGACGTTTTGCAGCTACAAGAAGTTGGCGATTTCGGAGACGAAAACTGTCTGCCACCACTGAATTTGATACGAAGCACAATCCCGATAGCTATCGGGATCATTTAACCACTGAACCGCCAATTTCTTGTAAGTGCTGTTATCGGTTCGGCTTTTATTATTTCCTATTTTTCAGATATAGCAATGTACTTTTTTAATTCCGTTTGTTTTTCTGCTTGTTTTATTAAAAAGTCCGCTACGTCAGCTCTATTAATTCCGCCTATATTAATTCCTTTGAATAATGTGTTTTCAATACGGTATTTTTCTGTCAATTCCCTGTCTAATAGCCGTCCTGGCCTCACAACTGTCCAATTCATATCGGAATCAGTGATAATTTCTTCCATTTTAGTTTTGTCGGCATATACGTCTTTTAACATGTATTTTAGAAACAACCTGACAACCCACTGAACATAATTTTTACTTTCTCCAGCTCCAAATCCGGTCACGAAAATAACTGGGATTTCTATTTTTTTCTCTTTATGTAAATCCACAATCAATTTAGCGAAATCTGAAAAGAGGGTAGTGGCTTTCATATTCTTGCTTGTCCCCAAAGTTATAATTAGTGCCTCTGCGTCTTGGATTGCCTTTAAAAGGTCCGCTTTATGAGTTGCATCACCAAGTATCATTTTTAAAGAGTTTTTCTCTTCTAGTTGGATTTCGGATCGAGAAAGGGTTGTTATCGAATGATTTCTATTTAATCCTCTTTTCACTGTTTCTAATCCTATTCCAGCCGAGGCTCCTATGATTGTTATATTCATTTTGCTTTTTTATTGATTACTGTTTTTAGCTGACCGCTAACTATATGATTATTCTAGCAAATTTTTTTAAACCTAATATTTCTATACTTTTCTAGAATTCAGCTTTCTTTATTAAGAAAAACTTCTTCTGATTAGGGGGGGGATTTCTTTTTTTAGAACCCGAACTCTATTCCCAACATCAAACCCCAACCCATTCTCCAATCGATGGGCTCTCCTCTTAATTTCAACTCTTTTTCTTTATATAAAAAAGGACCAGTTTCGCCAACAACCCTCATGTTGTCACCAAATTGATAATGTGTTCCCCACGAAACACTCCCCATTATTGAATATCCAGCACTTTTATATTGGTAATCAGATTTAAATCTATTTCTATCTATTTGAGTTACTCTTCCATAGTTATATAAAATAATCCCTGAACTTCCAGAAATATAAAAAGCTAATGCATCATCGTATTGTGTTTCTAAAATATAATAATTATAATGATATTGAAAGTTGAATTGAGAAAAATGATAATCAACAGTACTAAAAACAGAAGCAGGCAAACTACCTGGGGTGGTATTAAAAGCAGTGAAAGTATCTGACATAGATTTAGGGAAAGTAAAACCTACACTCAACCCTGAAACACCTTCTATACCATTCAACCATGCATATTTAAACTGAAAACCAGTAGTAGCACCAGGAGATTTGAAATGAAACAAACTATAACTTCCAGCAGAAATGCTTTTTTCTTTCATTTGATAATTTTGTTGTAGAAATTGACCACTTACATGAAGGCTTATTACTAAAAAAAAAATTGTGTATAGTATATTTCTTTTCACTTTAATTTAATTCATTATTGTTTCAATAGAAGTATCATATATAGTTGAAAATTGTTTAATAAATCCTAAACTATTTCCATTTATTAAAATTTCATTAGAAGTTATTTTTCCTAATTCAATACAAGGTATGGTTGAAGCTTTAACAATATTTTCAAACATATGTTGCGAAGTTGGAGGAACACTAACAACCACTCTGCTTTGTGATTCACCAAACAATATGGCATCTATTCTTAAATCTAACAATTGATTGGTTTGAATTGAAAATCCTAAATTTCTGACTTTTGCACATTCAATCAATGTAACAAACAATCCACCTTCACTGATATCATGAACTGATGTAACTGCTTTTTTGCTTATTATTTCTTTTACCAATTGTTGCAAATTGTATTCTTTTTCTAAGTCAAAATATGGACAAGGAGAAAGTTCAACTCCTTTTATTTTAGATAAATATTGTGATGAGTTAATATCATTTTTCATTTCACCAAGAATATAAATTCTATCCTCTACATTTTTAAAATCTAGGGTCATTCTGTTATCTGTCTTCATCAAACCTATCATACCAATAGTAGGTGTAGGGAACACTGCATTATCATCACTACTTTGATTATAGAAGCTAACATTTCCGCCTGTTACAGGTGTACCAAACTTTCTGCAGGCATTGCCCATACCGGTAATGGCTCCAACAAATTGCCAATAAACTTCAGGATTATAAGGGTTGCCAAAGTTCAAACAATTAGTAACACCTAATGGTTCTCCTCCTGAACAAACAATATTTCTTGCAGCTTCAGCAACGGCTATTTCTGCACCTTTAGTAGGATTTGCATATACATATCTGCTATTGCAGTCAACAGTCATAAGTAATGACTTATCAGTGCCTCTAACTTTTACCACAGCCGCATCACTTGGAGCATTGGTAATTTGATTGATGGTACCAACCATGCTATCATATTGGTTATATATCCATCTTTTACTTGCAATATTTGGCAAAGCACATATTTGTTTTGCAAAAGATGTTAGTTCATCAGTGCTTATATCAGCAATACTATTAATATCAAACTTGTTAAGCTCTTTAAAATATGCAGCTTCTCTATATTCTCTTTTATAAATTGGTGCCCCACCACCTAACACTAAACATTCGGCAGGAATATCACCTACCAACTCACCATTCATAAAATAGCGAATATTTTTAGTATCAGTTACCACACCTATTTGTTCAAATGTTAAATCCCATTTTGAAAGAATTTTTTCTACTTCTTTCTCCGATCCTTTCTTAATCACAACCAACATTCTTTCTTGACTCTCGCTCAACAATATTTCCCAGTCTTTCATTCCTGGTTGGCGAGTAGGAACTTTATCTAACCAAACATCCATGCCATGCTCACCTTTTGCACTCATTTCGCTGGTACTACAAGTAATGCCCGCTGCACCCATATCTTGTATGCCTATAATAGCATCTGTTTCTATTAGCTCTAAAGTTGCTTCTAATATTAGTTTTTCCCAAAACGGATCTCCTACTTGAACTGATGGTAAATCTTTAGCACTATCTTCAGTAATGTCTTTGCTTGCAAATGCAGCACCGTGTATTCCGTCTTTGCCAGTTGAAGAGCCAAATATATAAACTGGATTTCCAACACCATGAGCTGTAGCAGATACCGTTTTACCATGTGCAACTATACCCACACTCATAGCATTTACCAATGGATTAATTTGATAGCAATCGTCAAAATATACTTCTCCACCTACGGTAGGAATTCCAAAAGCATTACCGTAATCTCCAATACCTTTGGTCACACCTTTTAATAACCATCTGGTTCTGTCTTCTTTTAAATTTCCAAAACGCAAACTATTTAATTGAGCAATAGGTCTAGCCCCCATAGAAAAAATATCTCTATTAATTCCACCTACACCTGTTGCAGCACCTTGATAAGGCTCTATGGCTGAAGGATGATTATGACTTTCTATTTTAAAACAACAAGCCAATCCATCTCCAATATCTATCAAACCTGCATTCTCTTCGCCAGCAGCAGCTAACATTTTTTCACTTTCTCTTGGTAATGTTTTTAACCATGTAATGCTGTTTTTGTATGAACAATGTTCACTCCACATCACACTAAAAACGCTTAATTCACAAAAGTTCGGATTTCTTCCTAAAATATTTATAATTAATTCAAATTCTTCTGGCCTTAAGCCAAGTTGAATGGCAGTTTCAACGCTTATATCTTCTTTTTGCATGCTACTTTTTAAAGTAGTGCAAATTAAAATTATAATCTTTAATTATTGATAGCTATTTGTAAACAATTGAGAAATTCTATTTCAATTTGCCTCTCTTTACAAAAAATGGCATCAATACTTGATTAAAATTATCACCTACTTCTGCTTCATTTAAATCAATTCCATATTGTGTGCAAACTGTGTGAAGTTTAATCTTAAAATCTTGAATATTTTTTCTGTAATTCTCTTTTACTTCATTAGGAATTACTTTTAATTCGTCACCTGTTTCTATATCTACAAAGCGGTATGGCCTATTACTAAAATCAAAATCAATTTCTTTGCTTTTATCAACTACATGAAATAAAATAATTTCATGTTTGTTAAATTTTAAGTGTTGCAAGGCAGGAAACAACTGCTCAAGTTTTTCTGGAGACTCAAAAAAATCGCTAAAAATAACTATAAGTGACCGCTTTTGAATGGTATCAGCCAATTGGTGCAAGGCAGGTGCTAAATCTGTTGGTTCATTAAAAGGAGGTTGGTTGAGCAAAGCATCAAACTTATTATATATCAATTGTTGATGGGCTTGTGTTGATTTGGGTTCGACATATTCTTTGATCCCATTAGAAACTAAAGTAAAACCGAATGCGTCTCTTTGTTTTCTGAGTAAATGCATGATTGCTGCAGCTGAATATACACTAAATTTTATTTTATTGAGGCCTTCTTCAGGAAAGAACATGGATGAAGAGCCATCGATAACTAAATGGCACCTTAAATTGGTTTCATCTTCATATCGTTTTACAAAAGTTTTGTCGCTTCGGGCCATCAATTTCCAATCGATGTGTTTGATACTCTCGCCTGGATTGTACAACCTATGCTCGCTAAATTCTACTGAGAAACCATGAAAAGGACTTTTATGTAAACCTGTTATAAACCCCTCAACCACTTGTTTGGCAAGCAATTCTAAATTGCCATAGCGTTGTAATTCTTCGAAGTTGATTTGACTAGCCATATATATAACTAAATTTAGTACGATATTTTCATATATATAGGAAAATGATCAGAAAATCCATTTAAATATTTCTTACCTGCAAAGGTTCTAAATGGAGAACCTTTAAAAGCTTCTTCTGTTTCTTTTAAATATTCTGGATTATATATAGTTGCTGAATTGGGTATATAATGAATTTTGCTATTCTCTGATAACAATCCTTCGCTAATCATGAACTGGTCTATCAGTTCTAATTTTTTCTTAAACATAATGGTACCCTCGCCTTTTGCTTTAAGATCCATCATAGGATTATATAATTCATTCCAACTTACTTCATTTTTATTAAACTTACATTTCAATCCTTCTTTGATGCTTTTATCTGTAGGTTCGTCATTAAAATCCCCCATCAAAATGATTTTAGATTTATAGTTTATACTTAAAATAGAGTCTAGAATAGTCCTACACTTACTAGCCACAAATACACGCTTGGGCTCAGTAGCTTCAGTGCCCCCTGATCTAGAAGGGAAATGATTAACAATAATATATATAGTGTCTTTTTTATCTTTTTTCATGGAAACCAACAACAAATCTCTGGTTCTATCTTTGGCATCATCAGGAAAATCAATTCTTATAGCTTTTGAAGAAATTAATTTCAAAGATTTTGATTTATATATTAAAGCTACATCTATCCCTCTTTCATCAGGGCTTTCAAAATGCACTATATTATAATTGTAAGGCTTTAGTAAGGGCATAGAGGTTAAATCTTTTAATACAGATTTATTCTCAATTTCACTTAAACCTAAAACATCTGGACCATCTATACCACCTAATTCTTTTATTACTTTTGAAATATGGTCTAGTTTATTAAAATATTTTTCAGTATCCCATTTCAATTTACCTTTAGGTGTGAAGTCTTCATCATCTGTTTTTTTACTGTTAATCGTATCGAAGAGATTTTCGACATTGTAAAAAGCAATGGTGATTGTTTTTTGGGAGAAAGATGGAAAAGCTTGAAAAGCTGTAAATAAAATTAATATATATTTCTTCATATTTGAAATGCAAAAATAGGCTGATTGATAGACTTTCTTATTAACAAAATATGACCCAAAACTTATAAATTACAATCAAAAGAACAATCATTTTTGTTTGTATGATAATTTAAGTATTAAATGTTTAGTAAATTATATCCATCTTTGCCGTCAATATTCAAAAAAATACACATTGAAAAAAGTTTTTTTAACTGGGGCAGATGGACTACTAGGCAATAACCTTGCACGAGAATTGGTCAAACAGAATTATATGGTAAAGGCCTTATTTGAAAAAGGTAAACAACCAACCACCTTTAGCGAAATGCCTGAGATAGAATTGGTTTATGGTAATATATTAGACAAAGCTGAAATCACAGATTTAATGAAAGGTTGCCAAATGGTGATACATGCTGCAGCCAATACAAATATAAACCCAGCTAGAGGCGAGATGATCCGCAAAGTAAACATAGATGGCACTCAGAACATCATTTATGCCGCTTTAGAGAACAATATTGAGAAACTGGTTTTTGTAGGAACAGCCAATAGTTTTAGTCCGGGTAGCAAAACCAATCCCGGTGTTGAAACCAATGCCTATACTGGATATACATACCAAACAGACTATATGGATAGTAAATACGAAGCATATATATTAGTTAAAAATGCGGTAAAAGAAAAAGGGTTAAAAGCCATTACTGTTCATCCAACTTTTATGATAGGACCATATGACACAAAGCCAAGTTCAGGAGCAATGATTTTGGCAATATATAATGAATCAGTTCCAGGATACACCAAAGGAGGCAGAAACTATATATATGTGAAGGATGTGGCTACTGCTGCAGTCAACGGCCTCACTATGGGCACTGTTGGCGAAAGTTATATTCTAGGAAACGAAAACTTAAATTATAAAGAAGCATTTAGTTTAATAGCTGAATGCATTGGGGCAAAACCGCCAAAGATTTTTTTTCCGACACCCATTACATTAGCTTATGGCATAATAAGTGATTGGATTTACAAACTTACAGGCAAAGTAGCAACAGTAAGCTATCCAATGGCACGCATCTCTTGCGATGAACATTATTACTCATCAGCAAAAGCTGTTAGAGAATTGAATTTACCGTTAACACCCATTAAAAGTGTTATACCTGAGGCTTTTAATTGGTTAGAATCTTTTCATATTGATAAAACTTATGGAACTAAAAAATAAAGTAACAATCATTACAGGAAGTGGAAGTGGCATTGGCAAAGCCACCGCAATATATCTTGGTAAAAAAGGAGCTAAAATAATGCTCAATGGCAGAAACGAAGACAAGCTAAAAGCAACGCTTCAAGAACTTAAATCAATGAATATAGATGCAAATTATTGTTGTGCAGCTATAGATACCATTGAGGGTTCAGAAAAGTTGATACAAGAAACTTTAAAACAATATAACCAATTAGATATATTGATTACCAATGCTGGAATATCTATGCGTGCAACTTTTGAGAGCATGGATTCACAACATTTCAAATCAGTTTTAGATGCCAATATATATGGAACTGTTTATCCAACCAAAGCTGCTTTGTCATATATATTAGAGAACAAAGGAAGCATTGTATTTATTTCATCACTTGCAGGTTTATATGGGCTTCCATCTGCATCGGCATATTCAGCAGGCAAGATGGCATTAACTGCTTTTATTCAAAGTTTGCGAGCTGAGCTCAGACACAAACCTATTCATTTAGGAATTGTGTATGTTGGCTTTACACAAAACGATGATACCAAACGGGTATTGAATGCCAAAGGTGAATCTGTTCCAGTGGCACACCGACCGGCGGGCATGCAACAAACACAAGAGCAAGTGGCTGAAAACATAGCTAACTTAATTATAAAACGCAAACATAAAACTGTGCTATCTACCATGGGAAAAGTGATGAGCATTTTGGTAAAGATTGCACCTAAAATAGTAGATAAAGTTCTAGAAAATTCTCAGAAAAAAATGGGAAAGATGTTGGAGTAGAGATATTAAATAATGGTTTTATATAGACCCTGAAATAAATTCATATGACAGCATCGGTAGAGGGTGACTAATGATCGGAACTTATACACTCCTTTGAAAGAGTCATGCTGAACTAGTTTCAGCATCTGTGTCCTAAAAAAACAAAAAATCAGAATTTATTAAACAAGTTTAAGATTTTTTGGGAGCTTTAACTTTACTTTTGCAACTCAATCTGAACATATGAATACTTCGTACAAAGAACTATTAAACAAAGCCATTGAAGCCAATCACACCCGTGGTTATTGGGCTGCATATCCTGAATTCCCTAAAGTATATGGTGAAGAAGCAGACCCTAAAGGCAAAGAAGCTTTTGCTAAAATGCTTAACAACAACTTTACAGAACTTGGTGTAGACAGCAATGAATGGATAGGTGAAGAAGTATCTCCATTTTTACAAATTGGAACGGGCATTAGATATCCTAAATTATCTATAGACACCCTTATCAGCCAATCAAAAAATGCTCAAACAAATTGGGCAACTTCAGATATTGAAACTAGAGCACAAATTTTAATTGATTCTTTAGAAAGAATTAAACTTCGTTTTTTTGATATTGCCTATGCAACCATGCATAGTACTGGCCAAGCATATATGATGAGTTTTCAAGCCAGTGGCCCACATGCTTCAGACAGAGCATTAGAGGTAATAGCTATGGGATATGAAGCATTGTCTTCTATACCCGCCAAAGCCAGTTGGGTAAAACCAATGGGTAAATTTGATTTAACTTTAACTAAATCATTCAAAGGAATACCCAAAGGAATTGGTTTGGTAATAGGATGTTCAACATTTCCTATTTGGAATACCGTTCCAGGATTATTTGCAGATTTAATCACAGGCAACGTAACTATTGTAAAACCACATCCAAAAGCAGTATTACCAATTGCTATTGTTGTAGCTGAAATAAGGAATGCCTTAGCTGCTGCAGGTTATGATAAAAATATTGTGCAACTTGCTGTAGATACTACTGAAAGTCCTATTACAAAACAATTAGCTGAACATGATGAAGTAAAACTAATTGACTTTACAGGCGGGAATGCTTTTGGAGATTATATAGAAGGGATAGCTCATAAAGTAACTTTTACTGAAAAAGCAGGTGTGAATTGTGCCATTGTTGATTCTGCAGTAGATTTTAAAACTGTGGCTGGTAACTTAGCTTTTTCTGCATGTTTATATTCAGGTCAGATGTGTACTGCACCTCAAAACATATATATTCCTGAAACAGGCATAGAAACAGCTACAGGTAAAATTAGTTTTGATGAAGCTGCACAACAAATAGCACAAGCTATAAATGATTTAGTTAATAATCCTAAAATGGGTTCACATATTTTAGGAGCTATACAAAGCGATGTAACATTAAACAGACTTAAAGAAGCACCATCGTGGGGTGGAAAATTATTATTAGCTTCGCAACCAATAAAAAATGATGAGTTCGAAAACGCTAGATGCTTTTCACCTGCTGTTATAGAGCTTACTTCAGCAGATCATGAAATTTATCAAAAAGAATGTTTTGGGCCTATAATATATATTATCAAAACTAAATCTACTGAAGATTCAATAAAAATAACAGAAGATTTAAGTAGACAAAAAGGAGCTATTACTTGTTTGGCCTATTGTACCAGCGAAGCAACCATGCAAACAATTGAGAATAGAATGAATGCTGTATTTACACCTGTTTCATTCAATTTTCAAGGGGCTGCTTTTGTAAACTCACATGCTGCATTCTCTGACTTTCATGTTACAGGCGGAAACGCTTCTGGTAATGCCAGTTTTACCAATGCAGAATATATAAACAAAAGGTTTGTGTGGGTAGGCAATAGATATATGAGCTAAAAATAACCAACAAGGGTTATACTAGAATTTTCAAATTTTCAATACATTTTTAAAACATATATGTTTTGAATACGGAATACTTATTAAAAAAAACAAATAACAAACAATAAATTAAATTCAATGAAAAAAGTAATTTTATCAATGGCATTAATTGCTACCATGATAACAGCGTGCAAAAACAACAATGAAAAAGAAGCTAACACAAGTGAAGCCAAAGAAGTGGCTGCTACTTATAGCAATTCAGCTGAAAAATTTTCAGTTAACAACACAGAAAGTTCCTTAAAATGGACGGCTTACAAAATTGGTGCAACACATTTTGGACATGTAGGAATTGCAAGTGGAAATATGATGGTTAAAGAAGGTAAAATCGAGTCAGGAGAATTTACTATAGACTTAAGTACTTTATCTGCTGAAGATAGCGAAAAAGAATATAATGAAAAACTAAGTGGCCATTTAAAGAGCCCTGATTTTTTTGATGTAGAAAAGCATAAAAATGCAATATTCACAATCACATCAGTAAACACAATCGCTGCTGACTCTGCAATTGTTTCTGGAAATTTAAATATTAAAGATTCAACTAACAATATCGAAATACCAGTAAAATACACCATTGAAAATGGCAAATTAAAAGCAGCTTCTAAGTTCTCAATAGACCGTAGTAAGTGGGGATTAACCTATCAACCAGCTGAAAAAATAAAATTAAAAGACAAATTCATTAAAGACAATATCGATTTTGAATTGAACTTAACTGCAGATAAGAAGTAATATTAATTTATAAAATCATTAAACCCTGTTGATGTATACATTGACAGGTTTTTTTATTTGTAAAAAAAGTTCTTATATTTTTGAATATAATTTTGCTTGCAATTTATATATGTAAAAAAAGCGTCAAATATTTTTTTTGAAGAAAACAAGTATCATTATGGATACATTTTTGATAGCTTTGCGAGATTATAATTATATGTTTAAAAACAGAATCATTTATCTTCTTTTAGTTTTTTGCTTTCAATTCATAGCTTTCAATAGCTTTGCTGAAACAAATTATTATAAGCAAGCAAATGGTTTTCATAAAAACAACCGTGACGACTTAAGAGCCAATTTTCAAAATATTTTTCAGGCAGAAGAGACAGAAGAAGATGGTTTAGAAGACACACACGAATTCACTTCAACTTTTTATATTTTTGATCAAAGTTATTTAAACTTTGATTTATTTTTATTAGCAAAAACATATATATGTACTAAATCTTCACTTAAGATTATATATAAGCCATTATTTATTTTAAATAGTATTTTTAGGTTATAACTCAGAGGCTCTAATTGTTGAGCCATTTTTTATTTTTTAAGACCATTTCTTAATTGGTCATTTTTCAATTTCATTCCATTAAAAAAATAAATTCCATATGAGAAATAAAAATATATTTAAAACACTTCAAGAATCTTGGCAAAAAGATTTATTGTCAGGTTTCTTAGTTTCATTAATTGCATTACCCTTGTGTTTGGGAATAGCTGGAGCAAGTGGCTTCCCACCAATAATGGGTGTTATGACCGCTATAGTAGGCGGTATGATTGTTTCGTTTTTTGCAGGATCTGAACTTACCATTAAAGGGCCAGCTGCGGGCCTTATAGTCATTGTATTTGAGGCAGTAGAAGAGTTTGCCAATGCCAATGGCGGTAACACTGTATTAGGTTGGAAATTAGCACTTGGAGTAGTGGTTGTTGCAGGTATTATTCAAGTAATTTTAGGTGTTTTAAAAGTAGCATCTGTAGTAGAATTTTTTCCTTTAAGTGCTGTGCATGGCATGCTTGCAGCAATAGGTATTATTATTATTTCTAAACAAATACATTTGGCTGACGGGTTTGACCCATCTTTAATTAAAGGAAAAAATCCTTTGCAACTATTAGAGATGATTCCAGAGAGTTTAACTCATCTAACTTGGCAGATAGCCTTAATTGGCGGTGTGAGTTTGGTTATATTATTTGGGATGCCATTAATAAAAAACAAAATTATCAAACAAATTCCACCAGCTTTGGTAGTGTTAATAGTAGGTGTCGTTTTAGGTTTGATTGAAAATATAGGAGGAAGAGAATTTGCTAACTTGAAACCTCTTGTTAACGTTGGAGATTTAAAATTTGATTTCAATGCCAGTTTTGCTGGTCTAAGCGGGCCCAACTTAACCATATTTATAAAAAATCTAATTTTATTTGTGCTCATAGGAAGTTTAGAAAGTTTATTAAGTGGAAAAGCTATTGATTTATTAGACCCAAAGCACAGAAAATCAAATTTAAATAAAGACTTAACCGCAGTTGGAATCGGGAATATTATCAGTGGGTTGCTTGGAGGGTTGCCTATGATTTCAGAAATAGCACGTTCATCAGCCAATATAAATAATGGAGGTCAGACTCGTTGGGCCAATTTTTTCCATGGAGTATTTTTATTAATATTTGTGGTACTATTAGTACCTATTATTAAAATGGTTCCTGTGGCTTCATTAGCTGCGATGCTCATATTTGTAGGCTTTAGACTAGCAGCACCCAAAGAGTTTATCAAAACTTATAAAATTGGACCTGAACAATTAATTGTGTTTATAGGAACTGTAATTGTAACCATTACAACAGACTTGCTTATAGGTATATTTTCAGGAATTGTAATAGAATGGCTTATACATTTTATTTGGGGAGTTCCAATCAAAGACTATTTCAAGCCAGATTTAGAAGTAAAGAAAACCGAAGACCATAAAACTTTGTTTATACTTTATGGCTCAGGACTGTTTAGCAATTACTTAAAAGTACATAAAAAGCTAGTCAAAATAAATAAAGGTGAAACAATAGAATTTGATGTGCAAAGGGTTAGATTACTGGACCATACTTTTCTGGAAAAACTCACCCATTTTGCTCATGATTACGAAAACGATGGAGGCAAGTTTGTATTTTTAGGAATGGATAAGCTTTCAAATTTAAGTAACCATCCAATGAGTGCTCGTATGGGAACTAAAGGCGTTGAAAAAATATTAGACTAATTTTATTAAAAAACACTACAATGAAATACAACAAATATTATTTATATATATTGGTTTCGCTATGTTCTTTTTTTATAAAAAACATATATGCACAAGCTATAGTAAAACCTGATAAAGAACTAAAGTTAAATTTAAATGACGACGGTTCTCATTATTTAAAAATGAATTTTACAGCTCAAGTATGGGCAAGATACAACCAAAGCAATCCCGGAACTACTATTTATGGCTATTCAAAAAAAGAAACCTATGATATTGGTTTAAGAAGAGTAAGAACACAACTATATGGAAAAATTAGTGATAAAGTATTTTTATATACGCAGTTTGGGATAAATAATTTCAATAGTATATCTGCTCGTAAATCACCTATATTTTTTCATGATGTGGTAACGGAATATTATGTAACGCCAAAATTTTTGCAAATTGGAATGGGACTAACTGCATGGACTGGTTTTTCTAGATTCTCTTCACCATCTGTTTCAGGTATTATGGGATATGATGCTCCATTGTTTGCTCAATCTACTAATGATGCTAACGATCAATTTTTGAGAAAACTAAGTATATATGCAAAAGGAAAAATAGGCAAACTAGACTATAGAATAATCTTATCAGATCCATTTGCAGTTCAAAATAGTACTATAGTAAAACCTATTTCAACTACCTCTGATTTTTCGTTTATGCCTACAAAGCTCCAATCAGGTGGATATGTGATGTACCAGTTCTTAGATCAAGAAAGCAACTTAACACCTTATATGACAGGAGGATATTTAGGTAAAAAGAAAATATTTAATATAGGAGCAGGCATTCAATATCAACATCATGCTATGTGGCATTATGATGATACAACTAATAAACAAATTATACATGAAGATATGCTTCATTATGCTGTTGATTTATTTTATGATTATCCTATTGGCAAAAAGGGTTCGGCTATATCTGTATATGCAACATATATGCACTTAGGTTTTGGCAAAAATTATCTGAGAAATTTATCAGTGATGAACCCAGCAGATGGAGTTGCATCTGGCACCAACTCTATAAATGGTTCAGGCAATGGATTCCCAGCAATTGGTACAGGAAATATTGCATATATACAAGCAGGCTATTTATTACCTAAAAATATACTTGGCGAGAAAAATGGGCAATTGCAACCTTATGTAATGTATACACATGGTAATTTTCAAAAGTTAAACCAAGGAATGAATTTAATAGATGCTGGAATCAACTGGTACATAGATGGCACGAAAAGTAAAATTAGCCTAAACTACCAAAACAGACCCATTTTTAGTTCTTCAGAATTAAAAGAAACTACTAGAAAAGGATTAGTTGTTTTGCAATATCAAATAGCCATTTAAATTAATAGAATATAGAAAAATAAAAGTATATATCTAATTAGAAAAATATAGTTTTGACAACTCAATTTGTTTTAAAAATATAGTTAGATATATACTTTTTTTTTATTTCTTCCAAACAGGGAATCTTCCTGGTGTATAAGGTGCTTTCACTTTTTCTAAGCTCATTTCTACTGACTCAAGTTTTGATTTCAAATCAACAACTTTCATATATACTTTAGAAAAATTATTTTCAATTTGTTTTAATTTTTCTTCGTAAGTAGAGGTTTGTTGGGCAGAAGTTGCCCATAAATTACCAACTATGCCTTCAATAGCACTTACAATACCAGGCAATGTTTCAAACTCTCTTCTAGCAATGCTTCTGTCACCATACATCAATATATCAATTTCACTTAGTTTTGTCTCAATATCTTTAACCTCATCATATATACGTTTGTCTAAATTATTCACCATGAGCATGCCTGCTTTTATATACTTCAATCTATTCTTCATATCATCAATATATTCACTTGTACCTATAATTACACGTCTAGTTTCAGATAAGTTGTTGTTAAACAAAGCTAGTTTTTCTTTGTCTACTGTTAATGTAGCTTGGTTCAACGTATTCATTTGAAAGCTTGCAGTAGAAGAGCGATACTTCAACTCTTTATTTTGATAAATTTCTATATATACTTGATATTTACCAGGCAAAGCAAGTGGTCCAACTTCTTCGCTTTCATATGGATTATCAGGGTCAGGTTTGTAAAAAGTAACTGGACTTGTTAATTCCATTCTACCATTCCATAGGATTTTATTTAAACCTTTTTTAGGCGAAGATTTTATTTTTTTAATGATATTCCCTGAAACATCCAATATATATGCTACCATATAAGGAGCTTCTTCTAAATCTTCTAATCGAATTGAATCGGCAGATGGATAAAACATGGGCTGACCTGCTTTTATTTTTAAAGCTTCAGCATCTTTTCGTTTCTCTTTTATGGTTTTGTATTCGTCTTTTATATATAAATCAATTACAGTTCCAATTGGGGGATTATCAACCGTGAAAAAGCTTTCTCCTTGGAATGATTTTCCTTTGTGTCCGTATGGAGTTGAAGGAATAAAAACCAGTCCATTTTTAATAGGGAATATATAAGCTGTATCATTCAAAATGCTTGAAGAGATATGTTGTAATACACTATAATTGTCTAATACATAAAAACCTCTACCAAAAGTAGCTACCAATAAATCATTTTCGCGTTTTTGAATGGCAATATCTTTTATACATGTCATAGGCAACCCTCCTGAAAGTTTTACCCAATGATTGCCCGCATCAACAGTAAAAAACAATCCAAATTCGGTTCCAGCAAATAACAAATTGGCATTCATATGATCTTCGGCCATACAGTATACAGAACCTCTTTCAGGCAATCCTTTACCAATATTTGACCATGTTTTACCTTTGTCTATACTTTTATATATATATGGTTTAAAATCACCACTTCTGTGATTATTATATACTGCAAATACTATGTTTTCACTGTGTTGTGATGCATATATATTTGTAATTAACACATTACCTTGTATGTCAGGAAAAGTCTCCGTTTTGTTCCAGGTTTTTCCTCCATCATTGGACATATTAAATAACCCATCATCCGTGCCTGCGTATAAGAGATTTTCATTTATTGGAGATTCGCTTAAAGCTGTTATGTTTCCGTATATAGAGGTCGATTGGTTTTTTGCCACGGCATCCATTCCCCAAACTTTATTCATAACAGGTAGTTGATTTCTATCAATTTTTCTAGTCAAATCATCACTTATTACTTGCCATGTATTTCCTCTATCATCACTTCTAAAAACTTTTTGAGCAGCAAAATATAAGCGTGTATTTGAATGATTGCTCATCAACAATGGAGCATCCCAATTAAATTTATATGCTGGTTCTCCTTCTTTTTCTTGTGGTTTTATATCAATAGCTTCACCCGTTTTTTTATCAAACCTAACCAAGCCACCATACTGCCATTGAGAATATATAATATTAGGGTCTTTGGTATCAACTACAGACTCAAAGCCATCTCCACCAACAGTCACAAACCAATCTGCATTAGTTATACCTGTAGCACTTATAGTTCGAGAAGGTCCACCTAGCGTATTATTGTCTTGTGTGCCCCCATATACATTATAAAAAGGCAAGGCATTGTCTACTGATACCCGATAAAACTGAGTAATGCTTAAATTATTTTTATAATCCCAAGTCTTTGCCAGATCAAATGTTTCATATAAACCGCCATCACAACCCATTAACATATGCTTGGGATTTTCTTTATCTATCCATATAGCATGGTTATCTACGTGTTTATTTTTTTCACCCACTTTAGAAAAAGTTTTGCCTCCATCTGAAGTATATACAGCCCATGTATCCATAGAATATACTTTATCAAGTACTAATGGGTCAGCTATAATTTCAGTATAATAATTTCCGGCAGTTGAATGTGCACTTCTTTTTTCCCAACTTGCTCCTCTATCTGTAGACCTATAAAAACCTTTTTCCTCTTCATTGCCTTCAATAATGGCATATATATAATCACTATTAATAGGTGATGTAGCTAAACCTACTCTACCCATATCTTCTTTAGGCAAACCATTAGTTAGCTTCACCCAAGTCTCACCAAAATCAACACTTTTATATATAGCAGATTCTGGGCCCCCACTTATATATGTCCACTCATGACGACGACGTTGATGTGCTGCAGCATATAATATATTTGAATGTTTGAGGTCTATATGAACTTCGTTACAACCTGTATTTTCTGAAATAAACAAAGTTCTTTTCCAGGTAACACCACCATCAACAGACTTATATATACCTCTTTCGCCACCTGCATTCCACAACGGGCCATAGGCAGCTACATATACGATATTGCTATTATTAGGATCAATAGAAATTTTACCTATATGTTCAGATGTTTTTAACCCCATATTTTTCCATGTCTTCCCTCCATCTTCTGATTTATATATACCATCGCCATAACCTACAGCACGTTGGTTATTGTTCTCTCCGGTACCCACCCATATAGTATTTTCGTTATTGGGGTCAATTGTCACACATCCTATAGAATAAGAACCTTGTCCATCAAAAATAGGTTTAAAACTAGTTCCAGCATTGTCTGTTTTCCAAACACCGCCTGCAGCTGCAGCTATATACCATTGTGATTTGTTGTTAGGATTCACCGCTATATCTATTACCCTACCCGAAGTAACAGCAGGCCCAAGGCTTCGAAATTTCAAAGATGAATAAGTTTCTTTGTTGTGTAATGGGTCTTTTTTTTCTTCAAGTTTTGCAACTGGTTTTTGAGCTTGAGAATAAATTGAAATAACTGAAAATAGTAGTGTAAAGATTTTTTTCATATGATGAGAGTTAAGTAACGTAAATACGAAGATAGAAGAATATTGTTACGGTAAAAGGGAAAATGTAAAAATATTTTAATCTCAAACTTATTAATATAGAATCAATGTTTGATTTATAGCTTGAATCAATTTTTTTTCAACTCCATAAAGTTGAGCATAACGCTTCCAATTACTTACTATACTTGATATTTCTGTAATTATATGTGATGCCTTTTTAATGTTCATTTGTTTGGCTATATGCAACAAATCATCACGAGTAATATTTTTTCTTTTACCGTTGATACTTAGAGCATGTTGGCTCACCCATTCGCTATCTGGTCTGTATGCATGGCACACATCATATGCGGGAGACAAACGCCATTCGCCTGTTTTGTCCATTAAGAAAGCAAAATTCTTGGTGTGGTCGTCACAGTTTCTGGCCACTACATTAAATACCATTCTGCGATATAGTTGCTCTGCTTGCGGATAAGGCAGCGACAATGCCCTCATGGTTTCAAAAAGTTGCTCATAACTATATATATTCACTTCATTAAAATCGAAATGCTGCATAGCACAAAAGCTTTGCAGGTGTAGCTTTTCATTCGTATCTGTTCTATCAAATCGTTGGGTCATAAAATGGGCTCTATCGTGTTCTTCTAATAACTGACAGGGCATCATTTCTATTCCAACATCTTTGGCCATATGCGAGTATGCCATCTCCACTTTGCCATAACCACCTGATGTTCCGAACTGATGGTCATATACGCCATCAAACTTGATCAGCCAATGTTTAAATCCACTAGGAGCATTGGCTTGACCGCTTCTTACTTCTCTGGTTTTTTCATTATAGGCAATCACCGCTTTTGCTCTGGCACCACCAGCCGATGTTCCAATTTTTAATATATCTAATAGGGCTTTCTCGTCATGCTGGTTGATGTCTGTTATAAAATCTTTTCTGCCAGTTAGAATTTTTTCAGCTATATCAACCAATTGGTCTATTTCTATTTTAGATGATTGATGGGGAGTCTTGGGTGAAGCTGGTTCAAACTCTAAGGCTCCCATTCCTCGTTGGCCTATAAAGCATAGAATCTCCACCGGATTTAAACTATCCGTTGCTCTTCCTTGTTTGGTGAGCCACGTATTAATTAAGGCATTTCCATATCTATCAGGCAATACATCGGCCACTAAGCCTGGCAACCCTTTGAATGTTTTTTTTTCTTTTAAATCAGCAAATGTAAAAACACGTGAATTTCCTGCTCCAGTAGGCATTTTAATGGGCGAAAGATCCCAATGGTTACGATAAAAAGTAGCGGTATATTCAAACAAGCCCAAACCTGTTTCAGAGTCCCAGGCAATGGCACCCACCCTCTCGTTCCATATATTTATAAAGGCCGTTGTAATCATTACCAATCAGATTTTTTTTTCTTCACCAAAGGTTTTACAGTCGACTTGGTTTTAGAAGCCCGTCTGCGTTTTTGGTGTTCCAACTCTGCCAATTTTAATGGGCTTATTTGAGGAGTAACTTTAAAATGTTCTAAAACTTCTAACAAATTCAAGGCACGTAACAATTGAATAAATGTAAGCAGGTTGGCACGCATACCTTTCTCAAAATCGACCAAGGTAGACCTATTGATACCAGCCTCGTCGGCTAATTGTTGCTGAGATTTGTTTTGCTCTAATCTATGGTGCTTGATATATGCACCTAAGTTGGTGACTATGGCTGTATCGCTAGCTGATTTAATGTTGGTTTTAGGCATCATTATGAGTCATTTTTATATTCAATGACGGAATTATCCAACAAATATACATTAAAAAATTGAAAGTTAAAATAAATTAACTAAATCTGAACAATACTACTTCACTATAAAATAACATATACAGGTTGTGTATAGGTAATCCACTTTTTGTCTCTATGCAGTTTGACCACGCACAAATAAGTATCTTCAGGTAGCACTTTGCCATTAATTCTAAAATCCCAACCGGGTTTATTATTATAGGTAGTATTTAACAAAACTCCCCACTTATTATATATATGCATTTCGAATTGGTCATAGGCTGATGCCTCAACCCAGTAAAAACAATGACCACTATGACAACCTTCTGGAGCAAACGCATTGGGGGCAAAAAATAAAGTATCTGTAGTAGGTTCTTGAGCTTTAGCAAAATGAGTACCCACAAACAATTGCACAAATAACCAAAAGAAAAAAATGTATATACCTTTCATATATACATTGACAAAATATTTCCTTAATAGATTGTCTAAGACATTATAAAAAAAACCTACAATTCAAACTTATCTTCTTCTTCTTTATACTTTTGAATTTGCTCAAGAGCATCAGGAACTACATCGCTACAGATTACTACAAATGAATCTTTCACTGCTGTTTTCATGGCAAAATCAATAGCTTCGGTTTCTTTTCTAAAGATGGTGTATTTCATATTGGGGTTCACTTCATTAATTCCCTGTACCATCAAATCTATAATTTGTTGCTCAGTGCGGTTTCGTAAATTCCTGTCTTGTCTAATGATAATCTCATCAAACATTTTAGCAGCTAATGCTCCCAAACTTACAATATCTTCATCTCTTCTATCGCCAACGCCTGCTATTACTCCTATTTTTGGTTTGGCATCAACCTTTTCTAAGAATTTACCAATAGCATGAAAACCAGCAGTGTTATGAGCATAATCAATCAGCACTTCAAACTTTTTGAACTTAAATAAATTCATACGCCCTGGTGTTTGAGTAGAACCTGGTATAAACGTAACAAGTGCCACTTTCATATCTTCGATTTTAACTTCTCTTATATATGCAGCCAAGACAGCAGGAAGAATATTTTGTATATTAAACAAAGCTCTACCACCAAAAGTTAAAGGTATATTGACCACTTTCTCTACTCTAATTTTCCAAGTTCCTTTACATATAGTGATGTATCCATTCTCTACAACTGCAGCTAAACCGCCCGTTTTGCAATGTTCTAAAATTCTTGGATTTTTTTCATCTAAAGCAAATAAAGCTATCTTACAATCTAACTCTTTTTGCATATTAAAAACATGATTGTCTTCAGCGTTCAGAATACTATATCCATCAGATTTCACAGCTTTAGGCACCGTACTTTTTACTCTAGCCAAATCTTCTAAAGTATTGATGTCTTGAAGTCCTAAATGGTCTGCAGCTATATTCGTTACTATGGCCAAATCACATTTATGAAAACCCAAACCAGCTCTAAGTATACCGCCGCGTGCACATTCTAAAACAGCCATATCAACCGTTGGGTCTTTGAGCACAAACTCAGCACTCACAGGACCTGTACAATCGCCACGCATCATCATTCTATTTTGTATATACACACCATCGGTAGTAGTAAAACCAACTTTGTGACCTACTGTTTTCATGATATGAGCCAACAGTCTGGTAGTGGTGGTTTTTCCGTTGGTACCCGTGACAGCAATAATAGGAATGCGGTAATTACTTCCTGGAGGATACAACATATCTATCACTGGTGACGCTACATTTCTAGCTAAGCCTTCAGCGGGTTCTAAATGCATTCTAAAACCAGGAGCTGCGTTTACTTCAAGCACTGCACCTCTTACTTCTTCAACAGGTTGCGATATATCAGATGTCATCACATCAATACCACATATATCTAAACCAATGATGCGAGCAATACGCTCAGCCATAAATATATTGTCAGGGTGAACAATATCAGTCACATCAGTAGAAGTTCCGCCAGTGCTTAAGTTGGCAGTAGCTTTTAGGTATAATGTTTCACCAGCTGGCAACACACTTTCTAAAGTCAATCCTTTATCACGCAATATATTTTCAGATACCTCATCAATTTTTATTTGTGTCAATACTTTTTCGTGACCATAACCTCTTCTTGGATCCTCATTAACCTTATCAATTAACTGTTGAATAGTGCTTTTGCCATCACCTTCAACCGCAGCGGGTGTACGAAGAGCGGCAGCTACAAACTTATAATTGATAACCAACATACGGTGGTCGAGACCAACAATAAACTGCTCTACAATCACAGAACGTGACACTTTTTTAGCTATAGTCAACGCTTCAACCGCTTGTTCCCAATTCTGAATGCCAATGGTGGCACCGCGGCCATGGTTGCCATTGATAGGTTTGATTACCAATGGGTAGCCTAGTCTTTCACAGGCTGCGGCTAAGTCTTCTTCATCATATATAATTCTACCTTTAGGAACAGGTACACTGGCTGCTTCTAATATATTTTTGGTATCTTCTTTATCGCACGCAATTTCTACGGCAATATTACTTGTAGTACTAGCCACAGTAGCTTGTATACGGCGTTGGTTTATACCATACCCCAATTGCACAAGTGAATTTCTATTCAATCTAATCCAAGGAATACCGCGACTTTTGGCTTCATCTACCAAACTTCCAGTAGATGGACCTAGTCTTTCAGTTTCTCTGAGTTCACGCATTTCTTGTATATCAGCAGCTAAGTCGTATGCTTCACCTTTTATAAGAGCTTCAGCAATTCTAACAGAAGATTTAGCCGCATATATACCTACTTTTTCTTCCATATAACTAAATACTACATTATATATACCAGGCGTTGCAGTTTCACGGGTTCTACCAAAACCACAATCCATACCAGCTAAAGTTTGAATTTCGAGGGCTATATGTTCTATTACATGTCCCATCCACGTTCCTTCATCTAGTCTTTGAAAAAAACCACCTCGGGTACCAGGGCTACACCTGTGTTCTACCATAGTAGGAAACATGACAGCCAATCTGTCTTTAAAGCCATCAATTTTATTGGTAGGGAATTGCTCCATTTCTTCTAAATCCAATCGCATTTGAATAAGGAAGTATCTAGTATTGCTCCAAATATTTGGGCCACGCATTGCTTTTATATCAAGAATTTTCATATATATATAATTTGTAAAGTATAATCTAACAGCGAATGAACGCTATTATTCTCGTATTTCAAAATATAAAATAGAAAGTATCTTCAGCTCTATTTGAATTTGTAGGTTATCTCAAATTATTATACTTTATTTGTAGCATGAAATATAAGTCGTTTTTACAATCAATTTTTATCACCGTACTTACTTGTTTTACTTTGCTAAGTTGCAATGGAGGCGAGAATGAAGAATCTAGTTTTACTGGCAAGGGTTTTATCATAGAAGGAACTTTTAAAAACAAACTAGCAGGACAAAAAGTAAGTATAGATGAGTTGCTCCCATCTGGCTTGAAAGCATTTGACAGCACCAAAACAGATGAAGAAGGTAATTTTACTATCAAAGGTATTTTCAACAGCAGAAGTTTCTTTTTGTTGAGATATGATGGAGGAGATATTCCTATTTATTTAGACTCAGTAACAAAAATCAAAGTCATTATAGATTCAGATAAAAAAGAGATATACGAAGTAAAAGGAAGCGAAGAAAATAAAAAACTAAAAGAACTTGTAGATATAGGAAGAGAACATTTTAAAAAGCTAGACGACTTACAAAAAAGATACCCTAAGATGCCAACTGACGACTCATCAAAGCAGGTGGTGATGACAGAGTTTATGTCTATCATGAATGGCAGAAAAGACAAAATCATGAAAATGATTACTGAACAACCAGCAAGTGCTGCGGGAGTTTTTGGAGCGATGTTTATGTTACCAACTCAAGATTTAGACCTTCCGGCATATATCAGAGAAGAGTATAGTTTTTATGAAACATTAGATAAAAAATACGAAAAACAATATAAAGGATTAAAGCACTATGATATGTTGCATGACTTAATAGAAAGTGCTGGAGCTACTGCCATTGGTAGGGTAATGAGTGATATCAACTTACCTGATCCTAAAGGAGAAATGATTAAATTAAGTAGCTTGAGAGGCCAGTATGTATTGGTAGATTTTTGGGCAAGTTGGTGCCGCCCATGCAGAATGGAAAACCCAAATGTAGTAAAAGCATATAAAAAATACCACAGCAAAGGATTTGAAATATTGGGCGTATCGCTTGACGACAATTCAAATAAATGGAAAACGGCGATAGAAGCAGACAATTTAACTTGGAAACATGTGAGTGAATTGAAAGGATGGCAAAGTGATGTTTGCAGAAAATACAACATCAACTCTATTCCATTTTCAATTTTACTAGACAAAGAAGGTAAAATAGTAGCGACTAATTTAAGAGGAGAAGAATTAGATAAAAAGTTAAAAGAACTTTTAGGAGAATAATTACATTTTTTGATATATAAAAAAATCCTTTCAGTCATTTGAAAGGATTTTTTTATGGGTATTGAATTCTTTTATTCAGGAATCACAAACTTATATCCTACCCCTCTTAACGATATAAAATACTGGGCATTTTTAGGGTCAGGTTCAAAATATTTTCTGAATGATAAGATGAAATTGTCAATGGTTCTAGTAGCTGGAAAAACTGAGTATCCCCAAACTGTAGTAAGAATTTTTTCTCTGCTCACAACTTCCCCTTTATATTCTATTAATAGTTTTAAAAGTAATGCTTCTTTCTTGGTTAATTTAAATGGCCCATTCACACCTATGGCTTCATACTTATCAAAATTGATATAATTTTTATCTCCGAATGAGTATTCGATTAAACTTGGTTTAACATCTTCTTGGGTATGTTTAGAAAGCAATCTATTCACACGTATAATCAACTCTTCTAAGTGAAAAGGTTTTGAAAGAAAATCGTCTGCCCCTAACTTCAAACCTTTAACCCTGCTCTCACCACTGCTCTTAGCTGATAAAAACAATACAGGTATATGTGAGTCGACTAATCTGATAGATTCACAAACTGAATATCCATCAATTTCAGGCATCATGATGTCTAAAATAGCCAAATCGTATCTACCTTCTTTAAATCGTTTCATGGCCTCTAAGCCATTCTCAGCAGTAGTTACGCTGTGTCCTTCAGCTTCTAAATTATACTTTACTAAATTTCTGATACTGTCTTCGTCTTCGGCTATAAGAATTCTTTTTTTAGTCATAACATTAAGTAGATTACTTTGTGCAAGAAACAACAATAATTTTATATACTTGTCTGATAATTGTCAAATAAATTATTAAGAATGATACTGTTCAAATTCAACCACAAATAAATTGTGAGTTTGAGTATCGTCGGTGGTTATATATATATGAGCATGGTGTTGTTCTACAATTTGTTTCACTATATACAAACCTAAACCTGTGCCTTTAGATGAGCGGGTATTTTCATTACCAATTCGGTAAAATTTACTAAATATTTTATCCCTTTCTTCTAATGCTATAAGCGGTGCTTCGTCTTTAATGCTCACTATGACTTCATCATTTTTAGTCCATAATTCAATATCAATTTGGGAATCTTCAGGGGCATATTTAACACTGTTCGAAATCAAATTCTCAAACACGGTATTGATGGCAAACAAATCGGCATATATATAAGCTTCTCCACTACATGTAAATCTGAAATATTGATTTTTAGAATTGATACGTTCAAATGTAGACACTTTCTCTTCTAACAGTTCTTGCAAGTCTATTTTTTCTTTTTGATAATCATACTTAAAGCCATCGATTTTAGCTGTAAGCAATACATTCTCTACCAGTTTTTCTAATCTATCAATATCTTGAATGGCCCCATGAGTTAACTCTTCTCTATATTCATCAGGGATAGTTCTTTTTTGAAGTGTTTCGAGCATAAGTTTAACACTGGCTACAGGTGTTTTCAATTCGTGGGTTACAGCCAAAATAAAATTGTTTTGCTGTTGTTTTAAGTTTAATCTTTCTTGGACATTTCTATATAAAAGTATCATACCCCATACCAAAAGTATAATAAAGAAAACACCTTCCCCTATATATTGGGATATTTTTCTTTTTAAATATTCGTCTTGTTTTTGGATTATAGATTGTTGGGGTGATATATATATATAGTTATCAAAACCTGTTTCAGCATCTAGTTTATCATTTTGAATGGTTAACTTAAAGATATTGTTTTTATTGATTTGATTGAATTTTTGTTGAATATATGCCGACTTAATAGAGCCTTGTTGTTTATATAAAGTATCTATGAGTTGGTGCTTACAGTTTTCGGCCTGTTCGTATAAATTTTTCTTTTCGTTATCTACTTCTAAGGTTCTGAGGTTTATCAACGAATATCCCCACCAAAAAAAGGCTATCAGAATATAAAAAGAAACGATAAAAAATATAATTTTGGTTTTCATTTGAATCTGCAATTATACGTCAAACAAAATATAGAAAAATGAAGAAACAAAAAAACAATTAGAATATATATATTTGCACATATGAATATGGAATGGCACAAAATATATGACTTTAAAATGCATGGAGCTGAGCCACAACTGTTGTTCTCAGTGAGGACCATAGATGTGAATGACCATATGATATGTTTAGGTAGGTTACCAGAAGGTTATTTTGCGGTGAGCGACAAATGCCCACATGCTAATGGAAGATTGGGCATAGGGCAATGCAATGAAGAAGGAAAAGTAATTTGTCCGTATCACAGATATAAATATGATTTAAAAACAGGCAAAGGAGATGAAAAACAAGGCGATGCTGTGCAGACTTTTCCAGTTGAAACTAGAAAAGATGGGGTATATATAGGATTTGAAAAAGAGGGAACTAAGAAGTGGTGGAAGTTGTGGTAAAGAAAAAGGCCAACTATATATTAATATAATTGACCTTTTGAATTTAACTAATCTTTAAAACTTATTGTCCTACTATAATCATTTTCTTAGTATCTATTTCTTTATCATTGCTAATTAAAGTATATAAATATGTTCCAGCGGAAAATTCTCTACCATTAATTTCTATTTGACCATTACCAGGATTCACATCATATTTTTTAATTTGCTTTCCATTCAAATCGCTGACAAGAATCATTCCCTTCTGAAAACCTTCAGGCAAATAATACTTGATTGTACTATTACTGCCAAAAGGATTTGGTACATTTTGTTCTAAACGAGGCGAGAAAATTTCAGTTAAATTCGCAAGTTTTTTGGTGTCATTTTTTAAATTTGAATTAACATCACATGGATTTAAACATTCTACTTTGTTCTTTAATATTTTAATTTCTTCACTTTGTTTTTCTATAAGTGATTGTTGCTCTTGAATTCCTTTAACAAGAATGGGTATAATCTCGCTATATCTAACACCCAAATAACTTTCATTATCTTCTTTATATACAACTTCAGGGATTACTTTTTCTAACTCTTGAGCAATAAAACCAAGTCTTGTTCCATTATCTTCTTCTTTCCAATTAAAGCTTACTGGTCTAAGTTTTTGTATTGTAGAAAGACCATAGTTCAAATCTGCAATATTTTTCTTTAATCTTTCATCAGATGTATTAATGGTACTGTTAGAGCAAAATATTTCTTTAAATCTATTGCTACTTGAGCCAAAGTTATAACTATTGTCGAATAATGGTAATATGTTGTGTGAAATTAAATTACCGCCAATTGTGGTGGTGTTGCTTACAGTTAAATTACCTCCAAGTGTTGTGTTACCTGAGGTTGTTAATGTAACTACATTTCCAATATCTTTTCCATTCATATTCAAATTAGTCGTTGCAATATGATTTCCCAAATCATCTGCACTTGATGGAATCGTAACAGAACCACCACCAGTGATACTTAAAGTAGAACCTGTATATGTTAAGTTACCTATACCAGTTGTAGTTAATGTTCCTGAGGCATCTACTCCTAAAATTCTAGTTGAAGCACCTGCTAAACTTGCCACGTTAAAATTCCCAGAAGAACTTTCTAAACTAATAGCTCTTGAATAATTAGGTGAACCTCCGCTAATTGGTGCTATTTTCAAAAAATCGCTACTTGAACTATAACGAGTATCAAAATACCATTTATCCATTATAACATTTCCATAATCTACATGCAGTTTTTCAGAAGGAATTGGAGTACCTATTCCTAAGCCTCCATTAGCATCAGAAATAGTTACCCTTGTGCTATTATTTCCTGTTGTCAGATTCAAATCACCCGTATAAGGAGATGAAAAACCAAAGATACTACCTAAATAAACACCAGATTCAGTAACTCTATATTGAGCAGTGCCCATTGCACTTTTTATTTCAATTGCTGCTTCGTAATATGGTGGAGCAGGAGCACTAGGAGGTACAGTAATGACAATTGGATTAGTATTTTCGAAACGAGCTACTACTCCACCATTGCCAGAATTGGCTTCATCTAACACATGTATACGAACAGAAGGATTGATGTTATTTATACCTACTAAACCAGTACTCATTAATGACATCACATCTTTTTGATAACTTGTAACTGTATTGTTAAACTGAAAGTGAAAATCGTTGTTTCCGTTTTCGTCATTATTACTCCAAGTTATATATGCATTCTTGTTTGAGGAACTAGGATTTGACAATCCAAATGTTAAACCATACATACCCCATCCCAATTGTTTTCCATAATGGTTTGAACCCCATAAGGAAGGTTGGAAAAGACCCAATTGCATCCAAGTATTGCCACTAAGAAAGGAACCAAATGTGCCGCTTTGCCAATGACCAAAATTTGCTGTTGAACCAAATGCGTTTGCGTCTACGCATAGTTTGATATTAGTGGGATTTACTGCTGAAGAACCTGAAGTTGGATTACCAATATTCACATCTCCATCTCTATTGATAATTGAATTCAGGACCGGTCCGGCTGGGTCATTCCATGTCTGCGAATAAGTGGAGGAACTAATTATGAAGAAAATTAGGAAAATTTTTCTTTGAAGAAGTGTCGTTCTGCATCTTGACATAAAGTCAGTAAGATTTTTTGTTTTCATGTGAGTTGGTGTTAATTTTTAAGTTACAAATATTTGATTAATTAATCAAACTAAACACATCAAATATGTTGTAAAATACAACCGGCAAATTGTAACCTACAACAATAAGTTGTATATAGCGATTAAATAAAATAAAATTTGGAAAAGAAACTGCATTCACTATATTTGTTATTCAAAGTCAAAGAATTTATTTATTTATTATATGCAAAATATTGGTGCACTCATTAGAATTGAAAGGCAAAAAAAAGGCTATAGCCAAGAATATATTGCTCAACAATTAAACATCTCACAACAAGCATATAGCAAAATAGAAAAAAGGCCGCATAAAACTTGCTTGGAGACGATATTGAAAATTGCCACTTTCTTGGAATTAAATTTATCAACTTTTCAAGATAATTGTACTGATGAAAAAGTATAAATTCATATTTATATATATATTCATCGTTATTATTTATATTGACTCATCATTTGCACAATTAGGATTTCAAAAAAAATATGGTACAAAAATGCAGGACAATTCTACTGCAATTTTACCAATTGATAACAACCAATCTATAATTCTCGTCGGTAGTTTAATAAAAACTAAAGATTCTACTTTTATCGAAGTCATTAAAATTGATTCTTGTTTAAATAAAGTATTTGCAAAAAAAATCTATAAATTCGGAAAAGAGATTTTATATTCAGTTAATTCTGGAATTGGTCTTATTAAACAAACTGCAAATGGAAATTTAGTGTTGGCGGCTTCTACTAGCTTACTAGGAACTCCTGGAAGTGGAGAGTCCCTCCTAATTAATATGAAAACCGATGGAACGATCAATTGGGCTAAAACATACTCAAATTACCATAAAGGAGGTTGTTTATCTATGGATATTAATCAAAACACCGGTGATATATATATGCTATGCCAATCGAGTATAACTTTTGGTCAGTTTATAATTAAGGCTGATAGTATAGGTAATTTGATTTGGGCAAAAATGTCATATACCCCCAAACGGATGCAGGGAGTGCAATTGATAACTACTTCAGACAATCATTTTATAGTTATAGGAAATGCCACCAATTCTAATGCTTTTATTACCAAGTATGATAGCACAGGAAAAGTGATTTGGAATAATTTCCTGCCCTCATTAGATAGTCTATCTAATATTAATAATAGATATAATATTTTTGCAAATTGTCTAGAATTGGATAGCAATATTATAATCTCAGGTTCTACTCAAGACTTTGGAGTAGACGGCTACCTTTTATCCATGAACTCGCTTACTGGAATTGTTCAATGGAAAAAGAGTTATAAATGGAAATTTAATATAAGTTTATATCCATTAATACCGAAAGCTATATTAAAAAACAAAAATAAATCAATTCAAATATATGGGTATGTAAATGCTAATGAAATGTTATTCAAAACAGACGCTATAGGGAATGCACATTGGGCTTATAATTATACGGGATCCATAGGAAGTTATTTCAAATCTCTTGCACATGCTCCGCAAAATGGTCATTATCTCACAGGTTACGTAAACGATAGATTCGGCACAACCGATTTTCAACTTATAAAAGTAGACAGTGTGGGCAAAACCGCATGTGCTTATGAAGAATTGGATATTGTAACCATAGACAGGCCTTGGAAAGTAGACACTACCGTGCAAATTTTAGATTCAAACACGCAAGTAATCGTTACCCCCATCACCCTCAAAAGCGAAGATATAGCTATCTACCAACGCACCCTTTGCACCACCCAAGAACCCTTTGCAGGTATTGGCTCAGCCGTAGATCAAGATACGATATTTGTGTGTGATACTACCTCATATACCATTGTCAATAGCAACAACAATCCAAATAGTAAATATTATTGGAACACCGGAGATACTTCTCGTAGTATTACTGTAAACCAAACCGGTAGGTATGTGTTGAGAATTGTCAAAGGAGCCTGTGAGAGTGTAGATAGTGTATATATTATCATTGCTCCAGTGTATCATTCATCTCTAGCAAAAGACACTTCAAGCTATGCCGGTTGCCAAGTATTATTAAATGCCACACCAAAAAAAAATCATCCAGGTTCTATAACTAAATATATATGGAATACAATTGATACCACACAAACTATTCTTGCTTCACAAACAGGCAAATACAAAGTAACTATTTATAACCAATGGAATTGTGCAGTTTCAGATAGTATATACATTCATTTTGATACATTAAAATTATTCCCTTTGATTAAAAATATGACTATCTGTGATACTACCTTCTTTACTATATATAGCAATGCTGATACCATCAAACCTAAAACGATACTATGGAATACTGGGGCAACTACCAGTAATATCAGTGTTACCCAAACAGGAAATTATATACTTACCATAGAAAAAAACTCATGCAAGGCAAGTGACAGTATGCAAGTAAACATCGCCTACCAGGGCATTCGTAACTTACCAAAAGATACGCTCATCTGTCCAAATCAAACCTTCATACTTGATGCTAAACCAAAGAACATTAACACTAATTACAGGCTCCAATATCTATGGAATACTGTCGATACCATTGCATCTGTACCCATTACAAAAGATGGATTATATACATGCAAAATTACAAATCCATTTGGATGTGTTCTTATAGATAGCTGTTATATAAAAATTAGTGATACTCTAAAAGTTCAGATTAGAAAAGATACCCTTATATGCCCCAATACTGCGATAAACTTATGGTCTATAGTCACGGGTGGCGATAGTTCAACTTACCAATTTGCTTGGTATAATAGTGCTAACCAAAAAGTTTCAAACACAAAAAATTTTACGTTATTCAATCTCAGTCAATCACAAAAATTTATTTTCGAAATTACAGAGAAATGTGGCATTAAACGCGATTCTGTATATATCAAAGTGAGAGAACCGCTTGTATATAGTTTTAATCAACCCTTACATATTTGCAAAGGAGACACTGCTCATTTAATCAACATAGATCCTTCCATTGATTCGCTTGCATATTCATTTAGTTGGAAGAACAATATACTAACCGGAAAAAGTATATTTGTTACTCCTTCAATTTCTTCAGTATATAAAGTAAAGCTTATAGACCATTGTACTAATAACATAGACACATTAAGCAATTTAGTAAATGTGGTAAGTCCGAAAGCACTATTTACAGCTACACCACAAATAACCGATATATATAATCCTTGTATACTTTTCAAAAATCAAACAACTCAGGCAGATTCCACACATTTTTACTTTGGCTTCAACAATTCCATTTGGAATTTTGATACAATTACCTATTGTTATCCAGATACCGGCATGTATTTTTCTCAATTAATTGCTACAAACAGCTACGGTTGCTTAGACACTTTTAAATCTTATATTTTTATAAAAGATGTTTACACGGCATATATTCCTAATGCCTTTACTCCCAATAAAGACAACCCCCTTTTAAATGAAACCTTTTTCCCGGTTTGTAGCAATTGTGAATCTTGGGAACTTTCTATATATAACATATGGGGCGAGAATATTTATCATAGTGAAAACAAGAATGGATCAAGCGGTTGGGATGGAACATATAAAGAGCAGAATTGCCCCAATGGTCTATACTTATATACATTAAAAATAAAAGACAAGCAAGGCGAAATTCATGACCATTATCAAGGCACTGTGATGCTCATGAGATAGAATTGCAACTTTATATTCAATCAAATCATTTTATTCCTACATTTTTAATATAAATTGCTTACTTTCAAGCAAAAAGTAATACCTTTGCGGCTTATTATAATTACAAATTGAAATCATTTAAAGAATTAGATTTAGAACAAAACATTCTAAAGGCTCTCACAGACTTAGGGTTCGAAAACCCAACTCCTATTCAAGAACAAACAATTCCAGTTTTCCTTTCTCAAGAAACAGACATTATTGGATTAGCACAAACCGGCACTGGTAAAACAGCTGCTTTTGGTTTGCCCGTGCTTCAATTGATTGATACGAATACCAAAGACACACAAGCTGTCATCTTATGTCCAACACGCGAATTGTGCGTTCAAATCACTAACGATTTAAAGTCATATAGCAAATATATGGACAGGATGCACATCGTTTCAGTATACGGCGGTGCTCCAATTATGGGCCAACTTCGTGAGTTGAAACAAGGTGCTCACATCATTGTGGCTACTCCAGGTCGTATGATGGACTTAATGGAACGTAAAGCTGTAAACATTGCTACAGTAAAATATGCTGTACTTGACGAAGCTGACGAAATGTTGAAAATGGGCTTCAGAGAAGACATGGAGCATATTTTAGGTTACACGCCTAAAGAAAAAATCACATGCTTGTTTAGTGCTACCATGCCTAAAGAAGTGGTGCATATGGTAAAGAAATTTTTGACTGACCCTGTTGAAATAAAAGTAAAAGGTACCAATAGCAATGCTGACAACTTAGAACATGAATATGCTGTGGTACATGCTAGAGATAAATACGCGGCTCTTAAAAGAATTATTGATGTAAACAATGGTTTTTATGGGATGGTATTTTGCCAAACCAAAATAGAAACGCAAGAAATAAGTGACAAGCTTATAAAAGACGGATACAGTGCCGATTGTTTGCATGGCGATTTGAGTCAAAGTCAACGTGAAAAAACGTTGAACAAGTTTAGACATAAAGCAATACAAGTGATGTTGGCTACAGACGTGGCTGCTCGTGGTATTGACGTTGATGGTTTGACCCACGTAATCCATTACCATTTACCTGACGAGTTTGAAAGTTATACACACAGAAGCGGACGTACAGCCCGTGCTGGTAAAAGCGGTGTGTCATTCACGATGTTGAATGTCAAAGAATTTTACAAATTAAGACAAATAGAAAAAGCTACTGGTATTGTATTTAAAAGAGTATTGATACCAACTGCTTTAGAAATTAGAGATAAAAAATTATTAGCTGCTGTTACTAGAATTAAAGAAATCAGTATAGATGACGAGCAGTTTAAATTTGAAGAAGTTCAACAAGCTGCAGTATTGTTAAGAGAGCTAGACCATGAATCATTGATACAAAAAATATTGTCATTTGAGTTGCAAAGATTCAGTGAAGAATATATGAGCAGTCCAGATTTGAACTTGAAAGATGGTAAAGATGCAGATGATAAATTGCATGCACGTTTGTTTGTGAGTCTTGGTGAAAAAGACGGATTTGACACGCAAACGATGAAAGAATTTATATCTGAAACTGCAGAATTAGATATTAAAGATGTATTATTTGCTGATGTGAGTAGTGTTTTCTCATTTGTGAAAGTTGAAGAGAAATTTGCTGATATGGTGATTAAAGCGATACATGGTGGAAGCATCAATGGCAGAACTATTAGAATTGAAAGAACTGAAGGTGGTGGAAGTCGTAGAAGAAGTGGTGGCGGTGGTTATGGAGGTGGCGACAGAGGCGGAAGCAGAGGTGGTTATGGAGGCGATAGAGGTGGAGACAGAGGTGGTCGTGGTGGTTACGGCGGTGGAGATAGAGGTGGAAGCAGAGGTGGCTACGGTGGAGATAGAGGCGGTGATAGAGGTGGCGACAGAGGCGGCCGTGGTGGATTTAGCGATAGAAAAGGTTCAGGAAATAGCGGTGGAGGCTATGGTGGAGCTAAAAAGAAAAAATGGTAATCATTAATTAAACAATATATTAAATGCTGTTAGATGAAAATTTAACAGCATTTTTTTTGTAAAACTAGTATTATTACTGTCATATATTTCTACATTTGTGATGTGAATTGTCTGAACAAAAAATCATTTATATGCTATATGTTTTTATGCTTCATGTTTGGCAATAATATATATACACAGGCACAAACCAAAGTACAGCAATATTTTAGAAACCCGATAGACAGCCCCATGTATTTGAGTGGCAATTTTTGTCAGATCAGAGATGGGCATTTTCATTATGGGTTAGACTTACCTACAAACAATGCAGAAGGATGGCCCATAACAGCTGTTGCTGATGGATATATATCCAGAATATTTGTCGCTTCATACGGATATGGGAATGCCTTGTTTATTACTCATCCAAACGGATTGATGAGTGTATATGCACATCTGAGAAACTTTAATGAAGTGTTAGATGATTATACGCTGAACCAGCATTACAAAAGACAAAGCAATTCGTTAGATATATTCCCTCAAAAAAACATATTAAAAGTAAAGAAAGGAGATATCATTGCTTATAGTGGAAACAGTGGCGGAAGTACTGGACCACACTTGCATTTTGAAATAAGAAACAGTAAGAACGAATTGCTGAATCCACAATACTTTTTTGATATACCTGATACGATGCCGCCGGTGATTGGGGATGTTAGATTCTTATATGAAAAAACAATATCCACTGTTGATTTTAATGATAGTGGATTTGTACAAGGAGATACCTTTTATTTTCCAGAAGGGAAAATTTATTTAGAATCAGAAATATATGACCGCATGATTTTTGAACCGAATAGATTGGCTCCAAAAAGTTATAGCTTATATATAAATAACGTAAAAAGTTTTGAATGTGAGTTTAATACGTATACATTTGACCAAAACAAATATGTGGACACCCATATAGATTATGATGCATATTGGAATACTGGGAAACGTTTTCAAAAACTATATAGAGAGATTGGAAGTCCGATGAAATTTTACAAAAACAATTATTCTGGTTTTATACAATTAAAAAAAGGTGAAACTTATGAAATTAGAATTGAAGCGGTGGATTTTAATGGGGTGAAAACACAGAAGAATGCTATTTTAAAATGTTCCGACACAATTTACCTTGAAGGTTTCTTTAAATTTACAGGATCGCCCAGATTCCATATAGACCCCAAATTGGCATTAAAGATAATTTCTACGGATAGCTTTATGCAAATTGGAATTGCCGGAAATACTTTCTTAGAAAAAACTACCATGGATATTCATGGTTATGAAAATTCAAATATGTACCTTGTTTATTTAAACGAAGGATCTCATAAACCTTTTCTTAAACCCATTTTACTCAAAATAAAACTTTCTGATTCATTTAAAAACATGAATACTTCTAAATTATATATTGGATACCAAATAGAAAACAGCAAAGGAATTTATTGTGGTGGAAAGGTAAATAACCAATATATCCAAACCCCAATATCCATCCCTGGCAACTATTTTATTGGAATCGACACCCTCCCTCCTACCATTCAATTAGATTCAAGTGCAAGCAATTATATATCTTTCAACATTAAAGACGATCTTTCTGGAATTGGCTATTACAAAGCGACTATTGATGGTATGTTTGCTTTAGTTTCTTATGATGCTAAAAACAACAAACTTATCATTAAAAAAAACAAAAATACTCCACTTGGCAAGCACCTTCTAAAAATATTGATAGCTGATAAAAAACAAAACTATAATAGTTGGGAAGGAGCTGTAGTTTTTGAATAAACTTATATATATGCAACAAAAAACAAACTACTTCCTTTATATGCTACTTTTCTTATTTGTTAGTGTATATACAGATGCAAATGCTCAAACACAAGCCTACCCACAAAACTACTTCCGAAGCCCCATAGACAGCCCTATATACCTCAGTGGAAATTTCTGCACTTTGCGTAACGACCATTTTCATTATGGAATTGATATTACTACTTATGAAAAAGAAGGCATGCCAGTATTAGCTGCTGCCGATGGTTATGTAAGCAGGGTAAAAGTATGGCCTTATGGTTATGGAAAAGCTATATATATTGACCACCCTAATGGTTACACAACAGTATATGCCCATCTAAGCAAATACAACGACTTTATTGCAAAAGCTATAAAAGACACCCAATATCTAAAAGAAAGTTTTGAAGTAGAATTCTTTCCAAAGCCTAATGAATGGCCAATAAAAAAAGGGGAGGTAATTGCCTATAGTGGCAACAGTGGTGGTAGTTCTGGCCCGCATATACATTTTGAAATCAGAGATACTAAGACAGAAGAAATCATCAATCCTTTGTTGTTTGGGTTAGATATTTTAGATACCATCAAACCCGAAATAAAAAATATTGCTTTATATAAATTCAAAAACGGACAGGCAGAACTATATAACATCATCAAAGCAGATACAGCTGAAAATGATACAATATATATACCTGCTGGAGTTATAGGATTATCAGCTATTGTTAATGATTACACTACCTTTAAAAGGATAGCATTTAATCCATATGAAATAAGTTTAATGGTTGACAACAAAAAACTATATGAATGTCAATTTGAGCGATTTAGTTTTAACGAACAAAAAATGGTGAATGTGCATTTAGACTATGATAAATATTGGACCACTGGACAACGATTTCAAAAACTATATATAGATGACGGGAATGATTTACCCTTTGTAAATAAAGGATTAGGAAGAGGATGGTTTGAAATAATAGAGAATAAAAGCTATACAGCTTCCATATTTGCGAGAGATTTAAAAGGCAATTATATAGAGCATTATCTAACTTTAATTGGTATAATTGATACTTTACCAATTAAAAAAGAAGAATATATATTCCAGAGTGATTATACAATTTATCCCAAAAAATCATCCTCATTTGTAGAAGATATATTTTATATAAAAACTGATGAAAGTGCCATTTTTGACACCACCTTTTTGTCTCGTCAACTATATAGTTGCGACGACTGTGGCAAAGTAAATTTATCAAGTGCAAACAACAATAATCCGTTTTACAAAGGAATTGAAATTGGACTTAAAAAGCCAAGCAAAATCCAAGCTGCCAATGAAAAGCTTTGCCTCATGTATCAAAATGGGAAAGGGATTTCAGGATATATAGGAGGAATGTATACTAATGGATGGGTAACAGGGAAAATTATGAGACCGGGAATATATTATGTTTCAGCAGACGTTTTACCACCACTAATTAAACCTACCAATATCAATAAAAAAAACATTGTAAAAGGTGGCTATATGAATTTTGAAATCAAAGACAAACTGAGTGGAATTGCTAGTTACCGAGGTACACTAGACGGCAAATGGGTTTTGATGGATTATGATGCTAAAAATGATTGGCTTACTTATCTGTTCGATGAGAATACCCCCAAAGGCAAGCATATATTCAACATAGAAGTGACTGACAAAAAGGGCAATAAAACTACTTGGAAAAAAAGTATAATTATTCAAAAATAAACTTATACATTGCTACTAAAAGCAAGCATCAGTTTGTCAATATCAAGAGGTTTTGAAAATATTTCTTTTACTGAAACATAATTCATTAGGGTCAGCGGTAGAAGAAAAAATAAACTAACACAAGATTTAATTAAAGTAAATGAACAATTAGTATTTTTGTTGCGACAAAATTTACTTTCATAAAACAATTTATTACGATAAGTTGTCATATATAAAAAATTAAGCCCCATGTTAAAAGAAGGACAAAAAGCCCCCCTATTTAGTGCCAATGATCAAAATGGAAATTTGGTTTCATTAAAAAACTATACAGGCAAAAAACTAGTATTGTATTTTTATCCTAAAGATGATACACCGGGCTGTACAGCTGAAGCATGCAATTTAAGAGACAATTATCATGCGTTTCAAGCAAAGGGATATGAGATTTTAGGTGTAAGCCCTGATACAGAAAAAAAACACATAAAATTTATTGAAAAATATGATCTTCCATTTTCGCTTTTAGCAGACACTGATAATAAAATAGCATTAGACTATGGTGTTTGGGTAGAAAAAAGTATGTATGGAAGAAAATATATGGGAATAGCACGCACAACTTTTGTGATAGATGAAAAAGGAAAAATTGAAACTATAATTGATAAAGTAGATACCAAAGAACATTCAGCACAATTACTATAAGTATTTATTATTGATATAAAATTTCAAGAAAAACACAATCATTTCATATTCATCAATTGCTGTACTGTAGGTAAATTTTACTTCAAATCCATCTTTATTAGAGTAGGCTATAACTTTACCTTTTGCTTTATCTTTAATTAAAACATCGCCAATGGGTTTTCCATTTTTTTGATAAAAAACATAGCTTAATTGTTCAACCCCTTTTTTGTTTTGAATGACTTTTCTATACTTACCGATGGTGATATCATCTTGAAGCACAATAGAATCTTTGACTAAACGTATCAAACCATTTGTATTTCTTTTTTCTAAAAATTCGGGTAAGTTGTCGTGATATATATCAACACTTTGGGCTTTTGCAATGGAATTGAATGCAAAGAATAAGGCAGCAATAATTATAGATTTTCTCATGATAAAGTTATTATCTGCCAAAAGTAAGAATAATTAAATCAATTTCCATGACACTTTTTTATGTTATATTTTTGCTGACAAATGAATTACGAAAAATCAATTCTTATCTACCACTTGGTAATCATGATCTTTATGATCGTATTAGGTTATATGTTTCTTGCTTATTACCCTAATCCATTAAATATTTCTTCACCATTTAACTATGTTTTGGGCGGAGCTTTAATTTTTTATGGTTCGTTTAGAGGAATGAGGGCATGGAAACACTACAAAGTAAAATAAATGTCACATTCTGTTATGGCATTTACTATTTCTTTTTAAACAACGTTAAATCAATATGAAAAAGCTTAACTACTTATTAATTGCTATATCCATATTTTATGGAAGCTGCAATTCAGGTACAACCAATGATAAACCTATAGACACTCCAACCACAGGACATATAACCATAGGTACCGATGAAACATTGTTCCCCTTGGCTTCAAGTGAAGTTAAAAGTTTTGAAACCCTTTGCCCAAAAGCAAATATAGACATTAAATCAGGCGTAGAATCAGATATATATACACAACTATTGGATGACAGTGTAAGGATGATTTTGGTTACAAGAGAGCCAAGCAAAGAAGAATTTGCATTTTTCGAGAACAGAAAAATGAAATTGCGTGTAAACAATATTGCTAAAGATGGTGTTGCATTTATTACAAACAACTCGAACCCTGATACCATTAGCTATGAAAACATCATCAAAATTTTAACAGGCGAGATTACTACTTGGAATCAATGGAACAGCAAATTATCTAGCAAACCTATTCAATTGGTTTTTGACAATGCCAATTCGAGCACGGTGAAGCATGTATTAACGCATACGCAAGGCAAACTATATAAGAATGTTTCAGCACTTGAAAATAACCAAAAAGTGATAGACTATATAAAAGAGAATAAATATGCTATTGGCATTATAGGTTTAAATTGGATATCAGATGGCAGAGACAGAACAACTGGCAGCTTTTATGAAGGTTTTAAAGTAATGGGAATAAACCCAGCAGATACTAGTAAAAATCACGGCAATTATTTCAAACCTTTTCAAGCTTACTTATACTATAATGCATATCCGTTTCATAGAACTATATATAGTATAAATGCTGAACCTAGAGAAGGACTTGGTACAGGATTTGTATCGTTTTTGTGCAGCCAAAAAGGGCAAACCGTAGTTCAACAAGGCGGATTGCTTCCAATGGCACAAAGAGCTTGGATTAGAGAAATAGAAATAAAAAAATAATATACATGAAAAGAATCACATTTATTTTAATGCTTGTAGTTGCATCAATTAATACTTTCAGTCAAACTGTTACTGAAGGAATAAAAATGATAGATGCAATGAAATTTGATCAAGCCAAAACAGTATTTAACAATTTATTAAAAAGCGAGCCTACAAATGCTGACTTATATTATTACTTAGGAGATATATACAGAAGAGTAGATGATGCAAATTCAGCCAAATTAAACTTTGACAAAGGTTTAGAAATTTCAAAAGAAAACGCATTGTGTAATGTAGGATTAGGGCAGCTATTACTAGATGAGAATAAGCCTGAAGATGCAAAAACTTTTTTTAACAAAGCACTAGAAATAAGTAAAAAGAAAAATGCAAAAGTTTTATTGTATATAGGTGAGGCCTATACTCAATCAGAGAAAAACAAAGATTTAGTTCAAGCAGAATCTTTGTTAACATTAGCACAAACCATCGAAAAGAACAATCCTGATATATATATAGCTTTAGGTGATTTATATTTAGAAAAAGAAGACCCAAGTTTACCTATAAAAAACTATGAATTGGCTTTAACTAAAGATCCAAAATATGCCAAATCATATTTAAAGAAAGGAAATTTATATTCTAGAGCTCGTACACCAGAAGCTTATTTGATAGCTGTAGAAACAACCAAAAAAGGTTTGGAAATTGACCCAGACTACGCCCCTTTATACGCACAAATGGCTGAAATATATAGTTTGACTCGTAAGTATGAATTAGCAAAAGAAAACTATGTAAAATACCTTTCTATGGTAAATAATGATTTATATGCCCGAGTGAGATATGCATCATTTTTATATCTTAGTAAAGACTATGTCAAAGCTATAGAAGAAATTAACAATATTAACCAAATAGATAGCAGCAGACCATTCTTATATCGTTTGTTAGGATGTTCATATTACGAAACAAACAATTACGCTGAAGGAATGATAAACATGGATAAATTTTTCGCAAAACAAACCAATCCTTCAAAAATTATATATGACGATTATAGATATTATGGATTGTTGTTACAAAAAACCGGTAAAGATTCTTTAGCCATTGAATCATTTAAAAAAGCAATGGCTTTAGACAATTCAAAATCAGAATTGTATAGTGAGATTGGTAACAATTACAAACGCAATAAAAAATACAATGAAGCTATTGCAGCCTTCACTTATAGATTAGCTATCAAAGACAATATTACAGATAATTTTGCTTTAGGTCAAACATATGTATTTGCTGCTAAGACCGACTCTACCAGATTAGACAGTGCTTTGGCTTGTTTCAAGAAGGTAACAGATATGAAAGCAGATTGGCCATATGGCTATTATTGGACTGCTAGAACATATACACAAAAAGATATTAGAAAAGAACTAAAAAATGCTGGACCAGATGCTTTAACTAACTATCAAAAATTTATTGATATGACTAAAGCTGATGAAGCGAAATACAAAAAAGAGTTAATAGAATCATACTCTTATATAGGAAATTTATATCATGAAAAAGGAATGAAAACTGAATGTATTGACATGTGGAAAAAAGTTTTAGAACTTGACCCAGAAAACAAACAGGCCAACCTATTTAAAAAGTTTTATAAATTTTAATATTATTAGAAAACTAAAACACAGGCCACTCTTAATGGGTGGCTTTTTGTATCTAAAAATAAAGCTTAATTAAATTTATATATACTGAATTTATGAAAAACGAATGGCAAGATATTCCTGATACTCATATTGCACAGGCAGTATTTGTAGACGTAGTGTTGCCATTGTATTTGCCCCAATTATATACTTACAGGGTTCCTGAAGATTTAGTACCTTATTTGGAGGTAGGCAAAAGAATAGTAGTTCAATTTGGAAGCAAGAAAATATATAGTGCTATTATATGGGAAATTCACAACAGAGTGCCTCAGGTATATGAAGCTAAATATATACTTTCAGTAGTAGATGACCAACCCATTGTAAATAAAAAGCAGTTAGATTTATGGCAATGGATTTCGAATTATTATATGTGTTCGCTTGGAGAAGTGATGAATGCAGCCATGCCTGCAGGGTTAAAGCTAGAATCAGAAACTAAAATCACTTTAAAATATTTTGAAGATATTGATTATTCTCAGCTTACTGACCATGAATTTTTGATCATAGAAGCCCTTGAATTACAAAAAGAACTTACCATTAAAAAAGTATGCGAAATATTAGAGTTAAGCAACGTATATAAAATTTTAAAGTCTTTGTTTTATAAAGAACTTATATTGGTAAAAGAAGAATTGAATGAGAAATATACTCAAAAACAAAAAGAATGTATAAGGCTTAGCCAAAGTTTTAACAACGATGATGCACTTAATCATTTATTTGATACATTAGAAAAAAAAGCTCCAAAACAATCAGAGGTTTTGATGTTATATATACAGCAAGCACAATCAGGAAAACCTGTTGAAAAAGCTGTATTATCTAAAATTTCAACAGCCAATAATGCTTCATCTGCTATTCATGCTTTAATAGAAAAAGGAGTTTTTGAAAGTTACAAATTAGAAACAGATAGACTTATATATAATGACCAAGTAAAAGAAACATTTGAACTTAATGCAGAACAAACAGAAGCATATCAAAAAATATTAGAAACCTATAAAGAGAAAAACATATGTTTATTGCATGGTGTTACAGGCAGTGGTAAAACACATATATATGCTCAACTCATTCAAGAAACGATCAATCAAGGAAAACAAGTATTGTATTTGTTACCAGAAATTGCTTTAACAGGGCAAATGATTAAGCGATTAAAAAAGTATTTTGGCAATCAAATTATGCTTAGTCATAGTAAATTTAATGAGAACGAAAGGGTTGAAATTTGGAACAAGCTTGCTGATCATAAAATAAAAATAATTATGGGGGCTCGTTCAGCATTATTTCTTCCTTTTTCTAACTTGGGATTGGTTATAGTTGATGAAGAACATGAAAGCAGTTACAAACAGCAAGACCCAGCACCTCGATATCAAGCAAGAGATACAGCTATGGTATTGGCTCAGATACATCAAGCCAAGGTTCTGCTTGGATCGGCCACACCTGCTGTAGAAACATTTTATTCGGCGACTCATGGAAAATATGGTTATGTGACCTTATTTAACAGATTTGGTGGATCTCAACTTCCAGATATAGAATTGGCAGATGTTGGGTTTGAGAAAAGAACTAAAACGTTCAAGTATAATTTTACTTCGCAGCTGCTAAATGAGATGGAAAAGCAATTAGCAGATGAGCACCAAATCATATTATTTCAAAACAGAAGAGGCTATGTACCTCAAATAGAATGTGCCACATGCAATTGGATTCCTAAATGCAAGCACTGTGATATCACACTCACCTATCATAAATATAACCACACCCTTAAATGCCACTATTGTGGATATAAAGAAGATGCAACTGGTAAATGTGGTGCTTGTGGTTCAACTGATATTGGTTTTAAGGGATTTGGAACAGAGAAAATTGAAGACGATTTAAAAACTATTTTGCCAGATGCCAGAGTTGCAAGGTTAGATTTAGAAACAACTAGAACTAAAACTGGGCATCAAAAAATTATTACAGATTTGGAAGAAAGACGTACTGATATTTTAATAGGAACACAAATGGTGAGTAAAGGTTTAGACTTTGAGAATGTGAGCTTAGTAGGTATAATGAATGCAGACCAATTATTGCATTTCCCTGATTTTAGGGCTAACGAACGAAGCTTTCAATTATTAAGTCAAGTGAGTGGACGTTCTGGTAGAAGATTAATTAAAGGCAAAGTAATTATACAAACATCTACCCCTAACCATCAAGTTTTGTATCATATTTTACAGCATAGTTATCAAGGATTTTATGATTCAGAAATCATTCAAAGACAAAAATTTAATTACCCACCTTTTACCAGGTTAATTAAACTAACTTTAAAGTCAAAAGACCATCAAAATTGTTTGAATGCAGCTACGCAATTGGGATCTAAACTTAAGCAAATATTAGGCAAACGAGTAATTGGACCTGAAAAACCATTAATCTCTAAACTTCAAGATTATTATATACAAAGTATATTAATAAAAGTTGAAAGAGAGAATGTGAGTATTTCACAAGTAAAAGAATTAGTAAAAAAACAAATGGAGCATATATATATTGATTATAAAAAATTATATATTACTGTAGATGTTGACCCGTATTAATACAACTACTTTTTCTTTAAAACCATTTTTGTTATATTCAATATCTTAGAGCCAGATTTATTCATAGGGAAGCTAGCAGACCAAATTTGTTCGCTTTTAGTATTTAGACTTATATTCCAAATTATTTTTTTACCATCATTGTTATCAGTGGTTACTGTATTCCCATTATTTTCCCAAGTAATCACTTCATCTTCGCTTGCCAAAGTTTGATTTCTTTGCGTATCATATATTATAAAACTATATTTACCACCTTGAGCTGTGGCTAAAACTTCTCTAAATTGAAACATACCAGCATTTTTATTACTAAAATCAAAAGTATATATAGAATCGGTAAGCGTTCCTTCAACACTTTCTATGTTCCATTCACCTATCAATCTATCATGTAATTTTTTTGTTTTTGAACATGAAACAATTGTAATAAGCAAAAAGATATATAACAACTTTTTCATACAGGGTTATTTGCTAAATTCTAACATTGCAGCATCAATCAAAACAGCTGTTTGCTCACTAATGTCATGCAAAGGAAGACGAACCGTAGTTTCGCAAAGACCTAATTTGTTTAATATATATTTAATACCACCGGGGCTACCATCGGCAAAAATCAATTTCATTAACTCATATAATTTATAATGAAGTTGGTTTGCTTTATCATAATCTTTGTTTAAACAAGCATTAACCAAAGCACTCATTTGAGCCGGATAAGCATTTGCAATAACTGAAATCACTCCACACATACCTATGCTCATAAATGGCAAAGTAAATGAATCATCACCTGAAGTAACTGCAAAGTTTGCTGGCATACGTTGAACAATATTCATACATTGCTCTAAGTTGCCCGATGCTTCTTTTACAGCAATAATATTGCGACAATCTTTTGCTAATCTACACACTGTTTCAGGAGAAATATTTGACCCTGTTCTACCCGGAACATTATATATAATTACAGGAATAGGAGAAGCTTCAGCAACCATTTTGTAATGCATATATATACCATTTTGATTAGGCTTGTTGTAATATGGGCTTACAGATAGAATGCCACTGTATCCTGTAAAATCAAAGTGTGTAATGGTTTCTATTAAATCAAGGGTATTGTTACCTCCTAGACCCGCAACTAAAGGTATTCTGTTATTGGTATATTCAGCAACAGCTTTAAAAACTGTTTCTTTTTCTTTTTTGTTTAAGGTAGCGGTTTCACCGGTAGTACCTAAAACTACTATATAATCCAAACCGCCATCAATTATATGATTGACCATGCGTTTGAGTCCTTCAAAATCAATACTAAAATCTTTGTTAAAAGGTGTAATTAAAGCCACACCTGTTCCTTTTATATTCATAATTTTCTTATATAATAATCTATTTGTTTAATTAAATTATCAAGGTCTTTGCTTTCTCCATTGTCAATCATCATATCAAAAAAAGTAATGTTTTTTTTAACATATTTACCTATTCTAAATTTAGCTTTAGAATGTAGTGAAACATAAAACAATGGAAGTGAATCTGAAGTATATAAATTCAACAATAAATCAAAATTTTCACTTTTAAAACCTGATGCAATATCTGTTTGAGGCAGGCCATTCCATTGTATATGTTTTTTGTGTATATATTCTGAATGTAATGTATAGTTTATATCAAATACTAATTCTTTCTGATCATAATAACCCAATTCAAATACCTTTTTGCCTTCTGCTCTGAGTTTAGCTGCATATTTTTTCACCGTTTCCATATCATCTCTATTGGCTTCATATAACACCCCAATATTCTCAATTTTTGCAAATGGTTGTGAGTATCTATTGACCTTCTCTGCTTTATCTGCAGAAAGATACAATCTTCCTAAACGTTGTTTGATATTTTCTATAATCTCCATTATACTCATGCAAATGTATGAAATAAGGAGGGTATAAAAAGAATCGCTGGAAATAAATATCTAGTATTTACTTCCAGCGATTCTTAAAAGTTTTTAATTATTTATTGAATGGTAAGAGGTAATTTAGCTATGCTATTACCTGCTTTTACAGATATTATATAGTTTCCATTACTTAAACAAGAAGTATTGATTGGGAATGAAAGTTCGCCTGCTGCATACTCTTGGTTAGAAAAAGTTCTAATTTGTTTGCCAGTCATATCATAAAGTTCAATTAGAACTTGTGAATGTTGATTTAAAGTAAATGTAATAGATGAAGCATTTGATGCTGGGTTGGGAAAAACATTAATTTTGCTCATTTCAGCTGAAGGTGTATTTACACTTAAAGCAGCATCAGTAGCTGCAGTTATAGCTGTTTGGATTTTGGTGGCATTCCAATTGCCTTTATAAAATACTTTGTGGTCAGCACCACCTACAATTAAAATTAAAGGCATGCCGCTTCCATAAGGTTTCATTATTGAATATGCGTCAGGAATTGATGGAAAAGTAAGACCATTACTAGTTTTCCAAGTTTCAACATCGCTACAAGTAGAGCCTGTATTGTAATCTAAATAGAAACACTTAACCCTGTTGGTGTCCATGGTAGCGTATTTAGATTCCATATTAGTACCTGCTGAAATACAAGAACCACATCCCATTTCGAAAAAAAGAACGATTACCTTGCCATTATCTAATTCATTAAAAAGATGCAAACTTTTGCCATTACATAGATTGGCGGTAAAGTCTGTTGCGGTTTGAGATTTAACAGCAAAAGTTAAAAAAAACAGAAAAGAAAAGGTGTAAATAAATTTTTTCATTTTTTCATTTTTTTTAAAGCGAGTATAAATCTATTGAATATTTAAGGGAGCTTTTGCTGAAACATTCCCAGATACTATTGATACAATATAATTACCTGCTTTAATACCAAATGTATTTATGACAAGAGTTCTAGTTCCTACATCTATTCTTTCTTCTAAAAATGTTTTTATACTTTTACCAGAATCATCAATTAATTCAACTAAAACTTTTGCAGATTGATTGATAGTAAAGTTCAATAATTTATCAGCACCATTAGGGCTTGATACAATATTTACATTACTAAATTCTAAAGGTGGGTTTATACTTTTGGCATTTTTCGAAGCAGAATCGACAGCTGATTTGATTAAAGCAGCATTCCAAATACCTGAATAATATATTTTGTGGTCTACACCAGCAGCTATAATTATATGAGGAGTAGTAGTATTCAAATTTGATATATAATCTTGCCCATCAGCAAAAGCAGGTAAAGAAAGTTTGTTTTTAAGTTTCCATTTTTCTACATCACTACATTTTGATCCTTTTAATACATCGATATAAAAACACTTTACTTTGTTAGAGTCTAATGATTTATAAAATTTTTCTACATTATTACTTGCAACAACACAGGCATTGCTTTGTTTTTCGAAAAGTAATATTACTGTATTTCCATTGTCAAGTTCACTAAATAAATTAAAGTTTTCACCTTTACAGTTATTTTGAACAAAATTATTAGCAGATTGAGATTGAACTTTAAAAGTCAAAAGGGTTAAGATTACAATTGAATATATATTTTTTTTCATTAGAATATTTAATTAGCAAATATAAAAACAATTCGCTTAGAAAACACTAAAGCGAATTGTTTTATTAATTTATTTACAAACGCAAGCACCCGCCTCTTCACAAGCTTTTTTGCAATCGCTTGAACAATCATCGCATGAGCAAGCAGTAGAACCATCACAATTGCTTCCACAATCAGCAGCAACTGTTTTTGCAGATATTTTAGTATTTACTGATAGTTGTTTGCTATTGTCTCCACATTGGCATTTACCTGTTTCTTCACAAGCTTTTTTACAATCACCTGAACACTCCTCACAAGTACATGGAGTTTGGCTGTTACAACCTCCATCACAAGTTTTAGCAGCACCAGTGGCTGTTTTCTTGGTTTCACAAGCAGCTTTATCTTTACAACAAGATTGGCTATTAAAAGTACCGTTTGCATATAGAACGCCAGCTACTGCTATCAAAAGCATTGAGCTGATTAAAATTATTTTTTTCATTTTGATTATGTATTTATTTATTGGTGATATATGTCACGGCATATATAAAAATTTGAATAATTCAACCGTGATTGAAATTATAGTTTAAAATAAGTAAAAAGTAAAATTAATAAAAACAAACTTTTCTCAACAAGTGAACCGACCAATCAAAATATGTTTTCGACACTTGGTCTGACCGGGCGGATGTGAATCGCTAACAACAATGTATTTATTTGTTTTAGCTATATATATAGGCGAATTGAAACCATATATTTCTTGAATAAAATAGACTAATGGTGAAGTGTTTTCTATGACAGTTGTTTGGTGGTGCTCAGTGTTTTCTTTAAAATAGAAATGTGAATCAGTGCAACAACCATCAGCTTCATCATCATCACAGCCACAATTAGGTGTGAGCCCAATAAATGAGAAAGAATTAAATTCTCCTCCACAGAAATGTATACGCAAAGACAAGCCCGAAAAGGCCATTAAATATATACCGACTATCCATATGAGAAAAAACTTCTTCATTTACCCTACGAATATACACTAAAAAAACAAAATGATAAAAAATTTTGGTAAAGAGTATCTAACTTACTTACATTTGCATCCCTTTAAAAAAGGCATCGTGGCCGAGTGGCTAGGCTGAGCTCTGCAAAAGCTCCTACAGCAGTTCGAATCTGCTCGATGCCTCTTTTTTTCTCCCTCTTTTATTTTTAGTATTGAGCATTGGAACTGAAGTTTCATACAAGTGCTTTCTTTCTAAAAAATAATTACAAAATGCCGCTAAAATTTTGTATATTTGCAAGCTAATTTATAGCGTAGTTACAACCTAAATTTTATTATTCCCATACAATGAGGCAGTTAAAGATATCAAAACAATTTACCAACCGCGAAAGCAAATCATTAGATAAATATCTAAACGAAATAAGTAAAGTATCAATGATTGATGCTCAAGAAGAAGTGGAGTTGGCTCGTCGTATTCGTGAAGGCGACCAAGTAGCACTTGAGAAATTGGTAAATGCAAACTTACGTTTCGTGGTATCAGTATCTAAACAATATCAAAATCAAGGATTAACTTTAGGAGATTTGATTAATGAAGGTAACTTAGGTTTGATAAAAGCTGCTAGAAGATTTGATGAAACCCGTGGATTTAAATTTATTTCTTATGCTGTATGGTGGATTCGTCAATCAATTCTTCAAGCTTTGGCTGATCAATCTCGTATTGTTCGTTTACCGCTTAATAAAGTAGGTTCTATAGGTAGAATTGGTGTTGCTGCTGCTTCTCTTGAGCAACGTTTTGAACGTGAACCAACTGCTGAAGAAATTGCTGAACTTTTAGAAATACCAGTAATTGAAGTAGAGAATGCTATGCGTTCTAATGGTCGTCATTTATCTATTGATGCTCCATTAACTGAAGGTGAAGACAATACATTACTAGGTGTTTTAGATAATAACGATGAACCTGACCCTGACCAAGGTTTAATTACTGAATCTCTTCGCAGAGAAATCAATCGTGTAATCTCTACCTTGTCTGATAAAGAAAAAGACATTTTAAAATATTACTATGGATTAGATGGAAATCCGGTTCATACCTTAGAAGATATTTCTGACAAAATTGGATTGACTAGAGAACGTGTTCGTCAAATAAAAGAGAAAGCTCTACGTAGATTGCGTAAGTCATCAAAAAGCAAGATTCTAAAAGCATATCTAGGATAATTTAAATATATGAAAGCATTAAAAAAGCGTAACATTTATTTGTTACGCTTTTTTATTTTGAAGGATTATTCTTAACTTGATTTAAAAATCATCCTGATATTTTTTAAACGTCATCTTGAACTTGTTTCAAGATCTGTATTAATATACACTTGATTAACGTAGATGCTGAAACAAGTTCAGCATGACTGCTTATATCACTTTCAATTTTTAAAAGGCTATATAAACATTGAATATTTTTATTATATATATTTATTTTATGCAGTCCATTTTTGATGCAATTGCAATAACTGAGGAATAAGCAGTTCTTCATCATTGTTATATATAATTCCTTGAGCGTGTGAGTTTCTTTGCTCCTCAGACCATTGTTTAGATATTCTTGCTTTTACTTCAGCGTCAGTTGATGAGTCTCTTTTGGCAACTCTAGCAATTCTTATTTCTTCACTTGCTGAGACAGTATATACACTATCTAAATTTCTATAAGTGCCGCTTTCAAATAACAAAGCTGCTTCTTTAAGTATATAAGGTAAATGACTATAAGTTCGGCACCATTGTTCAAAATCTTTTTCTACCGCAGGGTGAATCAAACTGTTGAGTATGGCCAATTTCTCTTCATCATTAAATACAATATGTGCCAAAGCTTTTCTATCTATAACTCCATCAATATATATATGCTCTCCAAATGCTTGTTGAATTTGTTGAATAAGTAGTGCATCATTTTGTATCAGGCGTTTTGATTGCACATCAGAATAATACACGGGCACTTGAAACATATACTCAAAAAAACGAGCTATAGTAGATTTGCCGCTACCTATTCCACCAGTAATACCGATTTTGAGCATGTAACTATATATTACTTCACTGTAGTTCCAAACACACGTTTCAATATATCATTGACACGTGCAGCAGGATTGGTGCGTATTTTAGCTTCTTCATCAGCCACTAATACAAACAAACCTTTGATGGCTCTGTCTGTTGCGTAGCCTGCTAAATCAGGGTTTACTTTCTGAACCAATGGGATCTTGTTATATCTGGTGATGATATCGCTCCAATATTTGGTGGCATTCACAGCATCTAACGATTGTTGAATTGATGGTTTAAAAGCTGCAATTAAATCATTGGTAGTTTTTGATTTTAAATATTCAGTAGCAGCATTGTTACCACCTTTTAAAATTTGAAAACCATCGCCAATACTCATGCTGGTGATAGCATTTACAAACACAGGTACCGATTTATTGGCAGCATTCTCAGCACCACGGTTTAATGATTCGATGAATTGGTCGCATAAATTACCTAAACCTAATTGACGAAGTTTGGCTTCTACATTTTGAGCTTCAGTTGGGAAAGGAATTTTAAGTAAAGGGTTTTTGAAATAGCCATCAGTTTTAGAAGCTAAACTGCTTGAATTGTTGATACCTACTTTAAGTGCTTCTTTTAAGCCTGAAATCACTTCAGAATTAGTAAGTGGAGCTGGTGTTTGCATGGTTTTGTTCACCTCCTCCATTGTTTTAGAGAGTTGTTTCAATTGGGCATCGCTGCAAGATTGAGTAAACACTAAAGATAAGGTAGCTATAGCTAACACGTGAGGGATTGACTTAAGTTTCATGAGATGTAATGATTAATGCTGATTTGGTATTCAAATATTTTGCCACAAAAATAGTCTTGTAGTTGGGGATATAAAATAAAAAGTAAATAGAGTTACGAATGTGAGATAGCAAATACGAATTAAGACCCATGAAGTAATTGACATATATATTAAAATAATTCTATGTAGAAAAGGGTTAAAAAATATAGAATGCTATATATATTTGCCATAATTCATGCTCACCAAAAAACTTCAACTCACCAAAGATTTTCTAGATGCACAAATAGCTGTGGTGTATAAAAAAGATTTTATAAAAGATGACCCTATACAAATACCACATCTATATACAAAAAAAGAAGATATAGAAATTGCTGGCTTTTTTGCAGCTGTGTTGGCTTGGGGCCAACGAACCACGATTATTAACAACTGTAAAAAGTTGATGAACTATTTTGACCATGCCCCATACGATTTTATTTTAAACCATCAAGATTCAGATTTAGTTAAGTTAGAGCAATTCGTACACCGTACTTTTAACAGCACCGATTTGTTGTATTTTGTATCAGCATTACAATATATATATACGCAACATGGAGGACTAGAGCAAGCCATGAGCATGGGAATAACCACTAAAAGCAAAACCGTAGAAACAGGTTTAAACAACTTTAAAAAGATATTTTTCTCTCTGGAAGATTTTCCGTATCGCACTATGAAACATATTGCTGCACCTATACAAAATAGTGCCTGCAAACGATTGAATATGTATTTGCGTTGGATGGTGAGAGAAAATAGTAAAGGTGTAGATTTTGGATTGTGGAGCTGTATTAAACCTTCACAGTTGATGTGTCCGTTAGATTTACATTCAGGCACCACAGCTCGGCAACTTGGGCTACTTACAAGACCGCAAGACGACTGGAAAGCCTTAGAAGAATTGATGAAAGTGCTTAGGATGCTTAATGATACAGACCCTGTTATTTATGATTTTGCTTTATATGGAACTGGGATATTGAATAAAGTGAAGTGATTAATTTTAGTTTGATTTAATATATATATATAAATAACCATACAGATTCTGAAACAAGTTCAGAATGACTTTTTCAATAATAATTGACTTTAATAGATCAAAAATTACCTATATATATTTTATACTTAGACAAAGACTCTAAGCCTGTACTTGGCAAATGGTCATAAATCCCAAACACGGCACTACCACTTCCGGTCATAGATGCATATACAGCACCTGCTTGGTATAAAATATTTTTAATGTCAGCTATTTGAGGAAACTTAGTGACGGCATATGGCTCAAAATGGTTATATATATTATTTTTCCAATTCTCAATAGGCTCTAATATTAATTGGTCAAAATCAGAGCGAGAATGAACATCATAAACTACATGATCATATGCCTCTTTAGTTCCTATATGCAAATCAGGATAGACTAGAACAAAATACTTGGGTGATAAACTAAAATCAATGGGGGTTATCACCTCTCCCCTACCTTCAACAAAGGCGGGTTTGTTATATATAAAAAAAGGGCAATCACTTCCTAATTCTTGAGCAAATATGGCTAAGGTTTGAGAATCTAAATTCAACTCAAACAAATCATTAATCAGCATCAACATATATGCCCCATCAGACGACCCGCCTCCCAAACCGGCACCCATGGGAATATGTTTGTGCAAATGGCATATCACAGGAGGTAATCCAAACCGTATATGTAACAATTGATATGCTTTATATACCAAGTTTGTTTCTAGATCACCAGCAATTTCAAGTCCGGAGGTGGTGAACAAAAAAGGGGATTGGGAAGGATGATAATTTTTATTTTCGATACATTCTAAAGCATCGTATATATTTAAAGGATAAAATACACTTTCTAAATTGTGATATCCATCAGCTCTTTTACCTTTAACTGCAAGGCCTATATTTATTTTTGCATTGGGATAAAGCAACATATATATATCTATTTAATTGGCATCGTATTTATATAAAAGTTTAAGAAACACTTCTAAGTCGTTTGGATATTCAGCAATGAAATGATGTGTTTCCTCAAACAATTGAAAAGAAATTTCACGAGCGTGAAGAGCTACTCTGTCAAACATGGGTCTTTCTTCTTCCAATTTGGTTTGTTTATATTTCTTTTTTACGTATGATAGAAAAGGTTTTTTTCCACCGTATAGCACATCCCCAACTATAGGCGTGTTGCTGGCTGAGAGGTGAATTCTAATCTGATGCATTCTTCCTGTTTTGGGTTTACATTCAACCAAACTAAAATGTCTAAAATTATGTATAGTTGTAAAAACTGTAGAAGCGTCTTTGCCGGTTCGGTCAATCACCATCACATTTTTCTTCGTTTCGCGTAAGGGCAAATCTACTAGATGTTCTTTATAATTTGTAGGGCCGGGAATAACAGCATGGTATATTTTTTCAACTTTACGTTTTTCGAAGGCAATAGATACTTCTCTATACGTTTCAGCGTCTTTAGCTAAGAGCATCACACCACTGGTTTCTTTATCTAGTCTGTGACAAACAGTGATAAAAGGGTATAATTTTCGGGCAATGCTAAGAATGCTAGGAGCTTCACCTTGACGTTCGTCAATAGAAGAGACAAAGGCTGGCTTGTTAATAGCCAATATATGTTCATTCTCGAAAATGATGGCTTCTTGAAACTGTTTGATGTTGAATGATTGGCTCATTGATAGGTGCAAATATACAAGTAACATGGATGAAAGTAAGTTGAAAAACGAAGAGAGATAAATATATATTAACCTATTAATTTTATCCATACAGTTATGCACAAGAAATGCTTAGTGCTTGATAATAAAGGGTGTTGATAAAATGATTGTCAAACAAAATTAAGATGATTTTAAGCACCATCCACAAAGTATTTAACTGATAATGATAACATAACAATGGTTACACACACTCACTCCACATGTTGCAAATACAATGTGAATAACTAAAAAGCATATAGAAAAGTTAATATATATAATAATTTCGCAATCCTTTATTTCAAAACGAGACTACAACAAACATGAGTGAACCTAAGCCATTTGGCAGACCCAAGAAGAAAACAACTTTAAATGACCAAACATCACAACCCTTTATTAATGAGTTTGGAAAATTACCGCCACAGGCTATAGACTTAGAAGAAGCTATATTGGGAGCCATCATGTTAGAGAAAGAGGTGATGGACAAAGTAGCACAGATTATCAGACCAGATGCATTTTACAAAGAAACACATCAAATAATATATGAGGCTTGTTTAAAATTAGCCGACAAAGTTTCGCCTATTGATATCATTACAGTTACGCAAGAGTTGAGGAGAATGGAAAAGTTGGACATTGTGGGTGGTCCATTTGCGGTAACACAACTTACCAACCGTGTAGGAAGTTCAGCTCACGTTGAGTACCATGCCAGAATTATTGCACAAAAACATATACAGAGAGAGCTAATAAGAATTTCGTCAGAGATACAATCAGAGGCATATAAAGAAGAGAATGATGTATTTGAATTATTAGACGATGCTGAAAAAAAATTATTTGCTATAGCTGAAGGTAACATCACTAAAAACTATTCAGGGATAGATGATTTATTACAAAAAGCCATCAAACATATAGAATCTATAAAAGATAGAAAAGATGGATTATCAGGTGTGCCATCAGGATTTATTCAACTAGACAGATTAACATCAGGTTGGCAACCCAATGCACTTATCATTATAGCAGCAAGACCGGGTATGGGTAAAACAGCGTTTGCATTATCAGCTGCCAGGAATGCTGCAGTTTTAGGAGGAAAAGGCGTTGCTGTTTTCTCATTAGAGATGGAAGCTGTAGAATTGGTAACCCGTTTGATTTCAGCCGAAGCACAAATACCTGGAGAAAAACTAAAAAATGGAAGGTTAGAGCCCTATGAGTGGGAGCAATTAAACCACAAGGTGTCACAACTGAATCAATCTAAAATGTATATAGATGATACCCCTTCATTGTCAATGTTTCAATTGAGAGCCAAATGTAGAAGACTTAAAGCCCAACATGGAATAGACTTGGTGGTGGTCGATTACTTACAATTGATGAAAGCAGATGACAGTTCGAAAGCTGGAAACAGAGAACAAGAAATCAGTTATATCAGTAGAAGTTTGAAATCATTGGCTAAAGAACTAAGCATACCCGTAATTGCATTAGCACAGTTGAACAGGGAAGCAGATAAACGTGGAGGAAGCAAAGGACCCATACTAAGCGACTTGAGGGAATCTGGTTCTATAGAACAAGATGCTGATATGGTATTGTTTATTCACAGACCAGAATATTATGGCGTAAGTGAAACAGCAGATGGACAATCGACCAGAGGGTTGGCACAGTTGATTATTGCTAAACACAGAAATGGACCAATGGGCGATGCCTGGGTTAGATTTAAACATGAATATGCTGCATTTGCTAATATAGAAGCAGGAGATGTACATTTTTATGAAGAAGGACAAGAAGGAGACGAACCAGAAATATCTATTGATAAAAACACTGTCATCACACTTAAAAGCAGAATGAATGATGATGATGATGAATTTTAATATAATATAAACATGAGTAGAATAGTATATATCACCAGAAAAGAACATTTTAATGCCGCACACAAACTTTTTAAACCAGAGTGGAGTAACCAACAAAATGAAGAAGTTTTTGGAAAATGTGCAAACCCTAATTGGCATGGTCATAACTTCGAATTGTTTGTAACAGTAAAAGGAATTCCTAATATTGAAACTGGTTTTTTAGTTAATTTAAAAGATTTAAAACGCATCATAAACGAGACAGTAATAGACAAAGTTGACCACAAAAACTTAAATCTAGATGTTGATTTTATGAAAGATGTGATGCCGAGTATTGAGAATTTTGCCATTAAAATCTGGGAACAAATACAAACACAACTCGAAGGATGTGAATTGCATTGCATTAAACTATATGAGACCAATAATAACTATATAGAATATTATGGTTAGTTGTGAATAAAGTATAGAAAAAAAGAGCAAAACTTTAGCTAAGAAAACAAGATTTTTGTAGGATATATAATTAAATAAGTTTGTCAGATATTATCAAATTACTCCCCGACCATGTAGCTAGCCAAATAGCAGCTGGAGAAGTTATACAAAGACCCTCTAGTGTGGTAAAAGAGCTATTGGAAAATGCAGTAGATGCTAAAAGTAAAACTATAAAATTATATATAAAAGATGGGGGTAAAACTTTAATACAAATAAATGATGATGGCGTGGGTATGAGCGAGACAGATGCTCGCATGTGTTGGGAAAGACATGCTACATCTAAGTTGAATGCACATGAGGACTTATATAAACTTCAAACGATGGGTTTTAGAGGGGAAGCACTTGCCTCAATTGCTTCTATAGCTCATGTTGAATTAAAGACTTGTAGAGCCGAAGATGAAATTGGCACGTCAATAACCATTGAAGGAAGTACAGTTATCAATCAAGAGCCTATCCACTATAAAACTGGAACGAGTATTTCCGTTAAAAATTTATTTTATAATGTTCCGGCTAGAAGAAATTTTTTAAAATCAAACCCAGTTGAAACAAAATATATTATTGACGAGTTTACAAGAGTTGCACTAGCAAGGCCTGATATAGCATTTGAATTATATAACAACGAACAAGAAGTATTCAAACTGCAACCAAGTAAGTTAGTTGATAGATTTGAGATCATATTTCCTGATAAAAACAAAAACAGGTTTATAGAAGCCAACGAAGAAACACCTTTGATTAAAATTGAAGGATATATAGGCTCACCACAAACTGCTAAAAAAAACAGAGGTGAACAATTTTTATATATCAATAAAAGATATTTCAAAGATGCATATTTGAACCATGCCATTGTGAATGCTTATGACCAATTGTTACAAGCAGATACATTCCCGAGTTATATTTTTCACATCACGATAGACCCAGCCAGAATTGATGTAAATGTGCATCCGGCTAAAACAGAAATAAAGTTTGAAGACGAGAAAATCATCTATCAAATAATGAGGGCTGTGGTTCGTAAAGCTTTAGGTCAATATATACCTACTCCTACTTTAGATTACAATTCTGAACCATTCACTGCCCGCCACGATAGCGGAATGACTATATTGCCGCAAGCACCAAGAGAATCGAATAATTTTGACAAACTACCTTATATAGGTTCTTCAAAACCAAGATCAACCGATTGGAAAAAAGTGATTGATCCGTTTGCAGCCGGTAAGAGTTTTGCTGAACGATTTGAACAAGAAAAAAACGAATTATTCGAACCACAAAAAACACATAAAATAAAAGAAGTAAGACTGGTTGAAGGAATTTTTAACCAACTTCTACAAACGGCTATTATATATGAAACAAAAAATAATATATATATCATAGACCAACATGCAGCCCATGCCAGGGTATTATATGAGCAAACACTATACAATGAAGGTAAAAACACTATTGCAGTTCAACAAAAATTGTTTCCTAAATTAATTGAACTTAACGCCGCTGATTTTGTTCTCCTCACCGACTTGTTGGATGAGCTTTTATTTGCTGGTTTTGACATAGCTATTTTTGGTAAAAATACTTTGATTGTGAATGGTACCCCAGCCGACTTAAAAAATATAGACGAGAAAGATTTAATTGAAGGAATTCTGAACGAATACAAAAACAACAAAAGCGAAATTAAAGAGAAGAAAAGAGAGAATTTAGCTCGAAGTTTATCTAAAAAAGCTGCATTAAAACACGGCCAAATACTTTCAACTGTAGAAATGCAATTGCTCACGACCAAACTCTTTGAATGCAAACAACCAACTCACGCCCCCGATGGTACTCCAGTATTTATAAACCTTGATTCCGTTGGTTTGTTAAAGTTGATTAAATAATTATTTTACTTACTTTGTCCAAAATTTAATCGTGCCATATTTGAGTCTAAGTCTTGCAATTCAAGCAACTTTGCTTTATGAAAATTATCTCTTTTAACTTTTTCTTCTATTATATATTCATCCATATACTTTCTTAAATCATAGTTTGCTTTTTCTTTCCGGCAATAACATCTTTTTATCATCAATCAATGACTCAAATATGAAGTCTTTTCAGGGGGTCAATTTGCCCCATCAATAGGGGGTCAATTTGCTCCGTCGAGAGGGGGTCAATTTACTTCGTCGCAAGGGGGTCAATTGTAACGTTTTTTCCAGGTGCTTATATACTACCTCATTATAGTTACATAATTCATTTGTAAAGTTACATAATTCACACATACAATTGATGCTTAACCTATAATATAAAAATGTGAATGTATAGATGGGTTAAATAGCCAATATAATCTACCATACCCAAAAAAAAGGCTTGCTAAAAAAATAGCAAGCCTTTTATATATTTTTAAAAATAGATTATACCAATTTCACACCCACGGCCATCATTCCTTTGGGACCTTTTTCGAGTGTAAATGTTACTTTATCGTATTCTCTAATTTGTTGCAATAAACCATTTGCATGCACAAAGAAACTTTCTTGACTGTCATGGTCTTTAATAAACCCAAAGCCTTTAGAATCATTAAAAAACGACACGGTTCCTTTTCTTATAATTTCAGTCTCATCCACATGTTCTTGTTTCTGAACGCCTATTTGAATATCCTCGTTTCTTATAACTTTAATTTTCTTCGGATCAGGTGGAGTTGATGAAATATTCCCATTTTCATCTACATAAGCCAACATATCTTCTAAGCTTTGACCTTTGTTAGAATTTGCTTTACGCACTTCTTTCTTCTCAGCTTTGTCTTTTTGTTTCTTAAGTCTTTTCTTCTCGTTTTCTTTTTTACTAAATGTTTCTTGTGATTTTCCCATGTGTTTTTTACTTAATCTATGTACAACTTTGTCTCAAAATTAATGACATCGCCAATTTTTAGATTAGGGCAAAGATACATAAAAATATCGCATTTTTCTGTAAGTTTTATTTGATTACATTCTCAATAACAATTCTTGTATTTATGCTTTTAGATTAATTTGTTTATTGAATAATTGATTTTAATATATAAATATTTTATATACCTTAATTATATTTGCTAATCAACAACTGTCGAATAGATACTAGATGCGAAAAGAACACAAAAAATACAACTCAGTAGTAAGTAAATATAAAAGGGGAATACAATACAGCTATATTAGATTGGTCAAAGAAGATTTCCTGAATAGGAAATGTTGCTAAAAGTATATAATACACTACTTGTATTGATAAGTAATATAAAGCATATAAAATTTCATATAATTAATATTTTCATAGACCACTTTGTATTTTTAAAACAAAATAAATATATAATAGAAGCTATTAAACCAGACAATATATCAAAATTTCTTCCCTCAAAAGTCATCAGTTCTGGAACTGTCTTATATGCAAACCAATTATACTGGTACTCTAATCATATGCAAAATGGTCAATGTTTTTAAGTCTAATTTATCTATAAATGTTCTACCTGATTTATAACTACTGGCAACGGTGGCAAAACCATCAATAAAAATCTTGGAGGAACCACATCAGTAACTAGATAAAATCCTGTCAAAGCAATATTAGATTGAATTACACTCCAACCAACCAATACACTCAAAACCAACACAAATTTTTTACTTGCTTTGGCAATAAAAATACAGTTATAAATGTGGTGATTGTGAATAATAGTTTAACGTATATAGATATTTCCTACATTTGGAAGATATTATATATTATCACTCATAAACCATTCAGCATAAGAGGTGGGTGTTTCTTCTAATTTAATACTACACAATTTTACATATGCAGGCACTTTGTCTGTAATGCTGTTTTTGAAATGAAGCAATAAATTTTCGCAAGATGGTTGAAAAGGAGTTAAAATAACTTTCTCAAACTGATTTGAAATAATATCATTTTTAGAATAGGGCGCATCTTCGTTCAGCACCAATGCATGGTCATATACATCTACTATTTCAGACTTTACTAGTTTTTTTAAATCAGCAAAGTCAACCACCATTCCTTGTTTTGGGTTGTTGGTTGCTTGTTCCACATTACCTATAACTGTCACCGACAAATGGTAAGTATGTCCATGTATATTTTTACAAGGGCCATCATAGCCAAACAAGGCATGAGCCATGTCTATGGTGAACTTCTTGGTTACTCTTACAGTGTCATTCATATTCATATCTAACTGCAAAAATCAAGTATTTTCTTCAATTAATTTTTTCTATTTTAATTATATTCATAGGAAATTTTTGTCAGCTATTAAATTCCCAACCAATTCATTTTCTCCAACTTTAGTAAACATACCCAAAAATAGTACAACTTAAAACTAGAAAAAACTTATCAAAATACATTTAAATAAAAAAAGTAAATATACACCGGGACAAACTTTTGAATAGTAATAGAAAAGGGATAGAGACAAACTGATAGTGCCCATGAAGTGGTGACTTTTTGAGATACAGTTCACATCTCAAGTAACAACAAAGAAGATTTTTTAGCTCTTATTAGTAATTAACTATAATTTTTATAGTTCGTTGTTTAACAAAGGCAGTTTTACCACTTCAGCATAAAAAGGAGACCTACACGCTTGCTCCTGAACCATGAATAAATGTTTCATGTTATGTGTATCACCTCCAATAAAATTTATTTTTTTGTGGTTAACTAAATGTTCTGCAATTTTCTTTACCTGTGGCGAATAATACCCAATAATACTCAATAAGTTCATTTGCAACAAAACGCCACTATTCATTAACTGTTCATATATATCACTTCCAGGTTCAAAATATTGATAACGCTCAGGATGAGCTAATACGGGCTTATATCCTGCCATTTTCAAATTAAAAATAGATGTTATCAAATTAGGCGGTGGTTGTATAAAACCTGTTTCAATCAACACATAATTATCTCCAAATGTCAATAAATTTTTATTAAGTAGTTTTTCATCAAACCACTCATCTATATAATATTCTGCTGCTGCTTCAAGCTCAATAGTTAATCCTTCTTTTTTCATAGCCGCTCTCACTTCTTCTAATTTCCCAAGTATAATTTCGGGTGTATTTTTATAAAAATCACCCATCACGTGAGGGGTAGTAATCGCCTTTCTATAGCCCTTTTCTTGCAATATTTTTAATATATTAACAGACTCTTCTATCTCTTTACATCCATCATCAATGCCTGGTAAATAATGACTATGTAAATCTACTTTGATTGGATTCACAAAATCATCTGGCAATGTTTTAGGTTTGTTATCTAAACCAAATAATTTTTTAAACATATATATTATTTTTAATAATCACTTTTTTCTCCTACAAACTTTTCCTCTTCATTCTTAAATAAGATGTTAAAGGTAGTTAAACTTCCATAAATCTTAGTTATATATTGTTGAAGATTTACTTTTTCAATATCTTCTAGCTTGGTGTTTGCATTTATTCTTTGCTCTAATGTTCTAAGCCTATCTCTCACCATCACCACTTTATGAAACAAACTATCTATAGAGATTTCTTTTGCTTGTAAGTTTTTATCTAATGGATGTAAAATCATTTTACCACCTTTCCACTTCTGTGCAATCTCTACTGGTTCAGGATACTCTATATACTTTTTAATTGATGTTGTTAATATTCTTTCAATATCAAACATACTCACCATGTCTGTATCAGGGTCTAATTGGTCTATTACTTCAACTGCACTGTCATCATCTTTCCTAATCTCTCTTAAACCATGATTTATAAACGTAACTGTATACACAACCGATTTTTCATTTACTACCACACCATCACCCAATTGATTATGTTTTATTCTGCTGCCTATCCCTAAATTTTCTAACATTGTTTATTTAACTTTTTTTTAACATATGACAATTCATACAAACATTAAATTTGTATATATTTTTTATCAAGCAAATTTATAAAATTATACTGAATTAATAAATAAATAAAACAAATTGTCCATATTTGCCAAACAAATGATTGCAAAACCTGTAAAAAAAGAAATCGGTTGGAAAGACAAAATTGATTTTATTGATTTTAACTTATTTAATATTGATGCTAAAATAGATACAGGTGCTAAAACTTCAGTTATTCACTGTTCTTATATTGAAAAAATGGCTGGCAAAAAAAAAATGGTCAAGTTCATTCCTTTAAGCAGCAAACTTGACATTGATTCTGACAATTCATTTATTCTTCCTTACCATGAAGAACGTAAAATAAAAAACTCATTTGGTAGCCAAGAAAACAGATTTATAATTAAAACACATATATTGATTATGAACCGTAAAATTATAATTGATATATCTTTACGAGACCGCTCTGCCATGGAATTTCCGGTGCTTATTGGTCGTGATACTATCAGAAATCAATTTATTGTAAACGTGGCACGCACCAATGTTTCATATAAGAAAAAACTTAAAAAAACCAAATAATTATATATATATATTTTAATTTAAAAAACTATGAAAATTGCTATATTATCAAGAAACAAAAACTTATATTCAACCAAAAGATTAGCTGAAGCAGCAATTGAACATGGTCATGAACCAGTCATTTTAGATCACTTAAAATGCTATGTAGGAATTGCTCAAAACAAACCAACCATTCATTACAATGGAATGGATTTAAATGATATTGATGCCATTATTCCAAGAATTGGAGCGTCTGTAACCTTTTATGGCACTGCTATAGTCAGACAATTTGAAATGATGAATATATTTAGTGCTAATGAGAGCCAAGCTATTGCCCGCAGTCGTGACAAACTTCGTTGCATGCAATTACTCAGTAGAGAAGGCTTAGGAATGCCCATCACAGCCTTTGCTAACAATCCTAAAAATATTGATGACTATATAAAAATGGTCGGTGGAGCTCCTTTAGTTATTAAACTTTTAGAAGGCACACAAGGTATAGGTGTGGTTTTAGCTGAAACTAAAAAAGCTGCAGAATCTGTTATTGAAGCTTTCTACGGCCTTGAAACCAATATCTTAATTCAAGAGTTTGTAAAAGAAGCAAAAGGTGAAGATATTAGAGCATTTGTAGTAAATGGTCGAGTAGTAGGTGCCATGAAAAGAACTGCCAAAGAAGGTGAGTTTAGAAGTAACCTTCACCGAGGCGGAAAAGCTGAAATTGTAACTCTCACCAAACAACAAAAACAATGTGCCCTTAAATGTGCTAAAATATTAGGTCTATCGGTGTGTGGTGTCGATATGCTTGACAGCAGTCGTGGACCGCTTGTGCTTGAAGTAAACTCAAGTCCGGGCTTAGAAGGAATAGAGAAAGCAACTGGCAATGATATAGCGGGCTCTATTATAGAATTTGTTGAAGATAATGCCAAAATCATGGGTAATTCTGACCATATAGGGGTTTGATTTACGCGGTCATGCTGAACTTGTTTCAGCATCTCTACTCACACAAAACACATAAACTCTTACCAGATCCTGAAATAAATTCAGGATGACTTTACTATCGGGAAAATTCAAACATTGACGGTCATGCTGAACTTGTTTCAGCATCTGTACTCACACA
>CANHGM010000013.1 GCA_947460345.1 Bacteroidota bacterium | reverse complement strand
GCAAGTGAAATGATATATCCTGGGAATTTGAGATTAGCACTTGTTTGAGCAGCACCGAAAGGAACTCCATTTTTTAACCATTGGTATTGGTTATTGGCATTAGGGTAATGCACTGGTTTAATAACATTGGTGTCGATATTGAAGGGTGCGCATCCTGAAGTATTGGTATAACTAAAAGATGCCTTTGCATTCGTTTTAACCTTTAACGTTCTTATAGAATCATCAATACATCCTTTATTTGTTATAGCTATAAGTTTAATATTATATAATGAATCTTTTACCCCTGGATTTGTAAAAATCAAATTACTGTCTTTGGCTGTACTTGAAATTCCGTTACCAAAATCCCATAAATATGAATTACCTGCAGCCGGTGTAGAATTATTGGTAAAATAGATATGTATAGGTCCGCAACTATCCGTATTACTCATATTGAATGTAGCAAACGGATTACTAAATACTTGTATATTTTTTATCAAAGTATCATAGCAACTATTCAGTGAAGTAATTAATTTAACTGCATAATTGATGGTGGAGCCACTTTGATTTACAGGCAGTGTGAGCGTTGGAGATGCCACAGTCGCATTGCTAAAGGTTGCAGTTGGATTGATGCTCCAATTATATCCCGTTGCATATAAACTTGAATTGTTAATATTAAAAACTATTGGCCCACAGCTATCATTTGCTAATGTATATAATGATTTTGGTCTACTCTTAATAGTTAATGATACAGAGAACGAATCTTTGCATCCATCTGAGTTTGTTGCAATCAGTTTAACTATATAGTTTGAATCGGTACCGGTTTGATTATCGGGAAAATTGAATGTGGGTTGCTTGGCAGTATCGTTAGATATTGTTCCTCCGCTTGCATTGCTGATACTCCATTTCCAAGTGGCAATTCCTGAAGTGGTGTTTGTTAAACTTGAAGAATAAGGCGAACAAAAGGATGTACCTCCAAAATTAAAACCGGGAATGGGTTGTGGATATACTTTGATGTTTTTAGTCAGACTATCTTTACAGCCTTTGCTATTTGTGATAATCAATTTAACAGGAAAAGTTCCTGAACTTATATATGTTTGTGCGGTTGGAGAATTTGAAGTGGAGATATTCCCATTACCGAAATTCCAATTATAATTGGTAATAGTGCCTCCATTGGCAGTTGAAGTACTATTATACGCAAATGAATTTCCGGTTAGGCATTGGTCAGTATCATTAATAGTAAAGTTAACCTTGGGACTATTTAATACCGTGATGGTTTTGATTATACTATCTTGACAACCGTGGTCACTTATAGCTAACATTCTTACCTTAAATGAACCTGAATCTGCATAAGAATGAGAAGGACTGGTAGCGCTTGATGTGGCAGTATCTCCAAATTTCCATGAATAACTATTAATACTTCCGGTGGCAATAGTTGATGAATTAGTAAATGTGAAATTGTTACCTTTGAAACATAGGATGGTATCACTGGCAGAGAATGATGGAGAAGGTTTCGGATAAACTGTTATACTTTTGGTTAAACTATCTTTACATCCAATTGAATTAGTTATCACCAGTTTAACATTATAATTATTAGCGCTTGCGTAAGTATGACTTGGGTTTGTGGCTGTAGAGGTTGATCCATCTCCAAAATACCATAATCTAGATTGTATATTTGAACCGGCTGTTGCAGAACTATCAGTAAAACTAATTGCACTATCTACGCAATGTTGAATACATACAAAGGCAACAGTTGGTTTATTGAAGACAGTAATTTTTTTTGTTGCAGTATTTGTACAACCATTTGTGTCAGTATATGTATAGGTTAAAGTAAACGTCCCTAACCCTGAAGTAATTGGATTAAAAATGCCACTTGATGAGACAGCAGTTCCTGTCCAATTTCCACCTGTAGGATTATATCCTGATAAATTAAAGTTACCTCCATTTATACAAATACTATCAATTGATTTTCCCAAATTCAGTGTTGGTTTTGGGAATACAATAAAGCTCTTTGTGACAGAATCCTGCCCACATTCATTTATAGCCTTTAGAACAACTGTGTAATTGCCAGATGTATTATAAATAATGCTATCTGGATATGCTAATACAGATGCAGAAGGGCTACCTCCAACAAAAGACCAACTATATGATGAAATAGTTGAGTAATTGGAATTATATGAAACTGAAGGTTTAACTATGTATGGCACACAGTTATTATTAATAGATGTTAAATTAATTTGTGGCTTTTTCTTAACTATAACTGTATCTATATATACAGCGGTTGTACAAGCATTTGTTGCCTCTAGTTTTACTATATATATTCCAGGAGTATTAAATGTTAACCTTGGATTGATAGATGTATCTCCACTTCCAGAATTATAAGTATATCCGGATGCAGGAGAAATTATAGTCCATTTGTATTTTGATACAACACCTCTTGTTTGATTAATAAAAGTATCAATTAAATTGATGCACCCTGAATCAGCAGAGAACTTGAATTTAGGGATAGGAGGTTCTAACACCCTTAAATATTTTATAGCAGTGTCGCTACTATTTCCGTTATTACAGACTCTATTTAAGTTTGCAACTATTAGTTTAATGGCATAATAACCCGTATCTTTAACTCTTATTTGTAGAGTTGAAGATCCAGAGTTAGCATTGAACCATGTAGTTGGTGAACCAAGTTTTGTCCCACCGATTGTATCAAAACTAGTAGGACTAATTAACCATTTCAAATACTTTAATCCTGTACATGAAGGAACAACTTTCCCTGCGGTTGAAGTATCTGTGAATGAGATTACATCGTTTTTGCAAATAGTATCTGGTGAAAATTTAAACCCAACAAAAGGTCTAAGATTAACAGTAATATTGCCAAAACTTGCTGGGGTGAATCCACATGCATTTTGAGCAAGAGCCCTAATATGAAAAGAATTAGTACCACCAAATATATCTGTAAACCCACAGCTTGATTTCTGAAAAAACCAAGAAGCAGTATCAGGAGGAGGGTGATTATAAACAATTGTGTCATTTGAACTATTGCTGAATATCGAATATGTTGTGCCTACAAGAGTGGAGTCATACTTGATTAAATACTTCATCGAAGTAGGTCCGCATAAACCTGTAGTACTGCCCATGCTTACAATACCAACATAAGGGTTACTTCCTCTGAAGATTTTATAATTTCTTATGGTTGAGCAATTGTTTTTTCCTGTGGTTGTAATTTTTAAACTAAAATAACCATTTGAATTATATGTGTGGCTAAAACCTGCGGAGAAATTAGTAATGGTATCAAGAACTCCGTCACCCCAATTAAATATCCTTATAGAATCTGAAGATGATGTAACAGATGAGTCTAGGAAACTAATTAAACTTAAATTTGTATCACATATCGCATAAGGTATCGAACTAAAAGGATCTTGAATACTTCCATCAGGTTTTTGCTTTAGTCTGATAGTTTTTTGTATTGAATCAATACATCCAAAAGCACTTTGGGCATATAGTTTTGGCAGATAGGTTGAAAAACCACTTCCAATAGAGATTGGATAAACTTGACTTGGTGAAACAGAGTTACTAGTTCCTCCATTGCCTAATAACCATATATATTTTGTTGCTCCAGAAGATGCATTAGTAAATGTTATTGTCGAACCAGAACAACTGCTGTCATTATTAAAGCTAAACGAAGGATTAGGCAAAGGCATCACTACAAAGTTCTTAGAAAGTGAATCCTTACATCCATTTCCATTTGTAACCATTAGTTTAGTTGTAACAGAAATGGGCGAACTACCACTGTTTGTAAATATTTTACCTGTGTTTTGTGTGGAAGCACTTCCACCTGAACTGTAACTCCACAGATAGGTTAAAGAATTGTTGTTGGCGAAAAATGAATCTATTTGTCCACTACATATTGAATCTAATTTTAAACTAAATGCAGCTGATGGTTTTGGACTAATGGTAATACTATCTATCAATGTATCTTTACAAGCAGTAAGTGATCGTATTAACTTTATATAAAATATACCAGATGAATTATATATATGGTCTATAGTGCCAGCTGAATTTGCAGTACTATCATTTCCATCTCCAAAGTCTATTGTATAACTGTTGACTGTGGCTACACCTGTTGTTGAAAAATGAAAAGATATTTTACTGCCAACACAATAAGGACTAGTACTAAAGCTTAACTGTGGCGTGCCATTACAAGCATTAGCTTTGCTTATAAACATTAACTCTGAAAAGCAAAATACTCCCCAAAAAATGCATATTTTTAGGTAAGTTATTGAAGCTTTTAAATAAGAACTTATATGTATTAATGTATTTCTGATAAAATGTATTTTTAATCTTTTTTTTGATTATACAAAATAACACTATAATTGTCAACTTTTTAAAATAAAAAAAAGATATTTTTAATTCAAGTTTTATGCTCAATTTTGCACACAAACTTTTTTGAAAAAATTAATTTTATATCTTCTTATATATAGTTGTGTTGAAATACTACATGCTCAAGATCCGTTTTATTCTCAATTATTCTCTAATAGGATTTACCTAAATCCTGCATTAGTAGGAGCGAACAAAGGCATGAGGTTAGCCACCATTCATAGACAATTATGGCCAAATGTACCAGGTCCTTTAAATACTACAGGTATTGGCGTTGATATTTCAGCGCCTGCTATTTCTGGAGGTTTAGGTTTAACAGCTATGAGCGATAATAGGGGAGAGGGTTTTTTGAATACAACTCAACTTGGAATTATATACGCATATAGAAATTTAATGGGCAGAAGTGGGAACACTGAGTTTAGTTTAGCTACTGGTATTAATATGGTTAATAAAAGTATTGATTGGACTAAACTAGAATTTAGTGACGAGTTTGATCCAGTTTTAGGTAAAGTCTATAAATCATCTGCTCAACAGCCAGCTAATACTTCTATTTTTTATTCTGATTTCGATTTTGGTTTTAGTTTTAACCACAGAATCAGAAGGTTTATAAGAGAATCATATATTGGCTGGGGTGGTGCATTCCATCACTTAACTAGACCTGATGAATCATTTATTGGTGTTCATAGAAGATTGCCTTTAAAATCAAGCATATATATAGGTGCTATGATTCCAATTAAGAATTTTAGAAGTAAAACACCTACACAGTTTTTTCCACATATTTATTATTCTCAACAAGGTCAAAAAGCTTTTGATGAAGTTGTATTTCAGGCTTTTCAAGCGGGTTGTTTTTTATATAAAGATTGGTACTTTGTTGGAATAGATTACAGAAATAGTCCATATACCACTTTCAGAAATACTGATGCATTAATTATTAATATGGGTATACATAGTGGAATAGGAAATGCTGGAAGTTATCAGATTACTTATAGTTTAGATGTAAATCTAGGTGGAATTAGAACGCAGACTTGGGGGAGCCACGAAATTTCCCTAATTTTTACTTATGATGAGTTTAAATTTGGTAGAAATAGAGGTTCTAGAAAACCATTAAATTGTTTTGATTTCCCTCAACGGGGTGTTTTCAGAATGTTTTAGGCACATAAAAAAAACCATATAAATTTTCATTATATGGCTTTTTAAATTTTTGTATTTTTTTAATTTTGAGATTCAGCCAAAATTTTATCTAAAGTAGCTGAAAACTGAGTTGCATCTTGGTAACCAACTTCTATCATTACTCTATTCTTTTTAGTTATTATAAAAAATGTTGTAGGATAGCCTGATTGTTGTTTGTTTGAAATAACAGATAAAAGTTCCATCCCACTGTATTCTTTTCCATCAAGTGTATATCTGATATCTTTTATTTCTGGATTGAATTTAATAGGTACAAAATTTTTATTGATTTTTTCAATGATTTGACTTTTGGTGTATGTGTCTCTATCCATTTTCTTGCACCATCCACACCAATCAGTATATGTATCTATTAAAGCAATTTTTTTGTTTTTCTTAGCTTTTTGGTATCCTTCATTAAAGTCATACCATTTTAATTCTTCTAAAGGTTTTGTAAATGAACCGCTAAAAATTAACAGTCCTGACATGGCAAATGCAAAAAGTATTTTTTTCATTAAAGTGATTTTTTTTACAAATATAAACAATATACGTTCCAAAAAAGAAAAAGCCCATTAAGATTTTTACTTAATGGGCTTTTTCTTTTAAATTTCTTATTTAATAACGCTCAACTTTTGATATTGCTCTCCATCATTAGTTTTTAAATAAATCACATAATTACCACTAGACCAATTTGCTGTATTTAAACTAATTCTTTGATTTCCTGGCAATGCAATTCTATAATCAGCATTGTATATTAAATTCCCTTTTATATCAACAACGGTAATATAAGCAGTACCTGTTTGTTTTGCTGAGTATTCAATATTTACTACATCACTTGTCGGATTAGGAAAAACAGAAAGTCTTGTTTTGATACTTGATGTATTATTTACTTCTATTCCTGTAGTGAGCGAATTTGATTTAAATAAGCCTCTACCATGAGTAGCTATGTATAATGTAGGACCTTCCCAAGGTTTATCTTGGTATTGACGAATTTGTAATACTGGTACTCTTGCCATGCCATTGTTTTGTTCAGTCCAAGTTAATCCTCCATCTTTAGTTGCAAATATTCCAAATTCAGTAGCAACAACAATTACTTTTGAGTTTTCATTAGAGATAATTACATCATAAACAGGGAAGTTTAACATATTATTTCCAGATATATTTACCCAAGTAGTTCCACTGTCTTTTGATTCATACACATGGTCAGTTGAACCATAGTTACCTAAAGAAACAACAAGATGGGCTGGATCATTTTTATCTTCAGCTATACCTGTAATAAATCTACCACCAAAATTGTTTAAAGTCTTAACTTGAATACTGTTTTGATCTACTTTCCATGATGAATCTTTAGTATCTGTAGGGAAGGTAATAGTATCAAATCCTTGAATACGAATTAATGAAGAACCAGTAGCTGCATATATTGATTTTAAATCATTTGATATTTCAATTTTATGAAAATACCCGTTATTTTCATACAAATTAAACCATAAAGCTCCTGTTTGTTTTTTCAAATCTATCGCATCTCTTGTTATATATATAGCACCTCCTGTTTTATTTTGACGATTAGCACAAATAGCCATTAATGAAGTAGTATCGCTCCATTTTTCTTTAAGTCTCATTGGAACATTGAAATAATCTATAAATCCACTTGTTTTGTCTTCACACTTATTTGCAGAACCATATCCATAAGCATTATCCATTTGCCAAATTGTTCTACAATCATACATTCTTTGTGCATCAACACCTCCATTGCCTGAACGCATATAACCACCATTTTGAGAACCATAGAACATAATTTCAGGATATATTTGAGAACCTTCACACTGAAAACCATCACCTCCAGAAATTGTAACACTTGTTTGTGCTGTATTTCCTTTTCCGGTTATTAATACACAACTATTATCTTGTGTTCCACCAAAATATTTCTTTTCCCATCCTCTACTGCTCGACAATGGATTAACTGCCATTCCATAAAATTGAGTTACATTGTATCCTCTATTCAGAGTTGCAAAAGTGTTACAACCATCTACTGATTTAGTTATACCTCCATCAGTACCTATATAAGTAATAAATGGCGAACCATGTTTCGAATCAAATGCAATAAAATGAACATCAGAGTGAATATACAAATTATTGAATTTGCTTCCAAATTGTGATGTAGGATTTGTCCACCCACTTTTTGGGTTGTTAGGGTAAACTGCTGGATTTAACCATTCCCACCAATCTACACCCGCAGCAAATACTCTGTTTTCATTAGTTGGGTCTACACCAATTACGTTGTCATATACTCCTTGAGCACTAGCAGTACTGGCTAATGGGTCAAAGTCTACTCCGTTCTGAGACCTACTAGCTATTCTACTCCAATTGCTACCCTTATCTGTACTTTGAAAAATTCCAGCTAATTTACTAGCATTGTCAGCAACCATTATATAAACATAATTAGTATTTGAATATCCAACAGCTATTGAAATTCTTCTAGAATTGCTAAATGCACCACCAGTAGTGTTTGTGTTTTTAGGAGTAATATTTACATAGTTATCGCCACCATCATCAGATCTCCAAACATTGGTCGAATTGGTTACATAAACTACGCCATTTTTATCTACCTTAACCTCTTGTATAGTAGCGTTTCCTGGTGCACCTGAAGTGCTTGGTTTTGTCCAAGTTGTCCCACCATCATCTGTTAAATAAAAACCATTAGCTAAACATGCATATGCTCTGTTTTTTGTTGGATGAGCAGCCATAGATTGAACTGATAACCACTTAGTTCCACCTGATGCAGATGGATTAGTGTTTGATAATAATTTAAATGTTTTACCACCATCTGATGACTTAAATGCTCCCCCTCCAAAAAAACCTCCTCCTTGGCCTTGTCCACTCGAAAAATAAAAACCATCTTCTCCTGTACCATAAAATAAAGTCCCATCAGGAGTTTGGCATATGCTTGATACTATTAAATTTTCTTGTATATCACTTATCTTATTCCAATAAGCTCCTCCATTGGTTGATTTCCATAAACCACCACTAACGCCACCAGCATATACTGTATTTCCAGTAGCATCTTGATTGTCAATTAGAATGCATCTAGTTCTACCTCCAACGTTGTCTGGGCCTAACTCACTCCAATTAAGTGGTAAACTTCCACGAAGGTTTGACATATTTCTCAACCCTTGTTGTGCAAGTTTAATGTCTTCTAAAGAAACAGTGCCTGTTGTTGGGTTGTTTCTAAACATTTTGAAGAATTCGAACATTCCTTTTGCTTCTTCTTCTTCCGCTTCTTCTTCTACAATAGCTAATTTGCTGATTCTAGGTTGATAGTTTTTTATTTCCTTTTTTTGAAAATAACCAAAACCCAGTCCAGCAACAACAAACATTGCCGATGCTAAAATGATACTTATCTTTTTCATGTGTTATTAGTTGTAATAATTATATAATGACTTAAGTGATTAAATAGTTGCTTTTTTTAAATGTTTTTCTGAATGATAGCTTGACCTTACTAATGCTCCTGATTCAACATATTCTATACCTTTTGATAATCCTACTTGCTTGTAATATAAAAATTTATCAGGATGGATAAACTCTTCAACTGCTATATGCATTTTTGTAGGTTGTAAATACTGACCTATTGTTAAAACATCACAACCATTTGCTGCTAAATCGTCCATGATTTCAAATACTTCTTCGTCAGTTTCACCAAGACCTAACATAATTCCAGATTTGGTTCTTAACCCTCTTTCTTTAGTAAGTCTAATTTGTTCTAAGCTTCTTTCGTATTTTGCTTGCGGACGAACTTTTTTATAAAGTCTTTTCACCGTTTCCATATTGTGAGATACAACTTCAGGTTGCTCGTCTATTACTTTGTAAAGTAAATCCCATTCTGATTTAAAATCAGGTATTAATGTTTCAATTGTAGTAGAAGGACTTGTTTCTTTTACCATTCTAATAGTATCAGCCCAAACTGTTGCACCTTTATCTTTCAATTCATCTCTGTTAACTGACGTGATAACTGCATGTTTTACTTCCATTAACTTTATTGCCTCTGCTACTCTTCTTGGCTCATCTATATCATATTCAGTTGGTCTTCCTGTGGCTACTGCACAAAAAGAACATGAACGAGTACAAACATTCCCCAAAATCATAAAGGTTGCCGTACCAGCTCCCCAGCATTCGCCCATATTCGGACAATTTCCACTTTCACAAATGGTATGTAGTTTATATTCGTCAACAAGTTTTCTTACATGCCTGTAATTCTCACCTGTTGGCAATTTTACTTTTAACCAATCAGGTTTTTTAGGCCTACCAGCAGTTTCATTATTAACAGTTAACTCTATCATCAGTATTTAAAGGCAAATATATTTTATAGTCTCTTTCAAACCAAATAACAAATGAATCAATTTTAAAGTTTTTTGTTTGTGATTAATAAACGTTTTATTTGCACCAAAAAAATAAATGATAACATCAAAAATTAAGTATTTAGGTGAGCTAAGAACCGAAGCGACTCATATTCAGTCGGATAATGTAATTTATACTGATGCTCCGAAAGACAATCAGGGTAAAGGGGAAATGTTTTCACCTACTGATTTAGTTGCTGCAGCTCTTGGAAGTTGCATGTTTACTATTATGGGTATAGCTTGCAATACGCATAAAATTTCTGGTTTTGATGGAACAATTGTTGAAATTACAAAAATCATGGCTCCTGACCCTAGAAGAATTATAAAAATTATAGCTGAAATTACTTTTGTATCTAAATTTACTGATAAAGAAAAAGCTATTCTTGAAAATGCTGCAAAAACTTGCCCTGTTGCAAAAAGTCTTCACCCTGAAATTGAACAAGATATTAGATTCAATTTTATTAATTAGTGGGTTTTTATTGTATAAATCTTGAGATATTTTTTATACAAATAGAACTAAATTTTTAAAGCATGAAGTTGTGAATATTGTGCTAAAGATGAACACTTAATATCTTGAAAATTAATTCCATTATGCGATTCAGTATAAACGCACTTACCTTTCTCTATTAATAAAATTTGAGGTGATTGATGTATGATAGAAAAGTTTTGAGTAATTGCATCTGAAATGCCTCTTTGTTCTCTAACTTCTATCAAATAAGGCGAAATTAAAGACTGGGAGTCCCAATCTCTTTCAAGCCTAGATATGGCCATTCTACTAATGCTACATCTCTCGCTATGCTTAATTAAAAGCACAGGTGTTTCGAATGACAGTTTAATGGCATTGTTCAGCTGGTCTTGATTTTCAAGTAGCTGAAATTTCATTTATTTAACAGAGACAATAGATTGCAATTTGAAATGAGGACAAATTTTCTTTTGGCAAGAAGATGTACCTAAAACAACTGCTACTAAAGCGATAGCGATTATAAGTTTATTTTTTTTCATTTTATAAAGATTTTCTAATTAAACGAGGTTTATATTTGCTTTTTACAGTTCCATCTCTATTATATCTTACCCTAGAAGGACTGTTACTATAGTCAGGACATTTTGAAGCTTTGCGTGGTGCACATGAAGTTTCAAAACCTATCAAAACTATATAACATAAAAATATAAATATGAGCCTCATAGTGAACTTTCAAATATATGACTACAAAATTAGGCCAAATATGCAAATCATTAATAAAGAAAAATATAATTATCTTACAAATTTATATTTAAATGATGATTTAAGGAAAGTAGCTTTACTGAAAAATAAGCATAATGACATTGATTTTCAGTTTTTTATTACTCAATTAGGGCTACTTAAAAAAAGTGAAAATAAATTTCCAACATTTTTTAACCACAGGTGTTTTTTTACTGAAAAATCATATCAACAAGCAACTTCCGAATTGTTAGCAGTCTGGAAATGTAATCATTTTTCTGGTAAAACACTTTTTGATTTAACAGGTGGTCTTGGAATTGATGATTGGGCTTTTTCAAAACATTTTGAACATATATATTCTTTTGATATCGACTTTGAGTTAAATAAATTAGTTCGTGAAAATTACATAAAACTGAATATTAAAAATATTACTAGATTTGACAAAAGTGCTGAAGAGGCAATAGATATTATTGACTATTGTGATGTAATATATATAGATCCTGACCGAAGACCCATTTCTGAAAGTAGAGTTCATTCATTGTTTCATATGCAACCTGATATTTTTAAAATCATTTCAACTTTAGAGGGAAAATTTGATACAATGATAATTAAATTAAGTCCGTTGTTTGATGTGAAGGAAGTTTTTAGACAGATTCCATCAGTAACTAAAGTTTGGTGCTTAGCAGTTAAAAACGAAATGAAGGAAGTCTTAGCAATTATTGATTCAAAATCATTAACTAAGCAAATATTAGCTGTAGATTTGAGTTCGAATTATGAGCATATATATACTTCTGAAAACGTTGAAGGGTCTTCCATTCAAGTGTATAGTCAAAATGAAAAATATTTCTATGAGGCAAATCATTCCCTTATCCATTGTGGTTTATGGAAAAATTACTTTCACGAGTTAAAAGGGAATTTTGTTCATGAACAAATACCTTATATGGTTTTTGAAGAACCATTATATGGATTCTTCGGAAGAAAATTTAAGATTGAAAATATATTAGATTTTAAACCGAAAGAATTGATGAACTATTTTAAAACTAATGGAATTAGTAAAGCTAATATTTCCAGAAGAAATTTTAAATTAAATCCGATTGAATTATATAATAAACTTAAACTAAAAGAAGGAGGGGATGATTATTTGTTTTTTGTAGAAGACCATTACAAAAATTTGAAGTGCTTCCATTGCAAGAAGTTAGAATAAATTTATAAAATAATTATATTATCATGTTTTTCTGATGCTATTTCGCACAAAGTTTAACATTCAGAAAACATGAAAAAAGCATATGTATTTCCTGGGCAAGGTGCTCAATTTGTTGGGATGGGAAAAGATTTATATGAATCAAATTCCTTCGCAAAAGAACTATTTTTAAAAGCAAATGAGATTTTAGGATATTCTATTACAGATATCATGTTTAACGGAACTGAAGAAGATTTACGCCAGACCAAGGTTACCCAGCCTGCTGTGTTTTTGCATTCAGTTATTTCAGCATTGGTTTTAGGCGAAGGTTTCAAGCCTGAAATGGTAGCCGGGCATAGTTTAGGAGAGTTTTCTGCATTAGTAGCAAGTGGTAGCTTAAGTTTTGAAGATGGTTTAAGGCTTGTTTATCAAAGAGCGATGGCCATGCAAAGAGCATGTGAAATTGAGCCATCAACTATGGCTGCTGTTTTAGGTTTGGAAGATTCGAAAGTGGAAGAAATTTGTTTAAATATAACTAATGAAATAGTTGTACCAGCTAATTATAATTGTCCTGGCCAATTAGTAATTTCAGGAAGTTTAGCAGGTGTAACGCAAGCTTGTGAAAAATTGAAAGCCGCTGGTGCAAAAAGAGCTTTGTTACTTCAAGTTGGCGGTGCTTTTCATTCACCATTAATGGAGCCAGCTAAAATTGATTTAGCTAAAGCTATTGAAGCAACTAATTTTAATACTCCTATTTGTCCAATTTATCAAAATTTTACTGCAAATCCGGTAACAAATCCTATAGAAATTAAATCAAATTTAGTAGCCCAACTTACGGCTCCTGTCAGATGGACTCAGAGTATAGCCAAAATGTATGCTGATGGTGCTACTGAATTTATAGAATGTGGTCCAGGAAATGTTTTGCAAGGTTTGTGCAAAAAAATTGCACCTGAAGCAGCTACTTCTAAAGCATAAAACTAATAATGTAACTTTTTCCCCATTCTTTAAAGGTTTCTCTGAGCTTAACTGAAAGTTCAAGATTGGTAGCTTTCTTTCCTTTTTTAGGTGCGATTAATTTTTTGTCTTCGGCTATTATTTGAGGAGTTACCTTAATAGCAAACCATGTGGAATGAATTCTGGGAACAACCATGCCTAAAATCATCCCTGGTAATCCGTTTACACTCAAAGGCCCCCCGTTACAAATTATCTTATCGGTATAATATGCAATGATGAATACTGAATCCATAATGATGGTTGTGGCCTTTTTGCATTCAAAACCTGCTATGTCACGAGTCTCTTGAGTCAGTTTCCATTTTATGTTTTTGGTAGAATCTTGTATAAGGAATGTTTGATCAAAAACTTCTTTTTGTCCAACGTATATATGTTTACTTAAATCAGAGAATATATAATCATCTGGAATACCCTCATCTCCCCAAAAAGGTGGTTTTTGTTCTGGCTCTTTGCCGGGATAATACAAAGTTCGGCATGTATCAAAGATTAAATTATTGAATACAATCGAATATTTTGGAATTCTATCTTTACTAGATTCAAACCATTCAGGGCTTTCTTCTTTCATAAGTTTATGATTGTTTGTCCGGCATTCATATTCTATCAAACCATTATAAATAAATGTTTGAGCAGAAGTTAAATAGCTCATCATACTTAAAATGAATATATATATATTATTCCTCATCTTCTTTTTTTTGTTTAGCTTTGGTTGATTTATCAGCAAATGTCCATATAAATTTTACCATCCAGTATCTTGTGATAAGAGTATAATAGTTTTCATTAATAGTAGTCAAGTTTATATATCTATTAAAACCAATCCTTTGTTTAAGAATATCGTCACAGCTTATTTGTAGAGTGCCTGATTTGTCTTTAAATACTTTTTTACCGATATAGGCATTCCATATAATAAAATTATTGTTTTTGTCACTTAAGTTTAGTTTTTGACGTGAGGTAACTTCTATGTCTGTTCCAATTTCATAGTCTTTTTTTAGCTTCCAATAAAATGAAAAATCAACAAATTGTTGCCAGTATTTTGTTTGAATATCTTTATTTATGGAGGATACATTGTAATTATAAGAAGGTCTATAATTTAGAGATATCTCTGGCCATTTTTCTTTATCGAACGAAAAACTAAAAGTATTAGAAAAAGAATAGGTCTCGCTTAAATTAGCTAAAGTATTTACAAAGTTATTGTTGTGATAGTAACTACCATTGATATTATAACCCAAATAGCTATTTAGTTTTTTCAATTTCTTTCCAAAATAGCCATATAATCTGATATTGTAGTTGCCATCTAAATTAGTGTATTGGCTACTTCTAATTCCTTGTTCATTTATATTGTTGGTATATATAATTTCGTTTGCAGTGGTGCTATAATCTAAGCCACTCCATAGACTTGTTCCATTTAGTACTTTGTAAAAATTATATCTTAGTGAAAAGTTTTGCTTAAATTCTTGTTTCAGATTGGGATTCCCTTGAATGATATTAAATGGGTCTGAGTTATCTTTTAGCGGTTGTATTTGGTTTATGGTTGGCTGGTTCGTTCTTCCATTATATCTAAATGTTAAGTCTTTTTGTTTGTTCAATTTCCATGTAAATGACATTTCAGGAATAATATTGACAAAAGGATAGTTAATAGTTTTTTTTGTGAATGCATTAAATTGATTGAGGTTAGTAAGGTTATAACTTGTTCCAAATCTTATGTCAAATTTCTTTTTATTAGCCTTAATATATAAACCACCTTTTTGGTTAATTATGTTATATGAAATATTATTGCTAAATACACTATCTAAAGTGTTTGTTGGAAGATTGTATGATAGTAAAGAATTATTTTGAATAGAATTGTTTATAGAATAAGTTGCTTCAGTATACCACTGTTTTTTACCCAAAGGTTCAGTATAGTTTATTTGTAAAGAATAGCTGGTGGATTTAGCTTTGTTTAGCTTGTTTTGATTAATCAATTGGTAAGGGGTTGACGCAGAGTTATAGTAGTTGTTTTCAGAAAATAACAAGCCATCGTTTTCATTTTGATTAGCTGACTGATTCATTTTGATATTCATTGATCGACCTTTCAGCTTAAATTTTTTATTATATAAAACTCCGATGTTGAAACTTTGATTTTGCCCATCACTTGTCGTATTTCTTTTGCTATCATTAACAGTGTCAATAAGGTTTGCAAAACTTTGACTCAATATATCCTTGTGTGATTTTTTATTGATAAGTGTACTTGCAATGTTAAGTCTTATATAAGACAACGAATCTATTTTATACTCATATTTTAAATTAAAAGTGTTTTTGTTCCTATCTATTCTGTGGTTGGTACTCTTGTTTTCGTTATATAACGAATCGGCATAAATATATTTAGCAAAGTTGTTTTCTGTGTAATTTACTTGCATTTCAGCGTATCTGTAATTTACAGTGATTTTATGTTTACCGTTTTTTAAATTATCAGAATAATGAAGACCAGCTGATTTGTTAACTGGAAACCCTTTGGTTCCAATGTTGTCATCTTCATCCATTATCTTGTAAACACTATAATTGCCATCATCACTATATTCATATTCCATTCCACCATATTTTTGCTCATCATCCCATGAAAGTCCTCCATAGTTGTAATTATCACTTAGTGCAAAAACTGAAATTTTCCGTTTTTTCTTAAAATAATTGAGCATGCCTTGGGTGTCATATATATTTAGATTATCAGTGGAACCACCCGAGGCTGAAACTTTCCCCAAATATCCTGTTTTAGCTTCTTCTTTCAACTGAATGTTAATAGTTTTAGTCTTTTGACCATCATCAATTCCAGTTTGTTGTGCTTGTTCACTTTGTTGGTCAAACACCTGCACTTTATCTACAGATTGGGCTTGCAAGTTTTTTGTGGCCATTGTTGGGTCATCGCCAAAAAATTCTTCCCCATCAACCAATACCTTCTCAACTTCTTTTCCAAATGCGGTAACTTTCCCATTTTTGTCTACGGTCATTCCAGGAAGTTTTTTTAAGAGATCTTCAACTGTGGCTCCTTCTCTGTTAATAAAACTATCTGCTGCAAACTCAACTGTATCTCCCTTTATTACAATGGCTTTTCGTTTACCAACCACTACTACATTTTGTAACATCAATTCTTTTCTAAACATTTGAATAGTGCCCAATGCTTGATTATCTTTCCCTGAAGTGGTAATATAATCAATGAAATCGGCATATTGAGGATGACTAATAAATAATATATATCTTCCAGAATCCACTTTGGGTATAACAAATAATCCGTTAATATTTGTTCTTGTAGAATATATAAAAGTTGAATCTTTTGAGTTTAAAATAGATACAGATGCATGGTCAAGCTGTTTAGAAATAGAGCTATCTAACAAATAACCTGATATTTTTTGTGCTTGGATATTATATAACTCAAACATTAGTACACATATGAAAAGAATAGTTTTGTTAAGGTTTAATATCATATAGTCATTTTAAAGAATCATTAAACGCGAATATCACTACTTTAGTATCAAAAGTCAAAAGAAATATTGTTTTTAACTTTTATAATGAAGCCAACAGTTGCAAGTTCTTTATAAATTCTATTATTAAATTGTGTGAATTTTAAAGAAATGATAATAGTGTTAACTTAAATTTTGATTTATATTTGCGTGTCAAAAAAAATATTTAAATAACATGAAAAAAATCAATTTACTATTGCTTTTATTAACACTAGTAGCAGGAACTTTTAATCTTGCTGCACAAGCACCTACTGGAATTAATTATCAAGCAGTTGCTAGAAGTTCTTCTGGAACTTTAATGGCAAACAAAACATTGGGTGTAAGAATAAGCATACTAGCGGGCTCTGCATCTGGAACTGCTGATTATGTGGAGAAACATTCTGTTTCTACAAACGCTTATGGTCTATTTAACTTAATTATTGGAGGTGGTTCTGCACAATCTGGAACTTTTTCTTCAATAAATTGGAGTGCTGGAAATAAATATCTAAAATTAGAATTGGATTCTAATAATGGCAACAATTTTACCACTATGAGCAGTACTCAAATGATGAGCGTGCCTTATGCATTATATGCAGAAAAGTCAGGTAGTGGAGGAAGTGGAGGTGTCACTGCTTCTAGTGGAACTGCAAATTATGTTGCTAAATTTACAGGTGCTAATGCTATCACAGTTTCTCTACTTTATGATAATGGGACAAATGTTGGTTTAGGTACTGTAAATCCAAATAGCAATTATAGATTACAAACTACAGGTTCATTGCCTGTTTCAGGTTCATTCGAAACTAATTATAATGGCAACAATGCTATAGGTGTTCAAGGTTTGTATACAGGAACTGGACAATATGATGCTTCTGGAGTATATGGAAAATCAAAACCACAAGATTCTTATGGTATTGGTGGTAATTTTGAAGGCGGATGGATTGGTTCTTTTAATCAAGTATTGAACGCACAAGATTCTTCTTATTATGGTACTTACGGCAGAGTAACTGCAGTTTCAGGTGCAAAAGGGATAAACATTGGTGTTAGAGGTGGTGTAACTGGTGCTTATGGATTAAATTATGGTGGTTATTTTGCCAGTTCAGGCGATACCAATGCCATTGGTGTTGTTGGTTTTGCAACTCCAACAACTCATAGAAGTTTATCTAATGTATATTATAGAAGTAATGCTGGAGGATACTTTTCATCAACAGATGGTCAAGGTGTATATGCAGTTTCGGTTGGTTCTTATAATATTGGAAATACTAAAGCATGTACTGGTATTACTAGTTTTTCTAATGATCCTAATGGTGCATTTAATATTGGTGGAACATTTTATAGCTTAGCTGGAAGTGTAGTAGCAACTGGTATAGAAGTATATGCTGAAAAAGGTTCTAACAATCCAAGCTATGTAATAGGTGTGAATGCAAATGTTAATGGAACTGGAAGTGTTGGAACTTATGCTGGGTATTTTGATGGTAATGTTGAAGTTACTGGTAACTTAGCAAAAGCAGGTGGTTCTTTTAAAATTGATCACCCAACAGATCCAGAAAATAAATATTTAATTCATAGTTTTGTTGAAAGCCCAGATATGATGAACATATATAATGGTAATACTACTACTGATGCAAATGGAACAGTAACTGTAAAACTACCTGATTATTTTATGGCAGAAAACAAAGATTTTAGATACCAATTAACCGTAATAGGTTCTTTTGCTCAAGCAATGGTTGGTGAAGAAGTTAAAGACAATCAATTTGTAATTAAAACAAACCAACCCAATGTAAAAGTTAGTTGGCAAGTTACTGGTATTAGACAAGATGCTTGGGCTAATTCAAATAGAATTGTTGCAGAAGTTGAGAAAAAAGGAATTGAAAAAGGTAAATATATACACCCTGAATTATTTGGTAAACCTAAATCTCTTAGCATTTCTAAATTAACAAGAGTACCAGTATCTGAAAATACTAAACCAGATACTAAAAATGATATTATAGATTTATCAAAACTTGATGCTTCTAAATCAATATTGAAATAGTTTAATCGTCATTAAAATTATATAATGTGATGAAAAGATTTCTTTTATTATTCATACTAGGCTTTAGTCTTGCTTTTAGTAGCCAGGCTCAAAGTCTATCACCTTCAGTGCTTGGCTCAGCTGGTGAGCATGTTCAAGCTGGAGGAATGCAAGTATCCTTTACTGTAGGAGAAGCAGGTGGTGTAACCACTGCAACCTCAGGTGGGATTATTCTTACTCAAGGTTTTCAACAAGTTGATCCTGTTGGCTCTACTGGAGGTTCAGGAAACAAACCAACTATATATGTTACCGCTAATTTGTCAACCTTTACTACAACTGTAGGAACACCCTCTTCTAATCAAAGTTTTTCTATTTCAGGAACTAACTTAACTGGAAATATATCTTTAAGTGCTCCAAGTAGTTTTGAAATATCTTTAGCATCTGGAAGTGGTTATGGTTCATCTTTAAATCTTACTCCTATTTCAGGAAGTGTTGCCACAACTGTTATTTATGTTAGATATAATCCATCAGCTTCTGGTCAGCATAGTGGAAATATTAGCTGTACATCTTCTGGGGCATCTTCACAAAGTGTGGCAGTAAGCGGTACAACTGGAAATCCGTCACCCGTGATTATTACATCAGTGAGTGCTTTAAATGCATTTACTACAACTGTTGGAACTCCAAGCAGTTCGGTTGGTTTCACTGTGTCGGGTAATGATTTAGTATCTAATTTAATTGTATCAGCACCTTCTCAATTTGAAGTATCATTAAGCAGCGGTTCTGGCTTTGGAAGTTCTGTATCATTTTCTCCATCAAACGGGAAAGTAAACAATCAAACAGTATATGTTAGATACAATCCTTCAGCAGCCGGTTCTCATAATGGCAATGTTACTTGTACTTCAACTAGTGCAACTACCCAAAATGTTGCAGTGAGTGGAAATTCAACAGGTAGCCCAATACCTACTATAGTAACAAGTGTGTCTTCATTAAGTGCATTTTCTACCACCGTAGGAACAGCTAGCTCTGTTCAAAACTTTACAGTTTCAGGCAGTGATTTATCTTCTAATCTTGTGGTAACAGCACCTTCTCAGTTTGAAGTTTCATTAAATTCAAATTCTGGATTTGGAAGTAGCGTATCTTTTTCACCTAATTCAGGCGTGGTATCTAATGGAACAGTATATGTTAGATACAATCCTTCAGCTTCAGGTTCTCATAATGGAAATATTGCTTGTACTTCAACTGGAGCTACTACTAAAAATGTAGCTGTTACTGGAAATGCATCGGTTAACAATACACCCAATATTACTATAAGTGTAAATTCTTTAAATGCTTTTTCAACTTATGTAGGTATACCTAGTTCTACACAAAACTTTAGTGTGTCTGGAACAAATTTGACCGCTAATTTAATAGTGTCTGCACCAACACATTTTGAAGTGTCATTAAATACAACTAGTGGCTTCGGTTCTAGTGTATCATTATCACCATCATCAGGTACAGTTGGAAGTACTAATATATATGTTAGATATAACCCTTCTGTTGCTGGTAACCATAATGGAGATCTTATTTGTTCTTCATCAGGTGCTAATTCTAAAGGTATAAATATCAGCGGTTCTGCTACAGTTAATACCAATCCAACAATTACTGCAAGTGTTTCATCACTAACTGCCTTTTCAACAAGTGTTGGAACAACCAGTTCAGAACAAAGCTTTAAAGTTTCAGGTGTGAATTTAAATTTTGATATTGTAGTAACTGCACCAAATGAATTTGAGGTTTCATTAAGTTCAGGTTCTGGTTTCTCTAGCTTTGTAGTATTAAATGAGAATCAAGGTACAGTAAATTCGACTACTGTATATGTTCGTTATAATCCATTTGTTTCAGGGCCTCATTCAGGAAATATCACTTGTGTTTCTTTGGGAGCAACTACTCAAAACGTATTGGTAAATGGAACAACTTCAGGAACTATAACACCTGTAATTACTACTTCAGTTTCTTTATTAAATCCATTCACTACTCAAGTGGGTACACCATCAACTGCTCAATTATATACAGTTATTGGTTCTGACCTTACTGGTTTGTTATTGGTTTCAGCACCAGCTGATTTTCAGGTGTCATTAAGTTCAACTACAGGTTTTGGTGGTTCAGTATACTTTAATCCTGTTGGTGGAAAAGTAAACAATGGAACTGTCTATGTTAGATACAACCCAACTACTGCAGGTAATCATATTGGAGATATAGACAACGTTTCTTCTGGTGCTACAACTGTTTCAGTAAGTTTAAGCGGTACTGCAACTTTACCAGCTGGTCCTGTTGTTACAGCTACTAATATTTCAAATAGTTTTGTTACAACTTTAGGTACTCCATCAGCAGCACAAGCAATGGCAGTGAATGGTTCTAATTTGTTAGGAGATATTACAGTTTCATCACCTACTAATTTTGAAGTGTCATTAAGTCCATCTAGTGGGTTTAACAATTCGTTGTTATTATCACCATCTGGTGGTTCAGTTTCAACTAAAATTATATATGTGAGATACAACCCATCGAGTGCTGGTACTCATAACGGATCTGTAATTGTGTCGAGCCAAGGAGCTAATACACAAACAGTTGCTGTAGATGGTACAAGTTATGTTGGTATAGGTTCAGTATCTTCTATCGTGAAAGTATTTGAATTGTATCCTAACCCTACTAGAGAAAAATTACAAGTATTATATAGCTTAAATAAATACTCTCCTATGCAAATTCATATATATGATATGCAAGGTAAATTGTTGTTCAATCAAAATAACAACAATGCATCTCTAGGGAATAATGTTGAAACTATTGATGTGAGTAATTTTGCTAAAGGAATATATATATTACAATTAAATACCAACGAAGGAACTATTTCTAGTAAATTCATTGTTGAATAAATAAAGTAATTTAATAAAAAAATTAAATCCGCTCTAATTAGGGCGGATTTTTTTGTGTTTATATTATAAGGATTTTCTTTATCTCTATCTATCTTCAATCTAAATATAAGTTTTTTTACTTTTCGATTTTTTACATCACATATATTTGCCCTATGGAAAAGATAACTATTGTTGGCGGTGGACTCTCAGGCTCTTTAATGGCCATATATTTAGCTAAAAGAGGATTTACAGTTGATGTTTTCGAAAGAAGACCAGATATGCGAACCAATAGAATTTCTGCTGGTAAAAGTATAAACTTAGCACTGTCTATTAGAGGTATAGAAGCCCTAAAAAAAGTAGGTCTAGACGATGAAGTCTTAAGTGATGCTATTCCTATGTATGGGCGAATGATGCATAGCAGAACGGGTGAACTTAACTACCAACCATATGGAACAAACAATCAAGCCATAAACTCTGTTTCAAGAGGAAGGTTAAATTTAAGATTATTGGAATTGGCGGACGCATATGACAATATTAATTTACATTTTAACCATAAATGTAAAGATGTAGATATTGATAAAGCAATTGCTGTTTTCGAAAATGAAAAAGGTGAAAGTATCACACATAAAGCTGACAGAATTATTGGAACAGATGGTGCGTTTGCAGCGACAAGAGGCCGTCTTCAAATTACAGATAGGTTTGATTATTCTCAAAGTTATTTATATGTAGGATATAAAGAATTAATAATTCCGCCTGATGCTTTGGGTAATTTTATGATGGATAAAAACTGCTTACATATATGGCCACGTGGTGCATATATGATGATTGCACTTCCAAATCCAGCAGGTGACTTTACATTAACATTGTTTTTAGCTCATCAAGGTAAACCTGGGTTTGACCAATTAAACAGTAAAGAAGCTGTTTTAGATTTTTTTAAATCAGAATTTGCTGATGCTTTGCCATTAATGCCAACTCTACAAGAAGACTTTTTTAAAAATCCAATTGGAGCTTTGGTAACAGTTAAATGTTATCCATGGGTAAAAGCAGATAAGTTAGCTTTAATGGGAGATGCAGCTCACGCCGTGGTGCCATTCTTTGGCCAAGGAATGAATTGCTCTTTTGAAGATTGCGTAGTTTTAGATGAATGTATAGAAAAATATTATCCAAATTGGACTGAAGTTTTTAGCCATTACCAAGAACTAAGAAAACCTAATGCTGATGCAATTGCCGACTTAGCTATACAAAATTTTACTGAAATGGCTGAGAAAGTAGGAGATGTTGATTTCTTACTTCGAAAACATATAGAACACGATTTATGCGAGCATTTTTCTGATATTTTTAAAAGCCAATATGAACTAGTGACTTTTAGCACAGTACCATATGCTGAAGCTAAAGCCAGAGGAGCTGTTAATGATAAAATAATTGATGAAATAATAGCTAAAGATTTGATAGATAATATTAAAGGGAATGATCATGTAAAAAGCATTATTCAGAAATATATAAATTAGTTATAACTAATCATTACAAAATAAGATTGTAATTATAAAAGAACATTTAATATGTTGTAAGTTTGTAACTTTGAAAAAAGGTTTTGCAATATTGTTGCTATTGGTATTTAGTTTTCAACTGATAACTAAAACTTGTTTAATGATTTATTGGAAAGTAAATCAAGATAAGATAATAGCTGAATTTTGTGTAAACAAAAGCAAACCAGAACTTAAATGTGGTGGTTGTTGTCATTTAAAAAAACAACTCGACAAAACAGAAGAGGTTGAATCGCAAGATGTGACAAAGCCTATAGAGCAGGCTAAGCCCAAAATACCAGAACTAGAAAGTTTTATTTTGAGTACCAAAAAAGGCTTAGATAATTATATGTTTATACCCTTGTTATCCTTTATGTCAATTAAGGATAATTTATATGATTATATGCCTAGCCGCGGGTTTTTTCATCCACCCGAGATAGTTTAAATATTAAACGAAAACAAAAAGTATCTATAAATTACTATAGATAAGTTTCACAATATCATTTAATTAAATTTATGTTTAAAAATTATTTCACATGGGCATTGTTATGCTTAAGTGGAATGGCACAAGCATGCGATATGTGTGGTTATTCAACTGCTGCAAATTTTATGGGTTCTTTGCCTCAAATACAAAAAAGTTTTATAGGTTTAAGGTATAGCCACATAAAGTTTACAACTGAACAACTATCAATTGTGCCTGTGATTCATTCTACAAAAACAATAAACACCAGTACATCTTCTGATATATGGTGTAGATATGCTAAAAACATTAAAATTCAAGTATTGATTAATATTCCTTTTATTCAAAATAAAGTTTGGGACAATGGAGTTGTTTCATCTGTTTCGGGAATAGGAGACGCTACAGCGTTGTTTAATTATATACTAGTAAACTCAACTCAAAATAAGCGGTTAAAACATTTATGGATGTTGAACGCTGGAATAAAAATACCTACTGGTAAATTTCAAGTACTAAAAAACGAATTGCTTCTTAACCCCAATATACAACTTGGAAGCGGGTCTTTTGATTTACCTATAAGTACATTGTATTCAATTAGAAAAAATAATATTAGTTTTCAATCAGAGGCTAATTATAAATTAAATACGTATAATGTAAATGGATATAAGTTTGGCAACCGTTGGAGTTGTTTAGCAAAATTGGGATACTGGTTTTCATTAAATAAACTATTAATAATACCTAGCACTTCTATTATTTTAAATGCCACTAGTGACGATAAAAGAAGAAATACAGGTGTTGTAAATTATACTGGTGGAACTTCAATTCAAGCTGTTTTGGGGTGTGATATTTATTATAAAAACATTTCTGCAACTTTAAATATTCAAAAACCAATATATGAATATTTGTCTAATGGAAACACCCATAGTAATGCTCGAGTATTGCTCGGAGTAAATTATTTATTTTAACAAATTAAAAAAACACAAATGAAAAATTCAAAAATTATATTTACAACAATAATTACCTTGAGTATATATGTTGTATCTTGTTCTAAAAAAGATACTGAAAAGCCATCTATCACTATAAATAAACCAATTTCAACGGATACCTTTTCTGTATATAATGATATTAAATTAGATATTGACATGTCTGATAATACAGATTTACATGAAAGTACTGTAGTGGTTACTGATAGTATGGGTAATAATATCTTTACTGACAACCCATATGTACATGAACAAAACAACTTTAAATTTCAAAAGAACTTTAAAATAGCTTCGATAGATTATTTAAAAAAATATACATTAACAGTAACAGTATCAGACCATAGTGATAATATTCAATCACAATCAGTCTCTTTTTGGGTGAAGCCATAAGTAAGAATTACTTTACAAATCTTTTAAATTAAAACGCCTTTAACATTACAAAAGGCGTTTTTTTTAAAACTAAACCTAAGAATGACCACACTCTATTTTCTGACTATCTTTGCATCATGTTTGAAAATGCAGGACGAACAGAAATAAATAGCTTAGGTGAGTTTGGATTAATAGACCATTTAACTCAACATTTTACCAATACACAAATAAATACCCTTACAGGGATAGGTGACGACGCGGCTGTTATAGATACCGGCACCGAAGAAGCGATGTTGGTTTCAACAGATATGTTGTTAGAGGGTATCCATTTTGATTTAGCCTATATGCCACTTAAACATTTGGGATATAAAGCCATTGTTATAAATTTGAGTGATATATATGCTATGAACGGCACACCACAACAAGTCACAGTTTCTATTGGGTTTTCGAATCGTTTTTCTTTAGAAGCACTAGAAGAATTATATAGCGGTATTAGGTTGGCTTGTGAAATATATCATGTAGATTTAGTAGGAGGTGATACCTCAAGTGCACAGGCTGGATTAACTATAAGTATTACTGCTATAGGTAAAGCCAAAAAAAGTGATATAACCTATAGAAAAGGAGCGGAAGCAGGAGATTTGATTGCAGTTTCAGGTGATTTAGGGGCTGCATTTGTTGGATTGCAATATTTGATAAGAGAGAAAAAGATATATATGGAAAACCCAGGAGTTCAACCTGAATTAGAAGGAAAAGATTATGTATTAGAAAGACAATTAAAACCTGAAGCAAGAAAAGATATTATTGAGTTTTTTAATTCAAGTAATATTATTCCTACTTCAATGATTGATATTAGCGATGGACTGTCAAGCGAATTACATCATTTAGCCAAACAATCTGGTTGTGGTATGTTGATACACGAAGATAAATTGCCAATTGACCCTATGATGTATAATCCTTGTATAGATATTGGACTTGAGGCAACCATGTGTGCAACTAATGGAGGAGAAGACTATGAATTATTGTTTACAATAAAACAAGTAGATTATGAGAAATTAAAACTCAATTCAGATATTCATATCATTGGTTATTGTACTGATCAGTATGGGTCTGTTAAAATGATTTCTAAAAATAACAATGAGTATCCATTAGAAGCACAAGGCTGGAAGGCTGTTTAAAGAAAATATATACATTGATTATAGATACACATACACATACTTTCAACCCAGAATTTGATACAGATAGGGTCGAAGTGATAACAAGAGCCATCAACAATGAGGTAAAGTATATGTTGATGCCTAATGTGGATGTTGAAAGTATTGAAAGGTTAAAGCAAAATCAATTACTTTTTCCTGAAAATTGCTTACCAATGATGGGAATTCACCCTTGTTCGATAAATGATAATTACTTGAACGACCTAAAGGTAATTGAAGCAGAATTGTTTTCAGGGAAATATATAGCTGTAGGAGAGATAGGGTTAGATTTATTTTGGGATAAGAGTTTTAAAGAGCAACAAGCAGATGCTTTTATTACTCAATGCAAGTGGGCTAAGACTTTAAATCTTGCTACATCTATGCACACAAGAGATGCTACTTTTTGGGCAATAGAGTTACTTAAAAAAGAAAAACTTGATGGATTAAGAGGGGTTTTTCATTGTTTTACAGGATCAGTTGAAGAAGCTAATGAAATTATAAAGCTTGGATTTTCTATAGGTATTGGTGGAGTTGTTACATATAAAAATACCAACCTCAGAGAAACACTTAAAAATATTCCACTAGAACGAATAGTACTAGAGACCGATGCCCCATATTTATCGCCAGTGCCGTATAGAGGCAAAAGAAATGAGCCAAGTTATTTAAAAGAAGTAGTGATGACACTGTCACAAATATATGGTTGTAGTGTCAAGCAAATTTGTATGCAAACTTCAGCCAATGCAATTGAAGTTTTTGGACTAAAAAGTATTCAAGTTGACTAATAGATATGAATGAGAGAATAGTTAATAAAAGAGCTTATTTTGAATATGAAATATTGGATAAGTATAATGCAGGAATCATGTTGACAGGTACTGAAGTTAAATCAGTACGTTTAGGAAATGTGAATATGGGAGATGCTTATTGTACCTTTTCTCAAAACAAATTAATAGTTAAAAATTTACATATTTCAGTATGGAAACAAGGAAGTTATAACAACCATACACCATTGCGAGATAAAGTATTATTACTTACAAAAACCGAAATTAAAAAGCTTTTAAATAAAGTAAAAGATAAAGGAATTACCATTATACCCTTAGAAATTTTTTTTTCAGAAACAGGATTTGTAAAAATGACCATAGGCTTAGCAAAAGGTAAAAAGACTTATGACAAGCGAGAGGCGATTAAAGAGAGAGAAGTTAAAAGAAACATTAATCGAAATTCAGACGAATAGTATTAGGACTAAAAAAATATTTTTATTGTGTTTAATTGAGTTATAGTTACCTTTGTAGACCCTATAATTTAATAAAAATACAAATGAAAATTAATTACTCTATTTTTAGAAGCAAGTTAATTAGGACAACACTCAACAAAATGCTCATGGCATGTATGTTTGTTTTAATAACTGCAAATTTTTCAAATGCTCAGTATTGTACAGCCTCACATACCAATGGAGGTAACTGTTCAACAGCTGACATGATTACCAATGTGAATATTCAAGGTACAACTTTGGATAATTCTGTATCTACCTGTAATGGTGTGAGTAGAACAAATTCATATAGTGCTAACGGTAATACTACCGCAACCTTATACAGAACAACTAATTTCAACACATACACAATTAGTGTAACCTCAAGTTCTTCAGCTATCATGTCAGTTTGGATTGACTATGATCAAAGTGGTACTTTTGATGCTTCTGAGTGGGTTCAAATAACTACCTCTAGTACTGCAAATCAAGCAGCTACAAATACTATAACAGTTCCTGCTAATGCTTTGTTAGGTCAAACAGGAATGAGAGTTAGAACTCGTTTATCTGGAAATCAAAATGGTTCAGGAGATGCTTGTTTAGCTATGGGTTCAGGTATGGCACATGACTATACAGTTACCATTGATACATTGGCTCCGTGTTCAGGTACACCTACAGCTGGTTCGGTTTTTAGTCAAAAAGATTCTATCTGCCCAGGTATTAATTTAAATTTATCTGTTTCAGGTGGTACTTTTGGAAGTGGTCAAACATTTCAATGGCAATCATCTAGCGATGGAACTACTTGGACAAATATCAATGGTGCAACTAAAAAAACGTTAACTGTTTCAATAACTGCAGATACTTACTACAGATTTTATACAGAATGTAGCGGAAGTGCTGATACAGCATCATCTAAACTAATATATTTAAATCCATTTTATAATTGTTATTGCAAATCAGCATCTAACAGTACATTAGATGATGATATCGGAAGATTTATATTTGGAAATTTCTCAAATGGATTAGATTCTCTACCTGCATTATCAAATAGTACTTCAGTAAATACATATAGTGATTTCACTAATTTGACGCCTGATACTTTTGATGCAAATTCAAAGTATTTTATGCAAGTTACACAAATCAATTCATCTGCTACTTTCTATACTTGCCATGCTAAAGTTTATATAGATTATAACCAAGATGGCCAATTTGACGAAAGCTCTGAAAGAGTAATGTTACAAAGAACATATAGCCGAGCAACTGTTGCCTACGGTAATGTAGTTGGAGATTCTGTTCTTATTCCATCAAGTGCTGAAAATGGTGTTACAAGATTACGTGTAGTGTTAATGGAAACAACTAATCCAGCTTTAGTAAATTCTTGTGGAAACTATGGATATGGTGAAACTGAAGATTATTTAGTTTACATCAGACTACCACAATGTAATGCAACACCTACAGCAGGTACAGCAGTTTCTTCATTAGATAGCGTATGTCCAGCTACTGTTTTCAATTTGTCATTAAATTCAAATACTTATGGTAATGGTCAAACGTATCAATGGCAATCTTCTAGCAATGGTACTTCATGGACTAATATAACTGGTGCAACCAAAGCATCATTTGCTACAACTCAATCTTCAAACTTATCATACCGTTGTTATATTACTTGTTCTGGAAACACTGATACTTCAAGTACTGTAACAGTTATCACTAAGAAAATTGCTGATTGCTATTGTAAGCCAACTTACACTACTGGTTCTGGATCTGGCGATTTTATTTCTAGTGTAGTTTTAGCTAATGCTATTAATAATCAAACTGGTGCTTCTGCGGCTCCTTATTATAACTATTATTCAGGTGCTGGTTCTCCTTTGTTAATTGGTCAAACATATTCATTAGATGTGGCTCCTGGTTCATATAATGGTGCAGGAAACAATATAGCTGCATGGATAGATTATAACTTAAATGGTACATTTGAAGCTAGTGAAAAACTTGGACAACTAAATAACATGGCAGCTAATACCGCTGGAAGTATCACATTTACAATTCCAACAGGAGTTACTTCTGGATATAATATATTAAGAGTAAGAGAAGTATTTAACAATACTAATATTGATCCTTGTGCTTCTGCTACTTTTGGTGAAACTGAAGATTATGATATTATATTGATTAATCCTTTCGCAATTGATGCTGGAATTAGAAGTGTTACGGCACCTGGTGACTATGCTTGTTATAGTAATGCAGAACCAGTTTCTGTTTTATTAGAAAATGTTGGTACAGATACTTTAGATTTCTCAGTTCATAATTTACAAGTAACAGTAAATGTTTCTGGAGGAACTACAGCAACTTTAGATACAATTATCACAAGTGGAATTATGGCACCTAATGATACAATGACAGTAAACTTTGCTGGTACATTAGATTTGAGCAGCTTAGCTAGTTCATATGATTTCTTAATTTATGCAGTTACTGCTGGTGATAGCGATGCATTTAACGATACTTCTAAATTCACCATCAATACCGTTCAACCAATTACACAAGATTATATTGAAGATTTCAATACAGCAGCTAATATTCCTGCTTCTTATACTTCAAACAACTTGATAACTTCTGCTATTACAGGAGTAGGTGGAACAAGATGCTTAAGAGCAAATATGACAGCTGCAAGACCAGTTGCATTTGGTAATACTCCAATTGTAGGTCCATTAACTTCGAAATCTGTATTCAAATTTAGCTACAGAGCTTCTTCTCAGTTAGGTCAAGACGATTCGATAGCAGTTTATTTGACGTTCGATTGTGGTAAAACATTTAATCAAGTTTTCAATATCAATTCTAATAACACTAATTTTAATTCATACCAAGATTTTGTATATGATTTAGGAAATAACGCAGGTAGTAATGTTTCTGCAGTATTCTTGAGTATAGATAATTCAGCAACTGCATATTTTGTTGATATTGACAATGTATTAATAGCTGAGAAACCTACTATTGATCTTGGTCCTGATACTTCTAGTTGTTCAGATGTATTATTAAATGCAAATCCTACTTCAAATGCTAATTATTCAGTAGAATGGAATACAGGTTCAACATATGATACATTAAATACATATGCAACTGGTTTATACTATGCAACTATCACTGATTTTATAACTGGATTAACCTCAACAGATTCAATTCAAGTAAATATTTATACTGCCCCTACAGTTAATTTGGGTTCAAATATTACAGCTTGCGGTGGAACTAGTGTATCATTAGATGCAGGTAACTTTGGTGCTGGATATAAATATTTATGGAATACTGGAGATACAACTCAAAAAATAAATGTAACGAACGCAGGTAACTATTCAGTTGACGTTATCACTCCAGGTGGTTGTTCAGGAAATGGTAGTATATCGGTAGCATTCACACCTGCTCCAATGGGTGTAAGTATTATTAAAGGCAATCCATATAATGGTAATTTTAATAATGGAACCTCAGGAAATCCTGATGGTGTATGTATTGGTAGTTCTGTTAAATATGAATTAACTCCACCAACGCAATTTGGTAATGGTGGTTTTGGTACAACATGGATTATTAAATCATTATCAATTGCAACTATCAATGGAACAACACCATCATTAGGAACATATTCGGTATCTGCACCTGGTGCTTCCAATGCAACCTTAACATTCTCTCCTACAAATGCTGAAGCGGACTCTATATATATTATAATGATATCAGTAAAAGATAGTGCAGTAGGATGTGACACAGTTGTTTCTCGTTTTATTAAAGTAAACGCTTTACCTAAACCTTCTATAAGTGACCAAACTATTTGTCCAAATTCAAGTGCAAATTTCAATGGCGGTTCTTATAGTTCATATTTATGGAGTGATGGAACGTCAAGTTCTACATTCTCTACTTCAACTGCTGGTTCAGTTTGGGTAAAAGTTACAGATGCAAATGGTTGTGTTAATTCTGATACAGCTAACGTAAGTATATTTAATGTTACGCCTGTTAATTTAGGTGCAGATAAAGGTTACTGTCCTGGTACATCTGCTTCAATTGATGCAGGTCAAGGTTCACAATTTGCTTGGAATACTGGAGCTTCAACTCAATCTATTTCAGTAAATACAGCTGGAACTTATTTTGTAGATGTAACAGATGCTAATGGTTGTGTTTCAAGAGATAGTATTAAAATATCATTATTAACAGCTCCGAGTGGTGCATTCACTTCATCACGTTTGCAAAGCTTAAGTACTAATGTTCAATTTACTGCAACAGATGTTGCTGCTGGGAATTCATATAATTGGGACTTTGGAGACGCTTCAAATAGCTCACAACAAAACCCAATTCATATTTATGCAACTAATGGTACATATAATGTAAAATTAATTGTAACAAATACTAATTCTTGTAAAGATAGCAGTTCAACTTCAACTGTAATCAATAGCAATATTCAAAGCATTTCAACTTCAGTAAATGGAATTGAAGTATATCCAAATCCATACAATGGAAATACTACATTGAATTACACGATAACAGAATCTTCATTAATTAATATTGAAATCTTTGATATCACAGGCAGAAAAATCGCTACTTTGCTTAACGCAAAACAATCTGCAGGAAATTATCAGTTACCAATTAATACTGGAAATCAGTTATCTGGCGGTGTATATACTATTCGCTTAACAGCAAATGGAGAAACACTTTCATTAAGAATAGTTGATATTAAATAATTTGATATAACATTTTTATAAAAAAAACCATCTACTTAAAGTAGGTGGTTTTTTTTTGATTATTACATTTACTTTTGTATCATGCTAATTAAGTCCAAAGCAATTATTCTTAAAACATATCCTTACGGTGATAGCGGGTTAATAGTAAAGATGTTTACAGAACAATTAGGACTAATGTCTTTTTTAGCTATGGGAGTAAAAAAAAGCAATTCTAAAAACGCTCATTCTTTATTTATGCCCTTACAATTGGTTGAAATTGTATTCTATAAAAAGGAATCAGAACAATTACAAAAAATTAAAGAGGTAGCAGTTTATTACCAGCCTAATGATAAATACATTTTACCTCAAAAAATGGGGATAGTTATGTTTATGTCAGAAGTAATCATTAAGTCAGTACACGAGCACCATATAGATGAAAAACTTTATGTATATTTAGACAAAGTTATTAAAGAATTAGATGAGGTATCACAAATATCTAATTTCCCTATAAAATTCTTAACAGATTTGTTAAATTTATTAGGGGTGAAGCCTAAATTAAATTACAGCGAAGAGTATTGTTATTTCAATATTCATGATGGGCATTTTCAATCACAAAGCAGTACATTAAAACATGTGATGGATAAAAGACTGAGTGAATGCTTAAACAATATTTATTTTCAAGATGGGTTCGTCGAAAAAAACAATATGAGTTATATAGAACGAACCGCATTGTTAGATCATTTGATATTGTATTTAAAAACACACGCATTACACAATAAAAGCATAAACTCAATAGAAGTTCTGCATTCTATAATGAATTAAAATAATTAAAAAGATGAAAATAGCTATTTATACAAAACAATTTAGTGAAGAAGTTTTAAAGATTGTTAAACAAATTATTGATACCTGTGAAAAGTATTCAATTGAGATTGAGATTAATGAAAGCCTCTCTCAAAACTCTAATTTGAAATCTACAGCTTATACAATTGAAAAACTAGAGTCAGATTATTTAATTTCAATAGGAGGAGACGGGACTTTGTTAGATACGATTTTATATATAAAAGATAAAAACATTCCTGTATTAGGCATTAATACAGGACGAATGGGATTTCTAGCAACTATGAATGAAAATGAAGTGGATTTAATCATCAAAAACATAAGCAAAGGAAGCTACAAAATAGAAAAAAGATCCATGTTGTATTTAGAAACTAACAACGAACTTTTTGGTCAATATAATATTGGGTTAAATGATTTTGTAGTTCATAAAAAAGATACTTCATCAATGATAACAATTCATACTTATTTAAATGGAGATTATCTGAATAGTTATTGGGCAGATGGAATAATCATTAGTACCCCTACAGGTTCAACGGGTTATTCTTTAAGTTGTGGTGGACCCATTATTTTCCCATCATCTAATAGTTTTTCAATCACTCCTGTTTCACCTCACCATTTAAATGTTAGGCCTGTAATTGTACCTGACAATTCTGTCATATCATTTGAAGTTGATAGTAGAGGCTCTAACTTTTTAGCATCTTTAGATTCAAGATCTATGACAGTAGATTCAAGTATTCAAATGGCAGTTAGAAAATGTGACTATCCTTTTAAGTTATTAAATATAAACGATAAAAGCTATATTGAAACGTTGCAAAAAAAGATGAATTGGGGATCAGATTTAAGAAATAAGAAAAAAAATTTGTTTAAATAGATTCTTTGACTAAATTTGTGGCTTAAATTATAGAATTTAAATTTTACTCATATGAAATTAAAAATCACAACACTAATCATTGCCTTGTTAGTAGTAACTATGGTTAAAGCTCAAGATTGGGAGTTCGGATTGTTCTTAGGTCCAGCTCAATATCAAGGAGATTTGTCAAAATCACAAGTTACTTGGAAATATACAAGACCTCAAGGAGGAGTTATTGCAAGATATAATTTTACCCCAAATATTTCATTCAAAGGACAGTTGTTTTTTGGACGTGTTGCAGGTAATGATGCAGCTTGGGGTTCTAAATTTACAGGTGGTAGTACTTTCAAACCAGGATCTGGAGATGTTGTTAATGGTGGTAAAATTGAAAACCAATCTAATTATTACTACAGACTTAAACGTAATTTGAATTTTACTTCAAATATTTTTGAAGTAAGTGCTGCGGTTGAGTATAATATTTTAAAATTCATCCCAGGGAGTCAAAAATTTAAATGGACTCCATATTTAACTACAGGTATTGGAATGTTTCATTTTAATCCAAAAACAGATTTTAATGGTGAAAAAGTTTCTTTAGCTAAAGAATATACTGAAGCAGATAAAATTCAAAGAATTAACGATGGCAAAAAAGGATACTCTTTATGGAGCGTATGCGTTCCGGTAGGAATTGGAGTTAAATACAATTTAGGAAGTTTGTGGAGTGTTTCTTTTGAGATTTGTGGTAGAAAAACTTTCACTGATTGGATTGATGATATTCACTACAATTGGATTGGCCCACAAAATGCTGCTACACCTGCTGAATACAAAGTAAATGGTGACTTAGCTAGAGCTCAAGCATTAAGTGATAGATCAGGCGAGGCTGATAATCCAATTACAGGTAAAAAATTTGTAAGTATTAATGCTTCTCAAAAAATATTAAGCAAAGCAAATGGTGAAAGCGAAGTAAATAGAGGAGATTCAAGAGATAAAGATACTTATATTTTTACAGGTTTTACTATCAGCAAAACTTTGCGTAAGTATGGTTGTGCAAACTTCTAGTATTTTATAACAAAATATTTTTTACAAAAGAGGGTTAATTTTATTAACCCTCTTTTTTTTGTTTAAATTTGTTTACCTTCGCATAATAAAATTGGTAATTATAAGTTAATAAAGCATTGAATAGATTATTCATATATATACTATTTGTCAGCATTTCAATTAATGCAAATAGCCAAAGTTTAGAGTTTGGTTTAATGGGTGGAGTAAGTAATTATATGGGTGACTTAAGTGATTTAAAGATTAGAGTGAATCAATCGCATCCAGCTGTAGGGATTTCGGTTAGATACAATCCAGACCGATATATTTCTTTAAGAGGAAGTTTTATATTTGGTACTATTTCAGGTCACGATTCGATGAGTAATAATATTAATCATAAACTTAGAAACTTAAGTTTTGAATCCAATATATATGACTTTACAACACAAATTGAGTGGAATTTGAGAGGTTTTTGTTTTGGTGATTATAACAAAAGATATGGGTTTTCTCCATATCTATCAACGGGATTAAATGTGTTTAAATTCAATCCAAAGGCTTATTATAGAGGTAAATGGTATGAATTACAACCATTAGCTACTGAAGGCCAAGGGACAACTGAATTCCAAGACAGGAAAACATATAATTTAACTCAATTTGCTATTGCTTTAGCAGCAGGTCTTAAATTTAGATTTACTGACAATTGGAATATGGTTCTAGAATATGGTATTAGAAATACATTTACTGATCATTTAGATGACGTTAGCAACAATACATATGTAGATCCTGAAATCTTAAAAAGAGCAACAGCTAATGATAACCCAACTTGGGAGCTTTCTGATAGGTCTTATGAAGTAAACAGAGGGATTCAAATTGGGACTGACGCTTCAGGCAAAGGTATAATGAGAGGTAATAAAAATACGCCAATTGATTGGTTTATGTTTATGACCATGTCTATTTGTTATAGGTTTCCTGTGCCGGGTGTAAATTGTACAAGTTATTAAAATGAAAAAGTATATATTATGCATTCATTTCTCTGTTTTGAGTTTTTTACTTGGTGCACAAACACACGAGTTTGGAATTCATGGTGGTGTGATGAATTATGTTGGAGACATTGCTCAATATGTGAATACTCAAGAGTTTAATCCAACTTTTGGAGCTTTTTATAAATACAATCATAGCAAGTTTTTTTTAAGTAGATTTTCATTTAATTATGGTAGTGTGGCAGCTAAAGATGTATATACAAGCTATAATAAAATTAGAAATTTAAGTTTTGCATCTAACATATATGAAATGAGTTATATGACTGAGTTTAATTTTCAACCTCATGGTTTTGATAGATTTTCGAATGAGTTTACACCTTTTGTGGCTATAGGACTTTCAGGTTTTTATTTTAATCCATATACAGTTTATAAAAATCAAACATATGAGTTGAGAAATTATGGTACCGAAGGACAATTTTTAAGACACAGCAGTACATATACAAAATTTGATTATGCAGTTCCTTTTGGTGGAGGGTTTAAGTTACATATGAGTAAAAACATCATTTTTGCCATAGAAACTATTTGGAGAAAAACAGCAACTGATCATCTTGATGATCTTGGTAACGGGAATTATATGCAAGATGCTAATGGTAAATATATATATACTGGCTATCCTGATTCTTGGGATATGACAAAGTTTAATGATATAAATAAAGATATGAGAGCTACATCAATTGCTTTATCAGATAGAAGTGGGGAAGTAAGACCTGAAGGTAATATGAGTTTTAAAGGTAAACAAAGGGGAAATCCATATAACAAAGATTGGTATTTTACAATTGGAGCAACCCTTTCATATAAAATCATAACATACACATGTAACAAAGGCGGGTTCTAATTTTAGCTAAAGAAAAGTGAGTTTTAAAAGCAATATTAATTTAGAAAAATTACCTAAGCACATCGCTATAATAATGGATGGCAATGGTAGATGGGCTAAGACTAAAGGAAAATTCAGGATATTTGGACATAAGAGCGGAGTTAATGCTGTTAAAGAAGTTTCAGAAGCTGCTGCTGAACTAGGTGTACAATGCGTTACTTTATATGCTTTTTCAACTGAAAATTGGAGCAGACCTCAGAAAGAAGTTGATGCTTTAATGGAGTTGTTGGTAAAAACCATTAGAGGTGAATTGCCAACACTACAAAAAAATAATATCAGATTAAGAGCCATTGGTAATCTAGAAAGTTTGCCTACAGCATGTAGAGAAAGTTTGCAAGATGCTTTAAACCAAACTAAGAACAATACCAGATTAGAGTTAATTTTAGCCTTAAGCTATAGCAGCAAGTGGGATATGGTAAATGCCATAAAAAAAATTGCAGAAAAAGTAACCTTAGGTGAGCTGAAAGCGTCAGAGATTAACGAATCAACAATCAATAATGCACTTAGTACTTATGAATGGCCACATCCTGAGTTATTAATAAGAACAAGTGGAGAACATAGAGTTAGCAACTTTTTATTATGGGAAATAGCCTATTGTGAATTTTATTTTACAGATACATTATGGCCCGATTATACCAAAGAAGATTTATATGAAGCTATTTTAAGTTTTCAAAAGAGAGAAAGAAGATTCGGGAAAATAAGTGAACAGATCTTAGAAAAAACAGAAGAGTAATTTATGACATTCAACAAATATATATATAGCTTTATTTTAGTTATATTTTTCAATACTTCTTATTCGCAAACTATGGATGAGCTAATAGATTTTAATGCTCCTAAAGAATATGTTATAGAAGATATAACTATCACAGGAGTTAAATATTTAGATAGCTCTGTTTTGATATTGTTATCAGGATTGCACTTAGGACAAAAAATTAGACTGCCAGGTGATGAAGTAAGAAAAGCAATTGAGTCGTTATGGAAACAAAATTTATTTGATGATGTAAATATTTACGCTACAAAATTTGAAAACAATAAAGTTTGGATTGAAATAAGATTGCTTGAAAAACCTAAATTTTACTTAATTAAAATAAAAGGATTAAGAAAAGGACAAGCCAAATCATTAAGAGAAGATGAACTAGGTTTTTTAAAGCCTAATAATATTATAAATGATAACCTAATTCTCAAAGTTAAAAATACTACTTTAGCTTATTTTAGAAAAAAAGGTTTTTATTCAACCAAGGTTGATGTGACAACACAAAAATTAGATTCAACCAAAAATCTAGCTATTCTAAATGTTGAAGTTCAAAAGGGTCCTAAGGTTAGGGTACAAGAAATTGTGTTTTATGGTAATCAAAATATAACTGAGAAAAAGCTCAGAAAAACTATGCATGAAACGCATCAGATTAGTTGGAACATATTCAAGTCAAGTAAGTTTATTGAGAGCGATTATGAAGCTGATAAACCCAGTATAGAAAGTAAATATTTAAGTGAAGGGTATAGAGATGCTAAATTAGTTAAAGATACTATATATCTTATTGCTCCTAACAGATTGAAAATAGAAATCACAGTTGACGAAGGCCATAGGTATTATTTTAGAAACATTAAATGGGTTGGCAACACTAAATATAGAGATTCATATCTTGATAGTATTTTGGCTATCAAAAAAGGTGATATATATAACCAACAGCTCCTCGAAAGTAAATTGAATATGAATCAAACAGGAGTGGACGTTTCGTCTTTATATATGGATGATGGGTATTTATTTTTTAATATTCAACCAGTTGAAGTATCAGTGTTGAATGATTCAATAGATATAGAAATAAGAATGAACGAAGGCCCTCAAGCAATAGTTAATAAAGTAACAGTAAAAGGCAATACCAAAACAAGTGATAAAGTTATTTTAAGAGAACTTAGAGTAAGACCAGGCGACAAGTTTAGCCGTAGCGACATTACCAGAAGTATTAGAGAGTTATCACAACTAGGATATTTTGACCCAGAGCAAATTGGTGTAAATCCGCAACCAAACCCTGTTAACGGTACAGTTGATATAGAGTTTAAAGTAGTTGAAAAACCATCTGACCAAATTGAACTTAGCGGTGGATATGGAGGATATGGTGGTATTATTGGTGTTTTAGGATTAACGCTTAATAATTTCTCTGCTCAAAAAATGTTAAAGAAAAGAGAATGGACACCGCTTCCAGGTGGCGATGGACAAAGACTCTCTATCAGAGCTCAGTCAAACGGACAAACTTGGCAATCATATAACTTTTCATTTACTGAACCTTGGTTAGGTGGCAAAAAACCTAAATCTCTTACTTTTAGTATGTATCATTCTATTCAAGGAAATATTTTAAGCACCTCATCTGGTAAATTAAAAACCAGCGGCATTGTTTTAGGATTAGGTAAAAGGCTTAAAAAACCAGATGATTATTTTGTAGTAAATAAACAAATAAGTTATCAAAGATTTAATAATGATAATTATAGTTTTGGCGGAAGTTTGCCCAATGGCGTTTTTAATGATTTAAGTTTTAAATTTATCATTTCAAGAAACTCAATCAGCGATCCTATTTATCCAAGAAGTGGAGCAAATATTTCATTGTCTGCTCAGTTTACCTTGCCATATTCATATACTTTATACAGAAATACATCGTTACCTACTTCATTGATGGAATATTATAAAATTAAGTTTGATGCTCAATGGTTTAATACGATAGTGGGAAAATTGGTGCTTGCTACAAGATTTAATTTTGGTTTTATATCTAACTATAATCACAATTTAAATGTTCCAGCCTTTAACAGATTTGTGGTAGGAGGAAGTGGATTGGTAGGTTATAGTTTAGATGGACGTGAGATTGTATCTCAACGTGCTATGCCAGATGGTTACTCTACAGTTATTAATAATTCAAGCTTAGCAACCATATATAATAGATACACCTTAGAACTTAGACATCCTGTAACATTAAACCCTACAGCTACAATATTTGGATTGGTATATATAGAGGCTGGAAATGCTTCTTCATCTTTTAGCAATTATAATCCATTTAAAGTATATAGATCGGCAGGAATAGGTGTGCGGGTATTTATGCCAATGTTTGGTATGCTAGGTTTTGATATAGGATATAGATTTGACCATATATATAGAACAGATGGAACATTATATGAATCGCCTAAATGGGGCAATAATTTCTTCCTAGGTCAACAGTTTTAATATTAAAAGTAACATTTAAATGAAAAAAATAGTAGTATTCATACTTTTAGTTTTTGGTATCAACTGCCAGATGAGTTCAGCACAAAAATTTGCATTTGTTGATACTGAATATATATTGGGTCAGTTAACTGAATATAAATCTGCACAAAAACAATTAGATGATTTAGCTGCATTGTGGCAAAAAGAATTGGAAGATAAAATAAATGAAATTGATAGGCTATATAGAGAGTATCAAGATGAGAAAGTGTTGATGACAGATGAATTAAAAAAGAAGAGAGAGGACCAAATAGCAAACAAAGAGAAAGTGATGCGTGAGTATCAAAAGCTTAAGTTTAATCCAGAAGGAGATTTAAACAGAAAACGTCAAGAATTGATTAAACCCATTCAAGATAAAGTGTTTGAATCGATACAAAAAGTAGCACGTAAAAGTGGTTTAGATTTTATATTTGATAAAGGTGGAGATATGATTATGTTGTTTTCTAACCCTAAGTTTGATAAGAGTGATGAAGTATTAGAAGAAATGGGTGTTACGCCTGTTAAAGATAAAGCACCTGAAAAGAAAGATGATAAAACACCTACGAAACCAGGCGGAATTCCTCCAACAAAAAAATAAAAGATAACTATACAAATAATTAGCAATAAAATATTAGAATATATAATTGCGGTCTTACTTTTGCTTTCTAATTCAAACGAAAAAATAAACAGATAAAATAAATATGAAACAAATTATTAAGTCAATCATAATCATGTCAATTATTATGATTTCATCAAACATTTCAAATGCACAAAAGATAGGTCATATCAATTTGCAAGATTTAATAAAAGAAATGCCTGAGTTGAAAAAAGTACAAGATTCATTATCGATGATAGAAAGACAATGGGAAACTATATTAAAAGATGGTCAATCTGAATTAGAAAGAAAATATAACGAAATTCAAACCAATAAAACTTGGCCAGCTAACATCAGACAAATGAAAGAAAAGGATTTTGAAGATGCAAGAGCTAAGTTAGAAGCAACCAACCAAAAAGCTCAAGAAGATTTACAAGAAAAACAAGCCAGTTTACAAGAGCCAGTTTATGAAAAAGCTAAGAAAGTGATAAATGAAGTGGCTAAAGAATTAGGATATTCTACAGTTATCAATTCTACTGGAGGTTATGTACTTTTAGTTTCAAATTCAGCTGATGATTTGATGGGGCCTGTAAAAAAGAAAATGGGAATTGCTGATAAAGCAATGGGTACACCCATATCACCTAAAAAATAATTAATTTAAAAATATTTAAAGCCTCGTTTATTCGGGGCTTTTCTTTTACCACATATTTATATATCATGAAAAAAATAGCCTATATATGTTTGTTTGTTGCAGCTGCAAGTTCAAACATTCAAGCACAAACCAAAACCAATAAAAAAGGAAGTCATATTGAATTTACGACCATCAATCAAATCAAAACTACCTCAGTAAAAGACCAAAGTCAAAGCAGCACGTGTTGGTCGTTTTCAACTGAATCTTTTTTAGAATCTGAATTGAGCAGAATGGGTAAGGAACCTGTTGATTTATCTGAGATGTATATAGTACGAAAAGCTTACGAACTGAAAGCTTGGAGATATGTGAGAATGCTAGGCAAAGCACAGTTTGGCCCCGGTGGTGAGCCGCATGATGTAATCAATATTATCAGAGATTATGGTATACTGCCAGAGATGGCTTACCCTGGCACAGAAAACGGTGAAAAAATAAACCACAACGAATTGGATGCCGTGCTTAAAGCATATCTAGATGAAGTGATCAAACTACATAGCAACGGAAAATTAGGCAAACATTGGTTTGATGGATATAAAGGTATATTAGATGCATATTTAGGCAAAGTACCTGAATCGTTTAACTATGATGGCAAATCATTTACTCCTCAAACTTTTCTGAAACATTTAGGCATAAACCCTGAAGATTATATAGAAATTACGTCGTTTAATCACCACCCTTATTACAAACAGTTTATGATGGAAGTGGCTGACAATTGGAGCACAGATTTGATCTATAATGTATCAATGGAAGATCTAGGAAACATTGCAGATAATTCATTGAAAAATGGATATGGATTAGAGTGGGCTAGCGATGTGAGCGAGAAAGGTTTTTCTTTCAAAAATGGTTTGGCTTTAGTGCCTTATAAACCTTGGTCAGAGTTGAACGACAAAGAGAAAGACAGCTTATTCAATTATCCTATAGAAGAGATGAATATTACTCCGCAATTGAGACAAGACGCATTTGATAATTTAAGCACCCAAGACGACCATGGGATGCACTTTGTGGGAATTGTGAAAGACCAATCAGGCAAGACCTATTATATAGTTAAAAACTCATGGGGCACCAGCAATAACGATTGTGACGGTATGTTCTATTGTTCTAAAAATTATTATTTATATAAAACAACTGCCATATTGGTGAACAAAAATGCTGTACCAAAAGACATTCTTAAAAAACTTGGTTTAAACTAATTTGTTATAAATATTTAAAGTCCGGCTAACAATGTTGGTCGGACTTTTTTATACCTATATATGGACAATAAAAAATCGTTGAATTACTTATTTTCTGCCAATGCCATTTCGGGGTTTGCACAAGGTATAAGTATGCTTGCTATACCATGGTATTTCAACAGTTTGCAGCTGTCTACTTACTTTAATTTGAGTTATGGTGTCATCACCATTGTTATAATATTCTGGGGCTTATATGCAGGCACACTAGTAGATAGGTATAATCGAAAAAAAGTGTTTTTATACTTGAATTTGATTTGTGGATTGTTGTTTGGCATAATAAGTATAGTGGGAATGGCTGGATGGATTACAAGTGAAGCCATTCATCATTTATTGATCGTATCGGTGTTTGCCATTACTATGTTCAACTACAATATACATTATCCTGCTTTGTATGCACTAGGGCAAGAGATAACAGATGCGAGTTCGTATGGAAAGTTTAACAGTAGAATAGAAATTGTAGGCCAGTCGGTTTCTATATTGTCTGGCGGGATAGCCGCATTCATGTTAGAAGGATTGGCGTATGGACAAAAAATAGATGTATATTTTGCCACCTATATATTGCCATTTGAAATTAAGCCATGGAGTATAGATTTTATAATATTTATCAATGCTGTTTCGCATATACTGGCAGTGTTATTTATATACCCAATAAAGTATACATTTTCATTAAAACCCAAAGCAAAAGAAACGTTGCATGAACGATTGAAACTGGGGTTCGACTATTTAAAAGAGCACCCCTATATATTGGTATTTGGTCTGGCTTCGTATAGTGTTTTTGCTATGTTGTTAGTGGAGATACATGCAGTATTGCCCGGCTATATAGAAAGGCACTTGCACATGGGAGGGGCAGTGTTTGCTGTGGCTGATGCGGTATATGCCGTGGGAGCGTTGGCAGCAGGTTTATTGGTCAGAAAAGTGTTTAGAGCCTCAGGCGTTAAATCAGCGGTGATATTGCTTACGGTCATCACAGCATTCTTTTTTATATGCAATACATTTACGGTATCAGTAATGCTAACCATGCTTATGTCATTGGTTTTAGGGTTTACGAATGCAGGCATTAGAGTACTGAGGCTTACGTGGTTATTTGAGCATGTGCCTAATGAAGTAATGGGTAGGGTGAACAGTATATTTAATATGGCCAATTTGGTGTTTAGATTTCTGTTTATATTTTTATTCTCGATACCTGTTTTTCATCAAGCAAACAATATCAGATGGGCCTATTTTGTGATGGCTGTGTTTTTAATACTTTCTGCGGTAGTATTAGTTAAAAAAAAGAATCCTAAGCTTTTGTAGGTCTCACTGTCCTTGTAAGACACCAGTCTCCAATCTTGTATATATTATCATTTTAAATCACAATCACTACAAAATATACTTTACGAAATAAGTAAGCATTCGTATATTTGTTTCATAGGTAAGCAACATGTAACAAATTGAATGAAGATAAGAATTGAAAAAGAGAGCGTTGAGTAAAGGGGAGGCTGGAATCTCGCGAGTGCTATTTTCTTTCATAAACTTTCTAGTAAATAATATCAGATAAACTTTTTCTGTGATGGCTGTATTTTTGCTGTTGTCTGCAATGATTCTTATCAAACAAAAAAACCCGAATGACTGAAAAAATATATTTAATTTTAGCAATGGTAGTGGCCATTGTATATATCATACTTAGAAAAAAAACGTTGCAAGATTTGCCCTTTTTGCCTTATGCCAGGGTGGCAATATTGCTGTTGGTGCTGGGTGTATTGGGGTATCAATTATATATACAATTTTCATGGTTCAGGTTGGTGGTATTGTTAATGGCGGTTGTGGTAGCGGTATATATCAGTAAAAACTATATTTCAAATAATAACCAATCTGATTCAGATGATAAGACTAGCCACTCTTAATGATTTACCAGCCATAGTAGCTATCTATAACCAAAGTGTTCCGGGTAGGTTAGCTACAGCAGATATGGAGCCTGTAACCGTAGCAGATCGGCTGGAGTGGTTTCAGAAACATATATACCCCAATAGGCCTTTGTGGGTATATGAGACACAACAGCAAGTAATAGGGTGGTGTAGCTTTCAAGATTTTTATGGTAGAAAAGCGTATGAAAAAACGGTTGAGATAAGCATATATATAGATTATAATTTTCACCATCAACATATAGCCAAAAACCTGTTTGAACAAGCAGCATCTCATGCCTCTCAAAACCAAATTAAAACCATATTGGCTTTTGTGTTTAAACATAATACCCCTAGTATTACGTTTTTTACTAAGATGGGCTTTGGTGAATGGGGATTCTTGCCCGGTATAGCTGAAATGGATGGGGTTGAAATTGGGTTGAGTATTTTGGGGTTAAGATTGATTTAGTGAGTATTTGTTTTTGATTATCATTTAACTTTGCCATATTGAAAAAAATTCCATATATATTATTTGTTTTTATTCAATTGAGTTGTTTTGCACAAACCAATAAAGTAACTATTGAGCAATATGTGCAGACCTATAAAATGCTGGCTGTACAAGAAATGTATAGAGCTAAAATTCCTGCCAGTATCACCATGGCTCAGGCTTTACTTGAAAGTGGTTGTGGTAATAGCGAATTGTGTAAACAATCAAACAATCATTTTGGGATAAAATGTAAAACTAAGTGGAATGGTGCTAGGGTTTACCATGACGATGATACGCTGCAAGAGTGTTTCAGGGCTTATGACAGTGTGCATCTCAGTTATAAAGACCATAGCGATTTTTTGTTAAGTCAGCCTAGGTATGGTTTTTTGTTTAGCTTAGAACCCAATGATTATAAAGGTTGGAGTTATGGGTTGAAAAAAGCTGGATATGCCACAAACCCTCAATATGCCGAGCAATTGATAGCCTATATCGAAAAATATGAATTATATAAGTTGGATTATATATTACCTAATGAAGAGATAAAATCGAACATTGTAAGTGAGTTTAAAGAAAACCAACGCAAAGAAGTAAATATAAATGAAACGCCCGGCATTATAGCCAAACAAGGTGATACATATCAAAAAATTGCTGTTGAATATGACATGAGAATGTGGCAATTAGAAAAATATAATGATTTGCCAGATGATGCAGAGTGTAAAGCAGGTGATATTATATTTTTAAAACCTAAACGCAACAAATCAATCACCCAAACACATACTGTTGCAAAAGGAGAAACCATGCAAATGATTTCTCAAAAGTATGCGGTTAAGCTTAGAAAATTATATACCCGAAATTTGATAGAACCCGGTGAAGAGCCAGAAACAGGCGAAGTAATAAACCTTAACGAAAACAGAGAATTAAAACCCAAAGTATATAAAACCAATTTTAAAAGCTCGTTTGACGAACCGTTTGACTATAATAAATTGTTTAAAGACGATACTGGATTTGTGAACCACGAAGCAATGAAACAGAACACTGAAGTTAAAGTTCAGCCTCCAATAGTTAAAGCGGAATTGCCTGTCAAAAAAGTTGACACAACCACTATTGTAAAACAAACGCCCAAAAAGATTGAAGTGCCTGTGAACACCATAAAACCTATTGAAAACAAAGATACTTTGATAACAATAAGTTTGAAACAATATGAAGAATATAAAAAATTAAAACTAGCTGATTCGCTTAGAAAAGTTAAAGCCAAGTTGAGTGCAGATGAAGTTAAAACTACTGATAAAACAAAGCTTAAAAAACATATAGTGGCTGCTGGTGAAACCTTATATAAAATTTCGAAACAATATGAAGTGGATGTTGAAGAATTAAAATCATTAAACAAGCTAGAATCTAATGAATTAGAGATAGGTCAAGAATTAACGATTCCAAGTAAAAAAGCATCTGCTAGCAATACCAAAGAAAACAATATAAAAACGATAAATTACGTTTGGAAAAAAGAAGATAAATTTTATAAAGTGGCAAAGAAATATAAAATTAAACGCAAAGATTTGATAGAATTAAATAACGACTTAGACACCACTTCATTAAAAACAGGACAAAAAATAAAAGTACCAAAACCAAAAGAAACAGATGAAACCAACAGGTAAATTATATATAGTACCCACACCTATTGGGAATTTGTCAGACATTACATTTAGGGCTATTGAAGTATTAAAAAGTGTTGACTTTATATTGGCTGAAGACACCAGGGTTACTTCACATTTGTTGAAACACTACCAGATTTCAACGCCTTTGAAATCTTACCATCAAAACAACGAGCACAGTTCAACACAATATGTAATTGATGAACTTATCAAAGGAAAAAATATAGCACAAGTAACAGATGCAGGAACGCCCGGTATTTCAGACCCAGGTTTTATGTTATCAAGAGCTTGTAACGAAAATAATATCGCAATAGAATGTTTGCCGGGTGCAGTAGCGTTGATACCAGCACTTGTAAAGTCAGGGTTTCCGATGAATGAATTTGTTTTTATAGGATTCTTACCTCAGAAAAAAGGCAGGCAAACAGCTATCAAAAATATAGCAGCTGACTCACGAACATATATACTGTATGAATCTCCGCATCGCATACTTAAAATGCTCGAAGAGTTTAAAGAATATATACCCAATAGAATGTTATCATTATCTAGAGAGTTAACCAAAATATATGAAGAAACGTTGAATGGAACGGCAGAAGAATTGTTAACCCATTTTACGTTACATGCACCTAAAGGAGAATTTGTTGTTGTCATAAAATCAGAAGAAAAATAGATGCAAAAAATTATTCAGAATAAGTATATATTGGCATTTATTGGGGCGTTATTGCTCTATATTTCTTGGCCTCCTATGTCTTTTCCGTTTCTTATATTTATAGCCTTGGTGCCGGTGTTATTAATTGAAGATAGTTTTTACCAACAACCCCGAAAATATGGCAGTGCAAAACTCTTAGGCAATTTATATATACTTTTTTTAATTTGGAATATACTCACTACTTGGTGGGTGTTTAATGCAGCTAAAGAAGCAGTGTTTGCCATAACGCTCAATAGCTTGTTTATGTGCATTCCCGTTCTGTTGTTCCACAAAACTAGAAAGAAATTTAGCTTAACTATAGCCTATATATCTTTGGTGTGTTATTGGTTGGCATTCGAACATTTACATTTGCGTTGGGACATCAGTTGGCCTTGGCTTACCTTAGGGAATGTGTTTGCAAAATGGCCATCGGTTATTCAATGGTATGAGTATACTGGCGTTATGGGTGGAACAGTTTGGATTTGGGTAGTGAATATATTGGTAGCAAAACTGGTGTTGGATGTTACAAAATCAGATAAAGTAGAAACACAAAATTATTTTAAACGCTCAGCTACTATTGATATTGTTATACTGATACCCATTATCGTTTCACTTATTATATATAAAAACTATAACCAATCAGACAAACAAATTGAAGTAGTTATAGTTCAACCCAACCTTGACCCATATACTGAAAAGTTTAACGGGTTGCCAGCAGATGAGCAGTTGTCGAGAATGCTGTCATTGGCTGAAAAAAGCATTGATTCAAATACCAAGGTGTTGATGTTTCCTGAAACAGCTATTACATCATTTGCTGATGAAGCTTTGCTAGACATGAATGAGGAGGTTAAAATGCTTCAACAATTCTTGCAAAAGTATCCGAATTTAGAAGTGCTTACAGGTATTTCGACCTATAAAATATATAACCCCAACGAAGAACCATCAACTACAGCCAGACTTCAGCCCAATAATGTATATGTAGATTATTACAATACGGCCATATATATAACCAATAATAAACCCATACAAATATATCATAAAAGCAAATTGGTGCCGGGTGTAGAGAAAATGCCGTTTCCGGTTTTGTTAAAGTTTTTAGAAAAATATGCTATTGATAATGGAGGCATTAGTGGTAGTTTGGGTGTAGACGATGAGCCGTCAATATTAAAAGGGACAGTTGCCAATGCCGCACCTGTTATATGTTATGAGAGTATTTATGGCGACTACGTGAGACAATATATACAAAAAGGAGCAGACTATATAGGGATAATAACCAATGATGGTTGGTGGGGAAACACCGATGGGTATAAGCAGCATTTAGATTATGGAACCATAAGGGCTATTGAAACCAGAAGGAGTATAGCCAGATGTGCCAACACAGGCATAAGTGCCTTGATAGATGAAAAAGGAGATATATACGACCAAACCGAATGGTGGAAACCTTGTATATTAAAAGGAAGCATCACTATAAATAATAAAATTACTTTTTATACAATAGCTGGTGATTATATATCAATATTGGGGGTATTAATTGCTTTTGTTTTTTTAAGTTTAACCTTAATTAAAAAAGCCAAAGGATAGAAATATAAAACTAAAGGTTAAAAATTGTAAATTCGCAAACTAAAAACAACATAAAAACATATATGAACGAAGACGTAGCAGCTGCAGAAAGCTTAAGAGATGGCTATAAGCAAATGATGGCAGAGGTTGGCAAAGTAGTAATAGGGCAAGACCAAGTGGTAAATGATGTACTTACTTGTATTTTTTGCAACGGACATGTATTGTTAGTTGGGGTGCCCGGACTTGCTAAAACACTTTTGGTGAATACCATTTCACAGGTATTAGATTTAAGTTTTAATCGCATACAATTTACACCAGACTTAATGCCAAGCGATATTTCAGGTTCTGAAATATTAGATGAAAACAGAAATTTTAAGTTTATCAGAGGACCCATTTTTTCGAACATCATATTAGCAGATGAGATAAACAGAACACCACCCAAAACACAGGCTGCTTTGCTTGAAGCTATGCAAGAAAAAAGTGTTACAGTAGGAGGAAACAAACATATGTTACCCAATCCATTTTTTGTATTAGCAACCCAAAATCCAATTGAGCAAGAAGGAACATATGCTTTGCCTGAGGCACAATTAGACAGGTTTATGTTTAATGTGGTGATAGATTACCCGAAATTTGCAGATGAAGTGATGGTAGTGAAAGCAACTACAGGCTCTATCACCCAACAGTTAAAACCTATATTAACTGGGAATGATATTTTGAAATATCAACAACTCATTAGAAAAGTACCTGTGGCAGACAATGTAGTTGAATATGCTGTAAAACTAGTGAGTAAAACCAGAGCTAGTAGTGAGTATGCACATGAATATGCTACAAAATACTTGAGTTATGGTGCGGGCCCAAGAGCAGGTCAGTTTTTGATATTGGGAGCTAAATGCCATGCATTGTTTAATGGCAAATTATCGCCAGATATTGAAGATGTGCAAGCAATAGCCAAACCAATATTGCGTCATCGTATCATCAGAAATTATAAAGCAGAAGCTGAAGGAATTTCGATAGAAAAAATCATTGATACATTGCTGTAATTATATATATAATGTTTTGCTTTTTATACGAATCACATGAGCAATATCCCATTTAAAAACCTACATCACTTATTCAGAAATTCGGCATATCATATACACCAACCTGAACGTGATTGGTTGTTTAGAAAAGTTGATGGGGTATATAAGCCAATCACTTATAAAGAAGGTGAGACCATGATTAATGCCGTTTCGGCAAACATGTTAGCACAGGGAGTTTCAAAAGGTGAAAAGGTAGCTTTTTTAACAGAGAATTGTCCTGAGTATTTTTTATTTGACCAAGGATTGCAACAAGTTGGGATTGTGAATGCCAGTATATATCCTACTTTATCAGAGTCAGAAATAGAATTTATATACAACGATTCAGAAGCAAAAGGGGTATTGGTAGGAAGTCCGTTTTTGTTAAAAAAATTAAAGAAAGTATCAGAGAATTTACCAAATCTTAATTTTATCATTACGGTTTTTGACGAACCTGAAAAAATATGGAATGATCCCAAAGTTAAATCTTGGAAACATTATATACAGGAGGGGGTGAATATATATCCTGAAAAGAAAGAAGAAATAGAGGGAATATATGAAGGTGTGGGTTTTAATGATACTGCTACATTGCTCTATACCTCAGGTACAACAGGTAACCCTAAGGGAGCAATTCTTACCCATGGCAATTTTTTGAATAATGCCGCATCAGGTTTAACGTTGATGAATGAATTTACTGAAACAGAAATGTTTTTATCTTTCTTGCCGTTAAGTCATGTGTATGAGAGATGCGTATCTTACTATATCGGGTTATATAAAGGATCGCAAGTTGCGTTTGCTGAAAACATAGAAAAAATAGCTACCAATGTGGGTGAAATAAAACCAACAATATTAGCCACTGTTCCTAGATTGCTTGAGAAGATAGAAGAAAAAGTGAGAAAGAATGTGGAGATAAAAGGAGGAATAAGTTTAAAGATATTTGAATGGGCCATAGCTGTTGGAGCCATAAAACAGCATAAGCTTTTGAATGGAGGTTATATCAGTCCATGGTTGAAAATTCAATCAGCGTTAGCAGAGAAATTAGTATATACAAAAATTAAAAACAGACTTGGCGGGCGTATACATTTTATAGTAAGTGGCGGAGCAGCTTGCCCTATACATGTGGCTAATTTTTTTGCAGCCATTGGGATTAAGGTTTTAGAAGGATACGGACTTACAGAAACATCACCATTTATAACTGTAAATGAGTTTAACAGACAATTAGTAGGAACTGTAGGCAGGGTAGGGCCAGGTCAGCAAGTGGCTATACAAAACCCTGATACTTTAGAAATATATACAATACAAACGTATGATAACTTTAAACCAAGTTTTGAAAGTGCCGAGGGTGAAATTTTGATGAAAGGCCCTAATTTAATGAAGGGATATTGGAAACAAGAACATGAAACAGCCAAAGTAATTGACAGCGAAGGCTGGTTTCACACGGGTGATATAGGTAAGTTTTATATGGGCAATCTAAAAATTACGGATAGGTTAAAAAATATAATTGTCAATTCGTTTGGAAAAAATATATATCCAACGCAAGTAGAGAACGTATATTTAAAGAGCAGAAAAATAGAACAGATTTTTATTATAGGTGACAAAAGAGAATATCTAACAGCCATCATTGTTCCTTCAAAAGATGAATTGAAAGAATATTTTAATTTTAGTGAGAGTTATTTTACCCAAGATGAGATTTGGATAAACGACTCAGAAGTGATGGATTGGTTAAAAGCAGATATACAAAAACTAGGTCTTGAACTAGCTAAGTTTGAACGGATAAAAGGGTATATCATCAAACGAAATTCATTTTCTATTGAGAATGGAGAGATGACACCAAAGCAAAGTGTGAAAAGAAAAGTTGTAGAGTCAAAGTTTAAAAAAGAGATAGACGACTTATATGACAGAACTGGCGGAGGTGAAGATTAGTAAATTAATCAATTAAAATATCCGAAGGTTTTTTTGGTCTTCTGTTGTCTTGCCAATTAAAACCTTTTAATCTTAATTTTGAAGGATTAGAACCGTTTACAGGATAAATGGTGCCCTTGTTTTCAGTATAAAATTTGATGCCACTTACTTGTTTGTCTTTAAAGTATATCATCATTTGTTTGCAAGAAATTTGATTGATACCTGTGTAGTGTAAAGAATCTTCTTTTACATAATATATACTTTCACCATTGATTTCTACTTTCACCCTATTCAGTTCATTGTCTTCAATATATCCATATATTTTCTTGCCTTTTATCTGATTGTAGTGTCTTCCTTTTTCTTGCGAACAAATAAAGGCTTTGTTGATGAGTTCAATATAATTGGGTTTGTTGTTTTTTTGATATATATATATAGTGTCAGCAGTAAGTTGGTTTTGTTTATTCCAAAGAATTGGGTTTTGATATAATCTTATAATGGAGTCAGAAAAAGAATAGCACATACTATCGGCAGCACTTTGAATATCAATTTTAAAAATTTTCACATGCTTATATGCTAATATCATTTTTGAATTATTATAACTGGTATCGCCTATATATCTTAAGGTATCGGCATGTGTATATATAGTATCGCTATCTGAAATTTGAATGGCTATTGCTTTTCCGGTGACAAAAGAGGATTTGCTTTTTTGGTAATATTCTCCATAAATGCCGGTGATGGTGAGCTTTTCAGTAGTGTCATTAAACCATATATTTTTGAAACCTTTGCCTATACCTGAAACTTGGTTATAGGTCATACTATCAGATTTAAGATGTTGTGCGCCAGAAACTATAGAGGCGTTTTTGCTAAATTGAGCAAAATCTTTTTTTGTATCATACCAACCATTTTCACAATATATACTATCGCGAGTTTTAGTAACTATATAAGTTGGGCCATAAAAGTATGCAATTTCTGATATCGTATTAAACTTCATGGTATCAGTAGTCATAGTATATTTGGGATTCACTAAGACTACATTTCGTTTAAAGAACAATTCTTTTGTATTGCTATTATAGTTTCCATTTTGACTTGTTAATACATTTTCATTGGTAACAATTTTTGCTTTTTGAGAATAGTTGGCTATTTTAGATGACATATCATAATCAAGCCTATCAGTATACAATGTCATATTTTTTTGATTAAGCACTACATTTCCATCTGTATGAGCAATTTTTGAATTACCTTCATATATTAAATGTTTGCTTTGTAAGCTCATGCTGTCACCTTGATTTATTCTAACATGACTAAATGCTTCAAACTTATTATCAGCATCAAATAAATAAGCACTATCGCAATACATAATTGCATTTTCATGTTTTAAGGCAACATTACCAATAAGTTTTTTCACATCTGGCATGTTTTGGTCTACTGCTAATTGGTCGCTATTAATTATTTCAATTTGTCTAACTTGACTATGAGAATTTAAATAAAAGAATATATATAAGAAGGTAACAAATAATCGGCTATTTGTTGGGTATATATAGTTTTTTAAAAAGTAAAAAATAGATTTAATTTTCAATATTTTTAATACGTGAAATAAAGTAATTTCGCTACAAAATAAATCTATAAAGATCATTATCAATAATAATAATGAAATATAATGAATAAAGCATTTGAAGTATTTGTAAATAAGCATCATCTATTTGAAAAGAATGACAAATTGCTATTAGCAGTTAGTGGTGGAATTGATTCAATGGTGATGTTTAGAATAGCAGTAGAAGCAGGTTTTAATTTTGGGGTGGCACATTGCAATTTTGGATTGAGGAGAGAGGATGGCAATGCTGATGAAGAATTTGTGAGAGATAATTGTAAAGCACATGGAATAGCATTTCATACTGTTTTGTTCGATACAAAAACATTTCAGAAAGAGCATAAAATGTCTGTTCAACAAGCTGCAAGAGAGTTAAGATATCAGTGGTTTGAAGACATTATGACTAATCATAATTATCAAAGATTGCTTACGGCTCACCACCAAACCGACCAAGTGGAGACTATCTTGTTAAATCTTATCAGAGGAACTGGTATCAAAGGGTTACATGGGATTTTGCCACTTAAGAATAATATTGCACGTCCGATGCTATTTGCTACGAGGGCAATGATAGAATCTTATGCAAAAGAAAATAATGTGGCATACAGAGAAGACGCTACTAATGAGAAAACGATATATAAGAGGAACAAAATAAGAAAAGAAATTTTGCCTATTTTAAGGGAATTGAATCCATCAATCGAACAAACATTTTACGATTTTTCGAGACATTTGTTTCAAGACGAAATGATTATAAGTGATTATTTAACTCAACAATTAGAAAATTTACAGATTGAAAAAGAAGGAGAAAACTTAATTGTTAAACTTAAAGAGATCATTCAACATAAATACGCTAAATCTCTGTTGTATAAAGTTTTAAAAGAATTTAACTTTAATTACGCAACTGCTGAAGAAGTCTTTTTGTCTTGTATTGAAAAAACAGGGAATATGTATTTTTCATCTACACATAAATTATTGATAAACAGGGGAGAATTATTAATTCAACCTAAAGAAAGTGATGTAGAGAGCAAAGAGGAAGTGATTGCAGAGAAATCAAAATCATTTAGTTGGAACAATCAACTATATAAAATTGACACTTTCAAAGACGTTCAAAAATTGAATTTAAAAGACACAAGCCAATTATTTTTTGATACTGCCCAAATACAATTTCCATTAACTATTCGGACATTTAAAAAGGGAGATAGATTTAGCCCTATTGGACTGAAAGGATCCAAATTGTTGAGTGATTGGTTTGTTGATAAGAAAATTAATCAATTTGAAAAATCTAAGATTGGAATAATTGAAGATTCGACCAAAAAAATCATTGGAATATTGGGATATACTATATCCAATCAAGTTAAAATTACAAGCAAAACGCAATCGGTTTTGGCTCTAAAAACAGAAGTTTTTAAATTAAATAATTAATATTATATTCGCATGTTAAAAATTTACAATAAAAGTATGAAGAGATATATACACACTTTAACTAAAGCTTTGGTTATAATAATAGTGGCTTTGTTTGCCTCTAATAGAGCAAATTCACAATGCGGAAGTGTTACGCTACAAGTAGCTAAAGATAGCATTGGAGCAGGAAATGTAAAATATACTTATTTTGTAGATAAGGATAGTTCATGTTTGCCTTACAAGTTAAAAATCAAAGTAGGCGGATATCCAGGAGGGATGGTTTTTAAATACTACGTTGGAAATGCAACGGGTATTACAAGTTCGGCGGATACCTTTTCAACAGTATTAACTTCTTCAGGATACTACAATGTGAAAGTTGAGTTAATCAATAACTTAGGAGCAATTGTTTGTACCATCAATAGAGACAGTATAGTAAGAGCGGGTGTTGGGCAACAACCAAAAATTTCTTTTGTTCCCAATATTTTATGTAGTGGACCTGATTCAGTTTCAATTATTGATAGTACCCCTGGTATTGTGAGTAGAATTTGGATTATAGATGGAGTAACTTATAACAATAATAGCCCTATTATTAGACATAAATTTAATTCTACAGGCCCTAAAAAGGTTGAAGTACTATTAACTAGTCAAGGAGATAGTTGTCAATTATATAAAAAATATGATACTGCTGTATTTGTGTATAATGCTTCAACTGTTGATTTTAATGCTTCACCTACTTCAGGATGTAAAGCTTTTAAGACAAAATTTTCTCCTAGCATCAATTTAAATGGGAATACAGTAACAAAATATAATTGGACATTTAATGGGGGCAGCCCATCAACTGATACAACATCTGCACCTGATACAATATCTTATGTTAATGCAGGAGCATTTGATGCTTCGCTTAAAATAACAACTTCTGTTGGTTGTACATATGATTTAACTAAAACAAATTATATAAATGTTGGAGATACATTTATATTAAATATAGCTATAGATGATTCAACTCTTTGCAACAGACAGTATGCTAAATTTACTAATGTAACATCAGGTTTGCCAGCTTCAGGAACTATGAGTTGGGCATGTCTTGGTTCTTTAAATGCATATTCTTATGGGAATGATTCTTTTAGAGTTAATTTTAGTACTATAGCAAATTATAAAATGGTTGCAAAGTTTAGTTACAATGGATGCAGTAGTACTAGAGAAATTCCATTTAGAATGGTCGGCCCTGTAACACAGTTTTCTGCAAAAATTAAATCTAACTGTAGCAGTCCTACTCTGTTTAAAGCTAATAATGACACAAAAACAACGCCAGGGACTAACAACTTTTTTAGATGGATAGTGAGTGATAGCACTGGGGTAATTTCGGCAACAAGTCAAAAACTGAATATGGATACTTTGAGCATTATGCTTACTAAGTTTGGTCAATACACTGTAAGGTTAATTGATTCTAGTTCTACATTTGGTTGTATAGATTCAGTAACAAATGCCTCTTTTTTTAATTTGAAAAGACCTAAGTTAGCTTTTGTTTTTAGAGATTCATTAAATACTAACAATACTAGTAAAAGATTTTGTACTTGTGAGAAAGTAATTTGGAAAAATAATTCTGGCAATTACTCAAGTGACTCAATAAGGATTTGGATAACATTATACAATAAATTAGATACAACAATGGTATTAAAGCATGATACCATAAATGCAACTAAAGCACAATTCTCTTTCGATACTACTCAATACAGATATTGTGATACTGGTAGGTATTTAGGTAGAATGATTTCGTGGACCGATGGAGGTTGTTTAGATACCACATTTGATACTATTACCATTGCACCTCCTAAAGCAAACTTTTTAATGGATAATAAAAGTATATGTGTAAACTCAAGTGTTACATTCACAGAAGCCACCACTCCTAAAATCGGAACCCTAGTGCATAAATTTTATTATAAGCATCATGATAGTACTACATGGGATCCGAATAATTATTTTATAGGTTCGAGTGGGTCGTTCACTTTTACTGTTCCAGGTTGTTATTCAATTGCTTATGTAGCCAAAAGCTCCTCTAGTGCTTTGTGTAAAGATAGTTTGGTGAAAGTAGATTCTGTATGTGTAAATAGCATGGACTTTGGTTTCAAATCTGCCTCAGCTTCAGGATGTAAAGGGTCAACTATTAAGTTTGATAGTATGTCTGTGAAGAATATACATCCAGCAACTGCAGTTAAAGCAATGAAATATGAATGGGTAGTAAGCCCTACGACAGGTGTTACAATAGCAAACTATAAAGCAGCTAGTACTAATATTACATTTGGGGTCAATGGGGTTTATGATATATCACTTACAATTACAGATACGTTAACTGGTTGTTCGCAAACAGTTACCAAAACTTCCATGATATCTATTGGTCTAACAGCCGGATTCTCCATTCCTACTACTGCATGTTATAAAACCAAAGTGCAAGTGACTAATACTTCACAAAATTTCCCTAACAATTATACTTGGTCTGCAGTGCCTTCAACTGCATCTAAAAAAGTAATTTTTGATTCTACATCAGCTGGCTTTTCAGCTTCATCTCCTGGCATTTCTTTCCCTGATTCAGGTTGTTATTTGGTTACTATGAAAGCTTGGAAAGGTGCATGTTGGGATACCATTAGCCAATATATATGTATAGAAAGAGTGATACCTAAATTCAGTGTTGTAAAATTAGCAGATACATTAAATCAGTGTGCACCAAAGTTTGTTAAATTTGTTTCAAGTTCAAAAAATGCCTCGTATCATATTTGGAATTTTGGAGACGGGAATACCAAAAATGTCTTTACAGATTCTACTGATAATTTATATAGAACCAATGACTCTTGTTTTGATGTAAGCCTAATAGCAATAAATGCAAACGGTTGCCAAGATACGCTTACTAAAAACTGTTATATACAATTTGTAGGCCCTGTTCCTAAATACAAAATAAATAAAACTATTGGTTGTGAACCTTTACTTGTTTCTTTTACAGATCAAAGTTATAATATAGTGAGTAAAGTGTTTGACTATGGAGATGGTAGTACCAACAACACCAATTTGTCAAATCACACTTATTATTCAAGTACTCCAGGAAGTACCTATGATGTATATGTAACAAAACTCACAGCATATTCTAATATATGTCCAAATCCAGCAATATATCCAGACCCCTCGGCTGGTCATGTGGTTGATACAATAAAAGTATTTAAAAAATCAGTAGCATATTTTTATTCTGACACTTTAGATGCTTGTGAACCTTGGTGTGTTCAGTTCCATGATACTTCAAAATATGCACAAACTTGGTATTGGGATTTTGGAGATGGAACAACAGATACAGTTCGAAATCCTCAACATTGCTATGCTCCTGGTACTTATAATGTAAAACTAAAAGTCAACAACCAAGCAGGTTGTGGAGACTCTATGTATAAAGCTAGTTATATAACAGTCAGAGCCAGATCTAAAGCAGCTTTTGCAGTAAACGATTCAGTTAAATGTGCTTCAATCACTTCTAACTTTACAGATAAGTCAACCAATGCAAGTATATATAATTGGGATTTTGGCGATGCTACTACATCTACAACTAAAAATCCAAGCCATACCTTCTCACCAGGTAAGTATACTATTAAATTAGTTACTAGCAATGCATATGGATGTAAAGACAGCATATCCAAAGACACCCTCATAAGGGTCTTTGAAAAATCGGTACCTAAAATATATTGTAATATAACTTCAGGTTGTGAACCATTTTCAACCCAAGTATTTGGAGACTCATCTTTATATGCTGATTCTTTTTATTGGGTAGTTACTAAAGGCGCTACTATCGTATCTATGTCCAATCAAAAGAATCCAAACTTTAGTTTGACACCTGGAACTTATTCAGTAAGACTTTACACTAATAATATTAATGGCTGTATAGATTCTTCTTTAAAAGCAAATTATATTACGGTTTTTAATAGAGCCAAACCTTCATTTACTTCGAACGATACTCTAGGTTGTGATACTATATTTTCAGCCTTTACTAATACTTCTTCCTTCGCCACAAAATATAGATGGGAGTTTGGAGATGCAACATTTGATACAATTAATACCAATACATCTCATGGCTATGGAGTTGGATCATATAACGTCATGTTATGGGCTAATAATATTAACAACTGTGCTGATAGTATTACTAAAAATGCAAAAGTGTTGGTAGTAAATAAACCCAAACCTAAAATATATAGTTTTTACACTAAAGGTTGTGAACCATTTGAGACTGATCTATATGGTGATAGTACTCTTTATGCAAATAGCTACTATTGGATACTTGGGAATACAAATATTCAAAATGTTAAAAACCCTAAAGAAAGTTATCCTCCAGGTATATATACAGTGAAGCTTATAGCATCAAATTCATATGGTTGTTTAGACAGTATCAACATGCCAAACTATATAACTGTGTTTAGAAAACCAACTGCAGATTTTATGGCTGACAATCAATGGCTGTGTTTTAAGCAACCTGTTAATTTTACAGATTTATCGTTAAGTGATGTGGCTATTACAGACTGGGACTGGGATTTTGGAGATTTTACTAATGATATCTCTTCAGCACCAGCACCACATATTTATCAAATACCAGGAAGTAAAACTGTTACGTTAAAAATAAATAATAGTAATGGTTGCAAAGACACATTAGTATTATCAAATTATATTTATATGGATGATAGTATACCACCTGCTGCTACACAAATCCAATATGTTTCATATAATAATGGCAATATTGATATTTTCTGGGAACAAAATTTAGATACTACTTTCTTCCAAAATAAATTGTATAGAGATGATCCAAACAATACTACACCTCCAGGTATTAATGTGTTTTCATCAAATATTGCGACTGATATATATTACCAAGAAACGCCACCGGCAGTAGATCCAACAACAACTGTTTATGCATATTCATTAACTACAGCTGACTCTTGTGGTTGGGTTTCATTACCAGGTACCGAACATAGAAATATGGTTCTTACTGCAGCCTCACTTGCACCAATGACCAATATTGTAACTTGGACACCATATGTGGGTTGGGGTAACCAATTAAAAGAATACCAAATTTGGAAAGGTGCACTTGGCACGGGTCAACCTAATCCTGTATTTGATTTATATAGAACAGTTTCTCCAAATGATACATCAATGATTGATTCGCTATTATGCGATAGTGATTATCATTATCAAATATATGCAATCCATAAATCACAGACTTGGCAATCATTAAGCAATCCAGCTATGAACCATGCTCCGTTTATTTCCCCGGATACTATAGTAACGGTGATTAGAACTACAGTAATTGATGATAAATATGTGCTTACTAACTGGCTTCCAAGTAATCATCCAGCTATAAAACGATATATAATAGACAAATATGATGATACTAAAGGATGGCAGAATTATTATGCATTTACCAAATCTAATTTGACAAGTTTCATAGATGTAAATGATGTAGATGTGCATATCAGAGATTATACATATAGAGTAAATGTAGAAGATTATTGTGGGAATGTGAGCCCATTAAGTTCAGAGATAGGAAGATCTATACTATTTGATGCTTCTATAGATAATGACTATGTAGTTCTAAAATGGAAACCTTATCAATATTGGAACTATGGTGTAAGAGATTATTTAATTCAGATTTTATACCCCGGTAATGATTGGAGAAAAGTAGCTGTTGTTCCAAGTACAGACACTTCATATACCGATAATAATGTTTATGAAGACTTATATACAAACTATTGTTACAGAGTTGTAGCCATTGAGAATGATGTATTGCCTGATACTAGTATTTCAAATATTGATTGTGCGGTAGTGCCTTCTCGTATTTTTATTCCTAATGCCTTCTCGCCTGACGGAAAAGGTCCAGGCCAAAACGAAGTGTTTAAACCAACTTCTCTTTCATTGTATTCAAAATTTGAAGGTGATGATATAAATGATTATGTATTTAGAGTATATAATAGATGGGGAGAGGTGGTATTTGAAACTCATGATGCAAGTAAAGGATGGGATGGAACATTTAAAGGAAAACCATCTCCAGCTGATGTTTATGCATTTACAGTTAGAGCTAGAGGAAGAGATGGATTTCCATACGATATGAATGGGAATTTACAATTGATGAGATAATTAAAACAAGTATTATAGAAACGGACATCAGGAATGATGTCCGTTTTTTTTTTATAACCCATTGGAAACATTTATAAAAAAAATTGTTTCCAATGGATTAATTGTGTAATTTTGTGCCGTTAAAAAAAACTATAACTTAAATGTTTTGTTTTATTTATAATATAGAAAAACAAATATTAATTACCATTGGAAGAGCCAAAAGATAAAATATTAATTTCAGCAGTACAGGTATTTATGAAGATAGGTGTTAAGTCTGTAACTATGGATGATATAAGTAGAGAGTTAGGTATTAGTAAGAAAACACTATATCAATTTGTTGAAGACAAAAACGATTTACTCAAACAATGTTTTGCTTTATCATTAAATAAAAATTGCATAGAAATTCAGCAATTAAATTCAATTGACAACCCGATAGATGAAGTTTTAGAAATAATGAAACATATGATAGTTGCGATGAAAAAAATAAATCCAATTGCTATGTATGAAATCAGAAAATATTATCCTGAAAGTTGGAATTTATTTGAGTCTTTTAAAAACGAATATATCTTTAACTCAGTAAAAAACAATTTTGAGAAAGGTATAAAAAAGGGAATTTACAGAAAAAAGATAGATGTAGAAGTTATTGCAAAAATTTATGTAGAAGTTATATCATTGTTAATCTCAGAACAAATTTTTCCGTCATATGAATTTGCATTTCCAAGGGTTCATTCACAGTTTATAGAATATCATTTAAGAGGAATTTGCACCAATAAGGGACTTGAATATTTAGAAATAAAATTAAAAGAATTATCATTATAAATTTATGAAATATAAAATATATGTAGTCTTGGTTTTTATGTTTTTATCAAAGTTAGCTTTGACACAAGATAATGCCAATCAATTGCAAAAATATTCTTTAGCTGAAGCAATAGATTTTGCTAAGAAAAACAATCCAGGTATCAAGAATGCAAAGCTTGATATAGACAAAGCCAAAGCACAAGTGAATGAAGTTAGAGCTATTGGTTTGCCTCAAGTCAGTGGTTCGGCTACGGTTAATGATTATATACAATTGCCTGCTAGTTTCATTCCATTGTCTGCATTTAATCCAGCAGCTCCTAAAGACCAATATCAAAGATTGCAATTTGGAACACAGTGGCAAATACAAGCGGGAATAAATGCTTCTCAATTAATTTTTGATGGTTCGTATATCATAGGATTAAAAGCCGCTAAAGAACTCACAAGTTTATATAGCCAACTATATGTAAAGTCTGAATTTGACGCAGAAATAAATGTGACTAAAGCATATTTTCAAGTATTAACTTTAAATGAAAATATAAATTTAATATCAGTAAATTCTGAGAGAATTCAAAAACTATATATTGAAATGAAGGCTATGAATACACAAGGTTTTGTAGAAGCAATTGATTTAGATAAACTTGAATTAGCCTTATCAAATTTAGACATACAAAAGAAAAATCTAGAAAATTTATATGATATATCACTACAAGCCTTAAAACTTCAAATGGGTATGGATGTGAAAACACCAATTGAGTTGACTAATAATTTAGAGAGCTTATATAAACTGGAAGCTGAAGATTTGATGGGTATTGATTTTAATGTTTCAAATAGGTATGAATATAAACTATTAAAGCAACAAGAATCGTTAAATGTATTAGATAAAAAAAGATACCAAATGGGATGGATTCCAAATCTTGTGATTTTTGGCGGATATAATCTTTCTTTAAATAGAAATAATGATAATTTGTTTAAACATTATCCTCAATTACCTTGGGTTCCTGTTACTCTTATTGGTTTAAAAACAAGTGTGCCCATTTTTGATGGATTTATGAAAAAAGCAAAGGTTGATCAAATAAATATCAGTCAAATGAAGCTTAAAAACGATATCTTTAACGTTACCAATGCATTTTCTTTAGAGTATTCAGCAGCTAGAAGTAAATACCAAATGGCTACACAAATGATAGTTCAACAAAAGAAAAATATGGAATTGGCACAAAAAATATTGGATGTAACGCAAAAGAAATATAAAGAAGGGTTGTCTAATAGTACTGATTTGCAAGCCGCTGAAACAGATTTAAAATCATCACAAACTAGTTATTTAAATGCCATATACGATTTGTTAACTGCAAAAACAGATTTGAAAAAAGCCATAGGTAAAAAACAATAAAGTATAAAAAATAATTTATGAAAAATACAATATATATAATATTAATTGCTCTTGCATTGGTTATAACTTCATGCGGAGAAAAAGGTAGTTTAGCTGATAAGAAAAAACAGTTAGATAAACTTAAGAAAGAAGTTTCTACTTTAGAGGCAGAAATTGCAAAATTAGATACGGCAACCAATGAAGAAACAAAAATTAAAATGGTAGCTGTAACTGATATTCAAATGTCAACCTTTAAACACTTTATTGATATACAAGGTAAAGTGGATGCGGATGAAAATGTGTTGGTTTCACCAAAAATGCCTGGTACTGTTACTTCGGTGTTGGTAAAAGCAGGAGATGTAGTTAGAACCGGTCAGGTACTAGCAACACTTGATGACAAAGCCGCTAGACAAGGTTTGGAAGAACTTAAAAATAGATATGATTTAGCTAAAACAGTTTTCGAAAGACAAAAGAATTTATGGGACCAAAAAATTGGTTCTGAAATCGCATTTCTACAAGCCAAAAACAACAAAGATGCATTAGAAAAAAGCATGTCTACTATGAACGAGCAGTTAGATATGTATAAAGTGAAATCGTTAATAAATGGTGTAGTAGATGAAGTACAATTAAAAGTAGGTCAAATGGCCAGTCCGGGAATGACAACAATAAGAATTGTAAACAACAACAAACTAAAAGTTAAAGCTGATGTAGCTGAAACCTATGCAAGTAAAATCAGAACAGGAAACCCAGTTTTGGTTAGTTTGCCAGATATTAATATAGAGTTGTTAACTACAGTAAATTATTCAGGTAAAGTGATCAACCCTCTTACCAGAACTTTTAATGTTGAAGCATTATTAACAGGTAATTTAGATGACTATAGACCCAATATGGTTGCCGTTTTAAAGATAATAGATTATGAAAATAAATCTACTATTGTGATTCCTATTAATGCTATTCAAACTGATGAAAGTGGCCAATTTGTATACGTATATAAAGATGGAAAAGCTGTTAAAAAAGCAGTAATAGTAGGAATGAACTATGGAGGGAAAATTGAAATTAAATCTGGTTTAGTAGCAGGAGATAAATTAATAACTGTTGGGTATCAAGATTTGAATGAAGGAGAAAAAGTAAAACTATAAGTCACTATATATAATTTAAAATTGCTTTTAAAAGCATATCATATATGAAAGATTCAATAAAAGAATTTAAATATACTAGCTGGAGTATAGATAACAAAACCAGCATATTTATTATAACCATACTTCTGACCATCTTTGGAATATTGAGTTATGTAAATCTACCTAAAGAAAAATTCCCTGACATTGTAGTCCCAACAATTTCTGTTACTACTATATATCCAGGAACTTCACCATCAGATATTGAAAATTTAATAACCAAACCTATTGAGAAAAAAATTAAAGCAATCAGTGGTGTAAAAAAATTAACTTCTAACTCTATTCAAAATGCGTCAATCATTATAGTAGAATTTGATACTGATAAAAAAGTAGATGATGCTAAACGTAAAGTTAAAGATGCCGTTGATAAATCTATTGTAGACTTACCAAACGACCCTATGCGTAAAGAGCCAGAAGTAAAGGAATTTGACTTTGCCGAACGCCCAATTATGAATGTAAACTTAGCTGGGAATTATGATGTAAATAAATTGAAAGAGTATGCAGAGATTTTAAAAGATAAAATTGAAGCTTTGCCTCAAATTACCAGAGTTGATATAGTTGGAGCATTAGATAGAGAAATTCAAATCAATATGGATTTGGCTCGTATGCAAGCTGCTGATGTAACTATGATGGACATAGAAAATGCTATAAAGTATGAAAACTCTACAGTTCCAACAGGTAACATAAAAATGGATAATCTAAACCGTTCTATAAGCGTTAAAGGTCAATTTGCTGACCCACGTCAATTAGAAAATTTGGTTATTCGCTCTATGACTGGAGCTATTATATACTTAAAAGATATTGCTGAAGTTAAAGATAGCTATCATGAACGTGAAAGTTTTTCAAGACTAGAAGGTAAAAATGTTGTTTCTTTAAATGTAATTAAGCGTTCTGGTGAAAATTTAATTGAGTCTAGTGATAAAATAGGAGAGATAGTAAAAGAAACTAAAGAGAAACAATTTCCTTCTGAGTTAGATATAAGAATTACTGGTGACCAATCGAGTTCTACTCGTGTTACCCTTCACGATTTGATCAATACTATTATCATTGGATTTATATTAGTAACACTTATATTGATGTTTTTTATGGGAGCATCAAATGCCATTTTCGTAGGTTTGTCTGTTCCATTAAGTATGTTCCTTGCATTTTTAGTAATGCCTAGTTTAGGTTTTAGTTTAAACATGATTGTTTTATTTTCCTTCCTTTTAGCTCTGGGTATTGTAGTAGATGATGCTATTGTGGTTATAGAAAACACGCATCGTATTTATCAGAATGGTAAAGTACCTTTGGTTACTGCAGCCAAACATGCGGCTGGTGAAGTATTTGTACCTGTATTTGCTGGAACAATGACTACCCTAGCACCATTTGTGCCTCTGGCATTTTGGAAAGGAATTATAGGTAAATTCATGTTCTTTCTGCCCATCACACTCATAATTACTTTATTGGCCTCTCTAGTGATTGCATATATTATAAACCCAGTATTTGCTGTTCAGTTTATGAAGCCTCACGTTCATGAACATGATATGACTGATGAAGATAAAAATAAAAGAAAGAAAAGTAGAAAAGTAGGACTTATATTCTTTTCAGCCATAGCATTGCTTTCATATATAAGTGGCAATTTGTTTATGGGTAATTTAACAGTAGTTATATATTTATTGGTTTTGTTACATAGATATGTGTTAGAGAAAATTATACGTAAGTTTCAAGATGTAACTTGGCCAGGCGTTCAAAACTCTTATGAAAGAATGATGTCTCGTTTAATGAAAGGTAAACGTCCGCAATTGATGTTGTTTGGAACAGTTGCTTTACTAATTTTCTCATTTGTATTGATGGGAATTGCACCGCCTAAAGTTGTTTTCTTCCCCAAAGCTGATCCTAACTTTGTGAATGTATTTATGCAAACCCCAATTGGGAGTGATGTTACCTATACTGATTCTATGGCTAAGATTGTAGAAAAAAGAGTTTTTGCAATTGTGGGTGAAAAGAATCCAATTGTGCAATCAATCATTACCAATGTAGCTAAAGGTGCTAATGACCCATCAGACCCTGATCAATCAGTGGGTTCGCATAAAGCCATGGTGTCTATAGCTTTTGTTGAATTTGCTCATAGACATGGTGAATCTACAGCCCCGTATTTAGATAAGGTTAGAAAGAGTTTGAAAGGCATACCTGGTTTAGAAATTACAGTAGACCAAGAACAAGGAGGCCCACCTGTAGGAAAGCCTATAAGTATAGAAATAAGCGGAGATAACTTAACAGAGTTAACACAAACAGCTAAAACCATTAAAAGATATTTAGATAGTTGTCAGATAGGTGGCGTTGAAGAATTAAAAAGTGATTTGGTAGCCAATAAGCCAGAAGTAACTATTGAGGTAAATCGTGAACGTGCTTTACGTGAAGGATTATATACAGGACAAATTGGAAATGAAATCAGAAAAGCACTTGCAGGTACTGAAGTGTCTAAGTTCAGAGATGAAAATGATGACTTCCCTATTGTAGTTAGACTTCAAGAAAAAGATAGAGATAATTTGGATGATTTATTAAATATGAAAATTACTTATAGAGATATGAATATGATGGGACAAGTTCGTCAAATTCCTATTTCTGCTATTGCTTCTATTAAATACAACAATTCATATGGTGGTATTAAACGTAAAAACCAAAGTAGAATAGTTACCCTAAGTTCAAATGTACTTTCAAAGTATAATGCTAACGATGTGGTTGCAAAAGTGCAAGCAAAAATTAAAGATTTAAAATATCCAAGTTCGGTGCAAGTTAAATTTGGCGGTGAACAAGAAGAGCAAAAGAAAACAGGTGCATTCTTAGGTGGTGCCATGGGTATTTCTTTGATGTTAATTATACTTATATTGGTTACACAATTCAACTCTATAACCAAACCTTTACTCATCATCAGTGAAATACTATTTAGTATCATTGGTGTATTACTAGGTTTTATTATATTTAGAATGGACTTTTCTATCATTATGACAGGAATAGGTATAGTGGCCTTAGCGGGTATTGTGGTACGTAATGGTATCTTATTGGTTGAGTTTACAGACTTACTAATGGAACAAGGATGGGAACTAAAAGCGGCTGTAATAGAAGCTGGTAAAACTCGTATGACCCCAGTATTACTTACAGCTTCTGCTACCATTTTAGGACTTATACCATTAGCAGTTGGTTTAAATATAGATTTCTATGAGTTATTTACCACAGGAAATCCTCGCATTTTCTTTGGAGGAGACAGTGTGGCATTCTGGGGCCCGCTTTCATGGACAATGATTTTTGGGTTGTCTTTTGCTACAATACTTACTTTGGTATTAGTACCAGCTATGTATTATATAAATGAAAGAACTCGCGAACGTATACTTGGCCGACCAAGAGCCATCAATAAAAAGAATTAATTTAGGTTATTAATTAGTATATAAGGCATCGGTTAGCAATAACCGGTGCTTTTTATTTATATATATTATTTTTAATATTATAAAGAAATTAACTATTTTTTGAAAATATTGCTAATGCTTCTTTTAGATATGCATCAGATGCGTAATATATAGTTATAGTTAAAAACACATTTGAATATTTTTTATGTGCAACAAACATTTTTACAGTTGAATTATCAGTATTATTTACTTCAAATTTTATTGTTTTAAAAGTTGAACTATCAATGCTTAAATCAGAGATACTAATTGGGATTTTTGATAGAGTAAGATTTTTGTAAACTCCCTCAATAAATTCTTTTTCGCTTGAATAGTTTTTTTTAGGAATGTGTGCAGCAACACTGATAAAATCAGTAGGGCTGGGATTATCTGGGTTGGTAATGTCAATTTTTGGAGGGTTTTTATAAATTGAAATAATTGTACTACTGCTTAACAAATCGTTCGACTTAAACTCAGAAGTGCTTATTGTTTTATTCCCAATTTTATTTACTTCGTTCAAGTAGTTATTGTCACCAACAAAACCATCAGGATAAATGCCACCTGATCTAACAATATAGTAATTTGTTGGCAGTAAAAATTTAAAACCAAATGTTTTATTAGTATATACCCAATTGTTGTTAATTGTGCCTAAGTCAACTTCTGTTATTCTATCTTCATTTAACGAACAAGAGGTGAAACATACAATAAGAAAATAAAAAAAGGTTGTTTTTAGTTTTTTCAATTTTTTAAGGGTTAATGTATATATACTTATTCCCATTTGTATAAGTACCCATCTCAATTATGCACATATACATTTTATGAAATTATATAAATTATAGCAAATATATGAATTTCAACTTAAACAAGAAATGATTGAAACTTATTGCATAGAATTATCCATTTCTAAAATCACTTTCATATCTGCTATTGGGGTTGTATATTTTTTGCTACTTATATTTCTTGTTTTTATTGGTGAGGTATTTATGTTATGGTTTAATTCTTTAACTCCGTTTTCTTCTTCTTCTAACAGGTCATAAGTAAACTTAAAATTCAATATAAAATCATTCATAGTACCAATAGTTTTTCTATCGTTATTGGTTTTTGTAAACACTAATGGTAAATGAGTTAATTGAACTAATAATCCATCAACTGGAGCAATTACTTTATCAAATATTAATTGTTCTATATATCGTTTTAAAAACAATGTCTCTAATTGCTTTAAGTTTTTCTTTAGAAAACATGATACAATAACAGAGTAAAATGTTTTATTATTTACAAACATTATATATTTTTTTCTGTTCAATATAAATAGTTGAGCATTCCAACCACCAATTGATTTTTCGATAATCTCTTCGTGTGGAGTGAATAAAGAGATCTCACCTAGTTTGCTTAATTTATTTGAGCAATATATAGGAATCATTGTAAGGTGTTTTTAAGATGAAGTTGTTCGATTTCTTGTATATAGTCGTACCTCAAATCTTCGTGCAAAATAGCCATTTCTTTGTCTATTCTTTTCAGTTGGTTATTATATAAGTTGACCATAACAGCACTTTTGCTCCATTCTAATTTTAGCTGTTTCATCTCTCTGCAAAAATGTATTAATAACTCGATTGTAGTTGTACTTTTCCCAGAATATTTGATGTGTTGATTGATAATTCGAATAATTTTTCGGATGCCTTTTTTTGCAAAATATATAGTGTCTTTGTTTACTACTTTAAAATGTTCTGTAGCCTCTTCTTTGATTTTTTGGATATATATATCCTCGTGTGCACTTTCAAATAAAATATAATGAATCAGCTCTTTGTTCTCTTTTTTATACTTGATTAATCTAGAGCAAAGCAATAGCAACTCTTCTTTATTCAAGGTTTGCATTTCTTTTTTTATATCAGCTATAGAGGATGTTTGCATAAAAGTATATTTTTATAGTCCAGGAAAAAAAGCATCTTCTATATGATGAATTTCTACTGTAGGGTTTAATGTGATAGAAATAATATCAAACCTGATTTCTTCTTCATGGTTTAATTCTTCTCTTATAATAGCTGCTGCTCTTGCTATGTTTTCTTCTTTCTTCATTCCAACTGATTCCTCAGGATATCCAAAAAAATTATTGTTTCTAGTTTTAACTTCTACAAATACCAATATATGATTGAACTTAGCTAAAATATCTATTTCTGCTTTTGCAGCTTTTATGTTTTTATTTAATATGATATAACCATTTTTTTCTAAATAAGCTGCTGCTAATTCTTCTCCTTTAGCTCCTGTATGTTGGTTATGTGTTTTCAATCGTATCTTATTCTTATTTAAAACAAAACCCCAACCTTAGAGGTCGGGGTTTTGCAAATATATAATTAAATATACTATTGTTTCACAACTTTTACTTGCATATATTCATTTCCAGATTGTATGCGAATTAGATACATACCACTAGCAAGTGAATTTAATTCTATATTGTTTTTACCTTGTGTTATTGGTTTTTGAACCACCAATCTTCCCATTTCATCAAAAATACTCATGTTCATTGTATTGATGATATGGTCTGGTAAAATTGCTTCTACAGTAACAAAGTCTTTAGCCGGATTAGGATACACCAATATATTGTTATTGTTTATCAATTCTTCTATTCCATTAGGGCAACCACTTACTTTAACATACCTTTTTACACCAACTGCATTGTTATTGCTCTTGTCTTTTACATTATAGGTAAGTGTATATACACCATTTACGTTGCTGTTTACACTTCCTGTTACTATTACGTTGGCAGAAGTTAAAGTGTCATAATTATCTTTAACAGTGAAGCCAGGTTCAGTATATGTGTCTTTACAGTTGATTTTAACAGTGTCTGTTCCTATAAGTGTAATAACTGGTGCTTTGCTATCTCTAACCGTAACATCTCTTGTAGTATTGGCAGAATTTCCTGCTACATCTGTAGACGTATAAGTAAGTGTATATGTACCAAGTTTAGCTGTATCAACTTTTCCTGTTACCACCACTTTGCTACTTATATTGCCATTAACTAAGTCGTTTGCAGTATAACCTAAATCAATATATTTACTATATACTTCAATAGTATCAAAAGCTGAACCTATAATATTCACAACTGGTGCAGTTAAATCATCTGTTACTAGAACAGTTCTAATCACTTGAGTAGCTTTGTTGCCTGCAGAGTCAGTAACGTCATAAGTAGCTTGATAATTGCCAAGCACCATATTGTTTACATTGTTAGATTTGATGATTTTTGAAGTAATAATTCCATCTGCGTTATCAAATGCTGTAGCACCTTTGTCAGTAAATGTATAACCTTGTTCTAATGAGTCAGGGTTGCTTCCTATCAAAGTTATTACAGGTTTAGTAATATCATTTATCACTTCAATTAAATAATCTTCAACTTCACCAAATGCTACATTACAAGGTTGGTTGCTATTGGTACTATAACTAGCACTTACTCTCAGTCTATGAATACCTAATATTGCATTTTTAGCTACATTAATAGAACTTGAAACAGAAGTATTGCTTGTAGCTGGTTCGTTCATAATCATTTCAGAACCTTCAAAAGTTCCATTGTCGTTCCAATCTATCCAACCTTTCCAATTTTGAACTACACCTGAAACATTTTTTTCTAAAGTTAAAGTATAGTTAGCTTTACGTTCAAGTTTAGTAACTACACCTAAGTAAGTATAGTCAGTAAATTGTTTGTCTAATGGAGAATTTTGAGCATATGTATGTAATGATATTTTGCTTATACCTACACCTGTAAAATAAGATGGGGCAGGTTTGCAATATTCTCTAATAGTTATATATGCGTTTTTGCAAACTTTGTTAGTTCCAAAACTATTTCCTGAGGTTAAGCAAACACTATATACTCCGGTGTCAGTAAAGTTTATTTTTTGCATATAACCTTTTTCTTCAAACCAGCTCCAGCCAGTTGTAGGAGTGATATCCCAAGTCCATTGGTTTACACCATTCAATGAAGTATCAAAAAGAGTGATGGTACTGTTTATATCTCCCATAGTAAAGTCGGCATAGAAACCAGCTACCGGTTTTGCAGTAGGAGCAACTACAGTAATTTGTTGAAGTTTTGAGTCAGAACCTGCACAATTGTTAGCGGTTAGATTGGTGTTGAATACACCAGAAGAAGGATATATATAATAACCTTCTTTGTTAGTAGAATCTACAGTTCCATTGTTATCAAAATCCCATTCATAAGAAGGTGATTTACCAGTTGAGGTGTTTTTTAGCCAAGTTACGCTATTTGAATAAACTGTTTTAGGAACAGTAAAATTAGCTTTAGGTGATGTTACTGCTCCACTACTCCAATCAGCTTCCCAACCACTTGATGTTTTAGAAGCATCAGACTCAAACTCTATATATAAAGATCCTGAATAACCTGTGAAAGGACCAGGGATATTAGTACCAGTAAATCCATTACCATTAAAAAGTGCTATACCTGTATTGTCTATACCATCATATACTCTTAAGAAATCTCCGGGAGCAACATCAAATTTTCTAAAGCTTAGAACAACATTGTCAGCACATGGTTGAATTAAGAAGTTACAGAATTCATTGTTTCCGTAGTCTGCTCCTTGGTCGCCACTATCATAGAAGAAACCTGCAGCAACTTTAGTACTAGGGTTACCGCTACACATGGTTTGTCTGTCTTTTACAATTATATAATTAGATTTACAAGTTTTAATGCTATTGCCAATAACGTTAGTAGCAGTTAAACATACGCTATAATTACCTGGAGCGGCAAAAACCAATTCAGGGTTTTGTGAAGTATTTGAGGTACCATTCACATATATAGCTCCACCTGCAGGGGTTATTTCCCATAACCAAGAAGAAGGACCATTGGTTGATAAATCAGTTAAGTTTACATAGTCAGCTATTGCTACTGTATCTTTATTGCTTATAAAATCGGCAACAGGAATTTGAGTTGGATTTTTAATATTGATATCTTTATATATTGTATCACTTCCAGCACAGTTAACAGCAATTAATCTAACTTTTACCATACCTAAAGAACTATAGGTATGAACAGGAGAAATACTTGAGTCGTCGTCTATACCATCATTGTTAAAATCCCAATAATATTTGTTTTGGTAGCCTGCACTTGTGGTGTTTTTAAAATTAGTAGGGCTATTTATATATGCGATACTATCGTTTCCAATTTTAGCTTTAGGTTTTACGTTTAAAGTGGTGTTCCAACTTGCTGAGAAACCAGCACTATTGCCACTTCCATCTGTCATTTCTCTGATATATAAAGCACCAGAATTTGCTGTGAGTACGCCTGGAATATTGCTTCCTGTAAATCCTTTTCCGGTGTGAAGAGGAATGCCTAAAACTGAATCTCTACCATCATAAACTTGTAAGTAGTCATTAGCACTAAAATTGAAACTGCTTATATTAAATGTAATTTTACCTGCACATGCGGGTTCGATTAAAAATCCGCAATCGTCACCATCATTATAGTTTCCGCTTGGCCCTCCTGAATCAAATAAGAAACCTTGAGCAACTTTAGAAGATGTAACAGTATTGTCACACATATTATATCCATCAGAAACTTCTACATAATTAACTCTGGTGGTTGTGTCTGTTCCTCCTGGGTTGGTAACTCTTAAACCTATGGTATAAAAACCTGCTTTGCTGTATGCATGCGAAGGGAACTCTATGTTTGAATTGTTATTGGTACCTGATGCTGTATCGCCAAAGTTCCAGTTCCATGCTGTAGGGTCAAAGCTGCTGCTATCAATAAAATTCACTTGTTCGCTTACTCTTACAAAATTAGTTTGTGCACCAATTTTAGCTTTAGGTTTTGAGTAATTTTTAGTAGTGATGGTTTTATTTGTAGTGGTACTTCCGGCTGCATTTATGGCCTCTAAAAATACAGTATATGTTGTTAGGGTATCAAATGATAAAACTGGGTTTTGAGTACTATCATTGGTTCCGTTTTTATAGGTATACTTTGATGGAGAAATTGTCCATTTCCATTTTGTAGGAACGTTAACAGATTGGTCAATTAAGTTCACATTTTGTAATACATAAGGGTTGAAATCTGAAGCTGTAAAATCTGAAATAGGTACTTGTTGTTGTAAAATTTTAATTGTTTTAGTGATGGTATCTAAACAGCCACCTTGTGTTTGTACAATTAAAGTTACGATATATGTTCCTGAGGTATCAAACACATGCACAGGAGTTGAACCTTTAGCACTGTCGTTTTTGCCTGATTGTGGATCGCCAAAAAACCATCTCCAATTAAATACATTTCCACCTGATGTTAAATCATTAAAGGTAATTGGTGTTTGAAAAACAGGAGCAGTATAACTAAAGTCTGCTATTGGTTTTTCTATAGTTACCGCTTTGGTAATGCTTTGGGCTTGCCCTGGTTTGTTACTATTTACTGTTAAGGTTACACTATATACACCTGGAGTAGTATAAGTATATGTAGGATTTTGACTAGTTGAAGTATCAGTGGTGCTATTAGGGTCTCCAAAATCCCAACTCCATTCGCTAATGGCAAAGTTGCCAAAAGTATATGAATTGTCATAAAAGTTGGTGGCGTCACCTAAGCAAGCAATAGAGTTTTTAAATTCAGCTACTGGTTCTCCATCTTCACTTATCAATACATTGTAATCTTCTACCTCCCCAATATCTATAGGGTTTGTACATGCGTCTAACACAGCAATTGGTCTTTGTTGAGAAGAAACCCTCATTCTGGTTAAGCCTACAGTAGCATTAGTTGGGACTAAAAATCCTTTGTTTAAGAATGGATATATAGCAGTGGTTTGTTGTGCGGTAAAGTTTACCGTATCATAAATCAATTCACCTTGGTCAGAAAAATCACCATCTCTATTCCAGTCCATCCATACTTTTACTTTAGAAGAGTTTACACCATTACCCAGTTGTATTTTAATAGTGTCAATCTGGCCTCTAACAAGTGTATCTCTTAAGTTGCTGTAATAGGTATACGGACTAAATTGTTGATAGAAAGTATTGTTTTTAATTGTTCCCATTTGAACATTATATATACCTATGAAATTCATTTGAGTTCCTTTAGAAACGCAATAGCCTATTTTACGGGTACCAAAAGGGTTCGATAGTTTAGGTGTTCTATCAATATTTGAAACTTTAACTGATAGCAATCTGGCTGAAATATCATTGCCAATAATAGCAGGAGAGTTAATGTCATACACCAACCAAAAATAGTTTTTACCTGCTTCTAGTTTCTGTGTACCATTCATCACAAATTTACCATTTGGGTTTGTAAATCCGTTGCCAACTTGATTGGCAATAGAGAAATCTGGACTTAATCCGGTATAATATATTTTAGCTTCTGAAAGCTCACTTGGGTTTGAAGTGCCAAGAGTAGAAAACGTAAAATCACCTGTTGACAATGGACTTAAAACGCCATCATTATTAGTAGTAACTTCTATACCTAAAATCAAATTGTCAGTACTTCCTTGTGTTACTTCATCAAAGTTATTTCTAAAAGCAGTAGCACCTATAAACACTTGAGTTGCAGCTGGTTTTATGTTGATACTGTAATCTTGAAAGTCTTGGCTCCAATTAGAAGTTGTAGTATTTGCATCGTTGTTTTTACATGGATCAGGTGAAAGTAAACTATTGCTTAATTTAGTCCCCACACGCATTCTAGTTACACCAGATTTGGCACTTGCAGGTATGGTGATGTTAGCTTTTATAATATGTGTACCTTGATTCATTGGGTCAAACACAGCTAATTGTCTTTCGTTAGATTCAAATATATAATTTTGATTCCAATCAATCCAAACAGCTACTGTTTGCGGGTTGGCACCATTACCTAAGAAAATAGTTAACGGATACGTACCCGTTTTAGCAACTTCGGCAGTGTCAGTAGTGTAATCTTGGTAGTTAGTTAACTGAGTGTAAAAAGCTGGTGGCGTAGTGCTTTTGTTTAGATTGCTAAAACTCACATTTTTGATATGAGTGAAAAAGGCAATAGCTTGCCCTGTGTTTTGAAAACCATATCCCGTATAAGACGGAATGCAGTAACTTTGAGCTGAGACACTAGTGCTTGCAGCTAACATCAAAACCCCAATAAGTAGGGAGTATATTTTTTTCATGTACAATTTTTGATTAATTTCGGTGTAAATGTAATAAATAAACTTAAGTTTTCATAAATTTTATGATTGAACTTAATCATACTTTTGTCAAAATACCCGTTTCTTTTTAGGTATTGCAAAAAATATTTTAGTAACAGTTAGGCAATATTGCTATTTCACAAATTTGCTTTCATATATTTTTATCCAATCATTTACACTCATTTTTTTTACCAATTCAGCTATGAGTGGAAATGGAATTTGATCTACTTTTTTAAACCTGATACAACTTTTTCCCATATCAAGTTTGCTTTTTGAATATTTGGGAAACTCAGTCGTAAACCAACGCAACAATTCGGGTGATCCATATATCCCCATATGGTATAATGCGATGAAGTTTTTTTGTGAGGCAATATTTAAAAAAGGCAAGGGTAGTTTGGGATCGCAATGATACCCTGCAGGATACAATTTATTAGGAACTACATAGCCAATCATGCCATAACTCATGCACTCTTCAAAGTCCTCAGGTATATTATTTAAAATGGTTTCTCTTAACTTATTCATAGCATCTTTTCTGTCGTCTGAAAGTTGCTCTATATATTCATCTACATTTATGTTTTTCATATTTAGCTAATTTGAATGTCGTATTTGTTTAACAAACCTATCACTTCAGGAATTGAAAATTTTGCTTTTTTTATGTTGTTTTTATCCGGGTCGAATGTGTAATTATAAGAAGTTCTAAAATCTGATTTTTCTAAGTTGGTTCTATCAAAATTTGCATGCAGCAAATCGCAATCACTAAAATTAGATTGTGTGAGGTCGGCCTCAGTAAAGTCTACTTCATGTAAGCTGCTTTTTTTAAATTGTGTGTTTTTTAATTTAGATTGATAAAAGGTAGAAAGATTAAGCATGCATGAATCAATAGATATTTTAAATAAAAAGGGATTGCAATCTTCAAAATGAAGGCCTAACATTTTACAGTTCTTAAATCTAACATCTTTTAAGGAGGTTTTTTTGAGAGCCACATTGCTTAAATTACACTCTTCAAACTCACATGAAATAAACTCTATTTGCGAAAAAGATGATGCAGAAAAATCACATTGAAAAAAAACGCAATTTTCATATTCGCCTATACTAAGATTTGATGGATTGAAATCTGTTTTGTCAAAACGTTTGTCGTTTATATATATATATTCCACGTTTAAATAATTAGTAATTGTTAAAAAAATTATATGGATTTGCTAATTATTTCTATCACAACTAATACAAGCATTGTCCCAGATATCATTAGTTTTAAACCTATAGACATTAAAGTGCCAGTAAATGTAGCTAAACCTGATTTGCTTGCTTGAGAAGTAGTTCTACCAGCTATTAAATCGCCAATAATAGCTCCAAGCAAAATACCTAAGATCATTCCAATGGGGGTAAGAAACATTCCAGCAACCATACCAATTATACTTCCCCATATGCCTTGCTTAGTTGCTCCAAATTTTTTTGCAAACCATATAGGAAGGATATAATCTATTACCAAAATCAAAGCTGTTAAAATGCCAAAAACAATAAGTGTTAAATAACTAAATGACTGATACTGGTATTGAATTATAAGCATTGATATATAGTTGAGTGGAGGTCCGGGCAAACCAGGTGCTATACAGCCTAAAATTCCGACTATTGATAGGATAATTGCTGTTAAAATAAGTATAATATCTATTGCCATAAATAAAAATGTATAAGTATTTGTTGTGAATTTACTTCTAAAGCAAATATATATGTAGGCTTTATTTAAACCAAAATTTTTTAAGCGTATTTTAGTTCTTGTTTTGCTTGGTAAAGTTTTGAGAATCAAAAACTCGCATTTTGATAACAGCTAATTGAAATTTTTGGTGCACTTTTGCGTTCAATTATAAGTGAGAAAAGCAATTATATTTTTTATAGCATTGATATCTGTTGGGGTTGTTAAAGCTCAAGATACTTGCACTATCTATGGAACTGTTTCTGATTTGAGTGGAAAAGTCTTGCCTGATGTTCTCATTCAAAGTGGCAGTATTCAAACATTGTCAAATCAATTTGGGAAATATGAATTAAATATTCCAGTACAACCCAAAATAGAAATCTTTTTTAAAGATGCTTCTACCAAACTCATCGTAAAACAAAGAACTTTATACGATTTGAAAAAGAGCGAAAAGTATTTGCTTGATATTTCGATGAAATCCGATTTTGTGGCTATAGACCCTTATGTAGTGCATGACGATAAAGCCCGTTCTGGTTTTATTACTCCGGTAGACCCTAAACTTTACCAAAACACCATTAACCCAAGTATGAACTTTGAATCGATGCTCAGAATGCTTGGCCCCATTGCAATGAACAATGAATTGAGTTCTCAATACAATGTAAGGGGAGGAAACTTTGATGAAAATTTGGTATATGTAAACGATATCGAAATATATAGACCTCAATTGGTGCGTTCGGGTCAGCAAGAGGGACTTAGTTTCATAAACCCTGATATGGTGCAGAATGTGAAATTTTCAGCAGGAGGGTATGAAGCAAAATATGGAGATAAAATGTCGAGTGTGCTTGATATACAATATAAGAAATTACAAATACAAGACACCACACCCACATATACGGTCAATGCTAATTTGTTAGGTGGAATGTTTAGTACTCAGCGGTTGTCAAAAAATCATCGTTTTTCATATTTAATTGGAGCTAGATACAGAAGCAACAGTTATTTATTGAATTCATTAGATGTACAAGGAAATTATAAGCCAAGGTTTGCCGATATACAAGGTTTTTTTAATTATCAACTTAGAAGCAATCAGTCGTTAAGTTTGCTTGTAAGCCATGCTGATAATAAGTATTTGTTTTATCCTCAAAGTCAAACTACGAGTTTCGGAACAGTTAATTCGGCGTTACAATTATTTATAGGTTTTGAAGGCAGTCAACTAACTAGAACACTTACTGATTTAGCCGCTATTACTTACAAAGTAGATTTAAGCAATAAACTTCAACTTAGATTTATTGGTACCACTTATCAGTCAAATGAAAGTGAGTCTTTTGATGTGATTGGTGGCTATGAATTAAGAGATTTAGACAACGATTTAGGTTCAACCAATTTTGGTAAAGTAAAACAAGTAAGAGGTATTGGGGCGTTTATGAACCATGCTCGAAACAGTTTGCAAATAAATGTTACTTCTGCATCACACAAAGGACAATATATCACCAAAAAACAAAAAGTACTTTGGGGCTTTACTGTTCAGCAAGAGAAAATTAAAGACCAAATGAGAGAATGGTCGTTAGAGGATTCAGCAGGTTTTTTGACTCCTTGGGTTCCTGGAGAAGATTTACATTTAAAAACTTTTTTCACCGCTAAAAATAATTTGATAAGTAATAGAGTCAATGGCTTTGTTCAGAATGAAAATAAACTTTCTAAAAAAATAGATTTAGTAGTGAATTATGGTGTGAGAAGTCAGTATTGGACTGTGAACCAACAAACCACTATTAGTCCACGTTTTAATGTGTCATTTAAACCTTTTAAAAGATATAACCAACGAATAGATTTTCTAAGAAATATATATAAAGATTCAACCATCAAACGCATGCCTGATTGGTTGTTTAGGTTTGCAGCGGGTGTTTACCACCAACCACCATTTTATAGAGAATTGAGAAGGTTTGATGGAACACTTAATACCAATCTTAATGCACAAAGAAGTAAACATATTATCATTGGTTCAGACTTGAATTTTAAAGCATGGAATAGGCCTTTTAAGTTTGTGATGGAAGCGTATTATAAAAAATATAATTCGCTTGTGCCATATGATATTGATAATGTTAAAATTCGTTACTATGCACAAAATTTGAGTAAAGGCTACGCCACTGGTTTAGATTTTAGAGTGAATGGAGAGTTTATCGAATCGCTTGAAAGTTGGGTCAGTTTGTCGTTAATGAAAACCTCTGAAAGAATAAATGGCTTTGAACATTGGCGATACTATGACGATAAAGGATATATATATCTTGACAACAACAAACAAGTGAATATTGTTGATAGTCAGTATATCACTTATTTTCCTAGACCAACAGATCAACGATTTAATTTCAATATATTTTTTCAAGACCATTTGCCTAAAAACCCAAGATACAGAATGTCTATGAACTTGGTATATGCTGCTGGGTTGCCTACAAGCCCTCCATTTGCCAAAGAGTTGAGAAATGCCTTTAGGGTTCCGCCCTATAGAAGGGTAGATATAGGTTTTAGTAAAGTTTTGGTTGATGAGAATAAGCGAATTCACAAAGGCATAGGTAAAGGTATTAAGAATATGTGGTTGTCTTTAGAAATTTTTAACTTACTTCAATTTAACAATACCGTTAGTTATCTATGGGTTGAAGACCTTACCAATAGACAATATGCCGTGCCTAATTATTTAACCTCTCGTCGAATCAATCTACATTTAGTTGTTAAAATTTAAATCAAACATTTTTCTTTTCAATCAGTTTATATATAAAATCACACTCACACAATTTGGAAGCTATTAAAATATATATCGAAAAAATAAATCATTCACTTAGTAATGTTTTTGTGCAAGGCAGCCCTGATAGTTTGTATGAACCTATCAGATATTTTATGCAAATAGGAGGGAAGAGAATTAGGCCAGTAATGGTTTTGATAGGAAGTGATATATACGAAGGCGATACACAAAAAGCATTATATACGGCCAACGCCATCGAGATATTTCATAACTTTACACTGATGCATGACGATATTATGGACCATGCACCTTTAAGAAGAGGGTTTGAAACCGTTCATACCAAATGGGGTGTGGCACAAGGGATACTTTCAGGCGATATAATGCTTGTGAAAGCTTACGAAATGCTCAACCACTTACCCGATCACATTAAAACCAAAGCCATAGAAGTTTTTAGTAAAGTAGCCATTGGGGTTTGCGAAGGGCAACAGTTAGATATGGATTTTGAAAAATTGTCAACGGTAACTATAGAGCAATATATAGAAATGATCACGCTTAAAACTGCTGTATTGTTAGGCGGAGCTTTACAGCTTGGTGCCATCACAGCGGGGGCAGATGATTACGATTCGAGAAAGTTATTCGAAATTGGTAAATATTTAGGCATCTCTTTTCAGTTGTTCGACGATTATTTAGATGTGTTTGGCGAACAAGAACAGGTAGGCAAACAAAAAGGTGGAGATATTATTGCCAACAAAAAAACATATATGCTTTTGAAAGCTTTAGAACTTTCTGATGCTGAACAAAAAAATCAATTGAATCATTGGTTAGCTGCTAAAGACTTTGAGCCAACAGAAAAGGTAAATGCAGTTTCAGACATATATATACAAACAGGCGTGAATGATTTAGTGAAGAACGAAATGCAACAATATTTTCATAAGGCAATGGTATTGCTTGAAGAACTAGGAGGGAATAAAGAAGCAAAACATCAATTGCGAAATTTATCTGAGTATTTAATGAAACGCCAAAACTAAAAGACCTGTTTTTTCGTATATAGATATATGAAAAATGTAAAAGCAATTTTTATCATGTCTATGATAGCCATGGCATGCAATAGTCAATCAACTAAAGAAAACAATCAATCAATTAAAATGGAGAATAAAACAGATACAGCTATTTTCGGAGCGGGATGTTTTTGGTGTGTAGAGGCGGTTTTTCAGCAACTTGTAGGTGTAGATACGGTCATTTCAGGATATGCTGGTGGAAGTGATAAAAACCCAACCTATAAAGAAGTATGTACTGGGCAAACAGGGCATGCCGAGGTGTGTAAAATAATATATAACCCACAGTTAATTTCATATGAAGAACTTTGCCAAGTGTTTTTTCAAGCCCACGACCCTACACAGCTAAACAGACAAGGAGGAGATGAAGGAACACAATACCGTTCGGCTATATTTTATAACAATGACGAAGAAAAACTGATTGCCCAAAAAGTTAAAGATGAGCTTGACAGTTCAGGTATATTGAGCAATAAAGTAGTGACTGAAATTACACACTTAGATGTGTTTTATCCGGCTGAAGATTACCATCAAAATTATTTCAACTTAAACAAAGATATCAATCCTTATTGCACCTATGTGATAGTTCCCAAACTTGATAAGTTTAAGAAAACATTTCATGATAAGTTGAAAAAGTAATTGTATACATATTCGACTTTTAATTTCTGTCATTCTATACCACAGATGCAGTCACCCTGAATTTATTTCAGGGTCTCTTATATATCTATTAAACAGTTCAACTATATTACAGATGCTGAAACAAGTTCAGCAAGACGCTTTGGAAGGAGTTTAGATGTTCCTTAGTTCGTCACCCTGAATTTATTTCAGGGTCTCTACATATATCTATAAAACAGTTCAACTAAATTACAGATGCTGAAACAAGTTCAGCAAGACGCTTTGGAAGGAGTGTAGATGTTCCTTAGATCGTCACCCTGAATTTATTTCAGGGTCTCTTATATATCTATAAAACAGTTCAACTAAATTACAGATGCTGAAACAAGTTCAGCATGACGCTTTGGAAGGAGTGTAGATGTTCCTTAGTTCGTCACCCTGAATTTATTTCAGGGTCTCTTATATATCTATTAAACAGTTCAACTAAATTACAGATGCTGAAACAAGTTCAGCAAGACGCTTTGGAAGGAGTGTATATGTTCCGATAGTCATTCACCTTTAAACTATGCTGTCACCCTGAACTTGTTTCAGGGTCTCTTATATATTTATTAAATAATTCAACAAAACACAGATGCTGAAACAAGTTCAGCAAGACGCTTTGGAAGGAGTGGAGATGTTCCTTAGTTCGTCACCCTGAATTTATTTCAGGGTCTCTTATATATCTATTAAACAGCTCAACTAAATTACAGATGCTGAAACAAGTTCAGCAAGACGCTTTGGAAGGAGTGTATATGTTCCGATAGTCTTTCACCTTTAAACTATGCAGTCACCCTGAATTTATTTCAGGGTCTCTTATATATCTATTAAACAGTTCAACTAAATTACAGATGCTGAAACAAGTTCAGCATGACGCTTTGGAAGGAGTGTATATGTTCCGATAGTCTTTCACCTTTAACCGAAGCAGTCACCCTGAATTTATTTCAGGGTCTCTACATATATCTATTAAACAGTTC
>CANHGM010000012.1 GCA_947460345.1 Bacteroidota bacterium | reverse complement strand
TTTTTTTCTTTTCACTTGCTACGTCTTACTTCACTCCTTTATATTTGCCCCCCTCTTCGGCGGGGTAGCTCAGCTGGTTAGAGCACAGGATTCATAACCCTGAGGTCGGCGGTTCGAGCCCGCTCCCCGCTACTATAGATATCAAAGTGTGAGTGTTTAGACAATCACACTTTTTTTATGTTATAGCTTTGGAGTTGTCTTAAAATAGTCCGATCCGAGCTTATAAGGGATACGCCCAATTATAGAACCAATTTATTACATAAACAGGTATAATGGACAAGAATTAGGCTGAATTATAGACGATGTTTTATATTGGACATTTTTTAGGCTCAATTTTTAATTTCATTTTAATATAAAATCTATAACATTTATTTTGCATTATCTGTACAAACGGATGCAAGCTCTGCTTTAGAGCAACTTGAATAGGGATCATACGGATGCTCGATAAAAATGTCAAATTAAAGGGCTAAATTATGGATCACATTCAATTTCTGGGGAGACCGAAACATTAGGCAAATAATTTAGACAACCTAAATAAGAAGAACGGTATATCAGTGACCCCTCTCAAATTAGCTCTGAAGCCTTTGATTTTAGAATTAAATGATTCAGCTTTTCCATTAGTAGATCTGTTGTCAAAGAAGTTTAATATATTTTCCATATGATATTATAATGAATTGACTACTGTGTTAAACTCATCAATTCCAAGTTGTCTAATGCTTTTAATCCATTCATGAAAGGCGATTTGTGCATCAGTTCTTAATTCAATCTTGTATATATTTCGGAATGATATCGTCAGGTGATATACATCTTTAAGTATAGGAAAATGTTCAAAGAGCAGTTGTGCTCGTTTGCTTTGATTCGCTGTCCATTCACCTTTAGGTTTATATAGCAGATACTTGCTTCTTACCAATAACTCTTTTACAGTATCGCCATTGCTAAGAATTGTAGGATAATATTTCTCTCCTTTAGCCTTGGCTTGTCTGATTAATATATTTTCTTCATCAATAGCTTTCCATCTTCTTTTGACTCTTATATGTTGCAGAGCATCCATAACTAATCTAACCACATGAAAACGATCGATTACCTTTTTACAATTGGGGAAACTATTTTCTATGGCAAGCCCCATATTCCTTGCCATATCCATACTCACTTCTTTTACATGATTGCGAAGCGTTGTTGGGATTTTACTTAGTACAGCATGTATAGTTTTTGCTTCTGTCCCATTAATAATAGCAACCACCGTTTTCTTATTCTTTACACCTGTGTTTTTATTAGTCACAATGGTATATAATTCTCCTTTGGATAAACTGACTTCGTCAATGCTTAAATTAGAGGTTATATTTTCAGGAAACAGAATATAATCTTCTGCGTGCTTTAATTGATCCCATTGGTGATATCCGCTCACTTCATGCTTGTATTGTCTACTCTGTTTCTGCGCATCAATCCCGAAATAGCTCGCTATATTCGCTATGGTATCAGGTCGCGTATTCACTTGTACCTTTTAAAAAATCAGACAATTCAGAAGTAAACTTAGAACTGTCCGCTATAAATGAAAAATCTCTCGTTATAGTTTTTCGAGTTTCCTTATGACGCCATCGACGCTTCTTGACACTTAAAAATACGCCTCTCCCTATAATTGGAAAATCTTGTATAAATGCAGGCTCCATAAAATCCTTGGCCTCATATTCTTCTTGACTAAAACCATTGGGTAGTATATTCTTCTCTACAAAATCAATCACATAATATTCAGATTTATTTGAAATCAAACATAATTGGATGAATCCTGTTATATCAAAATATTGTGTAATATCTTCAGGAAATAGAGCCGGTAATAATTCTAGTTTTATTGTTCCCACTTTTTTACTTTTTGCCTCAAAAGTAATTAAGCTATGGTTTTATCCCCAGATTTTTATTGTGATCCTTTTTATATAATACTTTAATAGATTTTCCTTGGTTAAAGAATATTTAAACAGCATCACTCCAAAATTCCGTCCCAATATGTCGTATCCATTAAAACGATTATTTCTCATGGCACTTTGGATTTATTTTCGATATTAATCTTGTCAAGTTTTCTTTGGATTGTTTTGATTGAGCAGTTATACTTTTGAGCAAGTTGAATATAGGTTTGCTTACCCTCCACTTATTCTTTGCAAAGCTGATTGCTATCGAGTCTATTTCCTCACAAAAATTGCTTACCACAGGAGGCACATTTGTATAATTGAACTCCTTTTACAATTCCATTTTTCTTGGTAAAATATTTACCACAATAAAAGCACTTTTTTTATTCATAACCTTTGATTGTATGCAAATCTAATAATAGCATGGCTTCTAGAAGAATTCAGCCTAATAAATGCCCATTAAGCCTAAAAATATATTAGCGTCCAAATCTTTTTAAAACAAAAAATCTCGCAGCCTATATAACTTCGAGACTAAATGCATATATTTAATCAACATTATGCTAATTCGTTTTCAATTGCATACCTAGCTATTTCAGCATTGTTCTTTAACTGTAGCTTTTCTAATACTCTTGCTCGGTAAGTGCTAATGGTATTTACACTCAACGACAACTGATCGCCGATTTCGGACACCTGACATCCTTTGGCCAATAGTATAAAAATTTGCATCTCTCTATCTGAAAGTTGCTCATGCAGAGAATTATTATTCAATTTAAAGTTTGACATATCAGCTAACCTATCTGCGACAGACTCTGATATGTATTTCTTCCCTAATAAAAGTCTTTTGATAGCAACGATCAACTCTTCGATGGCACTATCTTTATTCAAAAACCCCGAAGCCCCTGCTTTTAGAACCCTTATAGCATATTGATCTTCAGAATGCATGCTTAGCATGAGAATAGGTGTTTTTATTTTTTCAGAGCGAATTTGTTTTAGAGCTTCTACCCCGTTTATTCTGGGCATTGATATATCCATGAGGATAAGATCCCATTCTTGAAGCCTGATTTGAGCTATGACTTCCGAACCATTTACAGCTTCTGTAATTTTAGCTGCGGGGAATTCATCCATAATTAATTCAATTAAACCCCTCCTTACAATTGAATGATCATCTGCTATAAGTATATTCATTGTTTTTTTGTTTAGAGTTTTATTGTATTGGTATTTTTACACTTATGATGGTACCAAGAGTTTTGCCCTTTTTTATTTTAAAGTCTCCCTGCAACATAACTGCACGTTCCTTCATGCAAGTAATGCCTACACCTGATCTTTGATTTAACAGATTTTCGTCGATTCCAACTCCGTTGTCTTCTAATGTGTAGTATAGTTGTTTGTTTTTTTCCTCAAGTCTCAATTTAACCTTGGTAGCATTTGAATGTTTTGCAACATTAGTTAAAGATTCTTGAAATATACGAAATATTGCATTGCTATGTGAAGATGATAGGCTAGGGTCGATATTAGAAATTTTATATAAACATTGAATGCCTGTGTTTTGAGTAAAGTCGGCAAAGTGGCATTCAATAGCTGCTTCTAGACCAAAATCATCTAATATGCCTGACCTTAAATCTCTTGCTATTTTTCTTGTTCTTTCTATTAAAGTATCAACAAGCAACATGTTTTTTTGCAACATATTTCTAATACCTAGTACATCTGTTTCTTTTTTGGATAAGGTTCTTGCAATTGAATACTTAATACCTGCTAATAATTGACCAAACTCATCATGAATTTCTCTTGAAATATGTTTACGTTCATCTTCTCTAGCCATTTCTATTGAATTAGAAAAATTACGAAGTTGATTATTCAAAACCAATATTTCTTGTTCCACTTTTTTAGATTCAGTTATATCTCTAGAGATTAGCAAAAATCCAGAAACCTCTTGATGGCTTGAATGCAAACAACCTATATTGACAGAATACCAAGAAACTTCATTATTTTCAGTGGTATTATAGAATTCAAAATTCACAACGGATTTTTCTTTTTTAGCCTTAACGAATAATTCTCTAAACTTTTTCCTATTTGATTTAGGTACGCAAGAATAAATATTTTTGCCTTGAATTTTTGACTGATTATAAATCTTATCAAATTTATTAATAAAAGTAATATTATAATTTAAATTAACTGTCATGATGGTGTCTGAGGCTTGAGTAACCAATGATCTAAATTTTTCACCACTCTCTCGTATATATTCATTTGCTTTTTTCAAATTAGTTGAAGCAATTCTTCTTTCAAGGGCAAAAGTGATAGTCCTATATAAGTTACTAGTGGATAAATCTGTTTTCTCAATATAGTCATCTATTCCTATATTAATTGCTTTAAGTCCGTATTCTTTATCTTCTAAACCTGTGATAATAATTACCACCGAATCTCCAGAGATTTTTAGTATATCCTTTACTAAACTATGGCCTTGTGAATCGGGTAGTGAAAGGTCTAATAAAATAACGTCAAAAAAAGATTCTGATGTAATGAATGAAGATGCTTGTTTGAATGTTTCTGCATTGGTTATTTCTGACGAAGGAAATTTACGTTGCAGTATGCTTCTGATTAAATAAAAATCAGCTAGATTATCTTCGATTACTAAAAATTGGTAAGGTTTTGTACTCATTTTTGTTTTTTTAGTTCAGGATTTTTGTATTATAATATTTTAAACAAATAATGTAAAAAATTATCGCGTCGCGAATTTAGTATTGAAATGTTTTAATTGAATAAATTATTGTATAGTTGCCATCTATATATGTTGAATTCAAGAATTAATTGCAACAAAGTAATGAATATTATTCATTAAGAGTAAAAAAACAAGCGATTTCCTTGGTCTATTGTTAAGACGATTCTCAATAATTTTTATATGATGGAGAGTTATCATATTTAGATCTGTTCCTTTGGGTAAGTATTGTCTTATAATTCCATTAGTATTTTAATTAGTTCCTCTTTGAAAAGCAATATAAGGTTCAGTAAAATAGACAATGGTATTTAGATGTTTTGCTATCTTTTTATGTTCAGAAAACTCCTTGCCATTGTCGAATGTGATACTGTTTATAGGATTGTTTGTAGCCTTCATTTTGATTATTATTTTTCGGGATGTATGCTTTGCATTTCTTGAATTCAACTTTACTATTTTAGTTTCTTTACTTGTTCTATCAACCATTGTAGCTATTGCTGATTTGTGATTTTTGCCTATCATCGTATCTCCCTCCCAGTCTCCAAGCCTAACTCTCTCTTCTATGATTTGAGGCCTTTTACTTATTGAGATTCTATCCTGGATTACACCTCTTCGCTTGGTTGTATTAACCCTTTTATACCTTGCCCTATGTCGTTGTCTTAAATGATTAAATAAGTCGCCTCCAGACTTCTTATCTTTATAAATATATTGATAGATGGTTTCATGACTTGCCAAGCTTTTGCCTTCTCTTTTTGTTCTACCATGAATCTGCTCAGGACTCCATTGAAGCATTAGGAGGCTTTCTATTTTTAACTTAATTTCTGATTGAATCAGTGGTTTTCGCCCCTTAAATTTACTTCTAATTTCAGTCCTGTTTTGCGCTTGTTTTGGAGAATATAGCTGATAACTACCACTACTAGAATTTCTTCTGATTTCTCTACTTATTACACTTCTATCTTTACTCAATAATCTGCCAATTTCACTTTGATTCTTACCTTCTTTTAGATAGTGTGATATAAGAACTCTTTGTTCGTAATTTATTAGTTTGTATGTTTACATTGCAAGTAAACTTCTTTGGTGAAAGGTACTTTATTTTTCTAAAGTATCTTTCTCTTTAGATAATTTTTGTTGAAATTGTTTATTGAACCTAATTATGTAAGAATTTTCTTAACAAATTTTAATTAATTACATACAAATTCAAAATTGTTGCTTTCTGAATCTTCCCATCCTGCAGTATGAATTATTGCAGTTTGAATTACACCTCCGGCTAAAGAAGTTAAAGGAGAACCTAATACTTTAGGTGATTTATGGAAACAGCTATTCTCAATATCTGCTATAGAATGTTTACCTGAAACACAAATTCCTTTAGAGAAACCTTCAGTTGTCAAAACTATTAAGTTTTGAAATTGAACATAGGCTTTACCTGAGAAATCAGACTTTACAAATACAGGATTGTTTTTTGCGTTTAAAATTTCTATTCTTTCACCATAGAATGCACATGGTGTAGTGTGAGAATTTGAAGTCATCACTATTCCGTAGCCACAACGATCGATAACCAAGTCTCTACCGATTGAAAAGTTACCCGAGTTATTACAAACGATGGCCGCAAAATTGAAATCTGTTTTGGTTAGTCTTAAATTGGATACCTCATTGTATGCACCTAAAACTATAAGGTTTTGGCTTTCTTTGCTTGGTTTTATAATGGTTTGTCTGCTGCCTGAACCAATGATACTTACGAATGGTTTGTTGGTCAAGTCTATAGTTTCAGTTTCATATATCCCTGTATCTACTAAAATTTTATATTTGAAGTTTGAAACGCCATCTGGAATGCTTGAAACAGCTTCGTTAATAGAATGAAAACCGTTGCCTTTAAGTGAAACATTTATCTCAATTACTTTAAAGATTAATCCAAAACCCTCAGTTGGAATTTTATCAAAAAAATCAGATTTAGAAGAAGCCTGATCTTCATTTTTGTTTTCTATACATTGTTGAGCATGTCCTTCTTCATTTTTATTTGAATCATTTTGATGATTGCATTTTGAAGAAGTTTTATGATTAGGATTTTCAACTTCGCTAGCTTGAATAAAAATATTCATATCTTCTAAATTTGAATTTGCAAATTCTTTATACAAATTACTTTCGTTAGAGGTTGATATATATGCATCAGAAACTGATTGGTTTTTTAATTCGCTATTAGTTAAAGATAAAAGAGAACTGTTATTGTTCGCATTAGCCATGTTAGACAAAAGAAGAATGCTGATAAGTGTTTTCATAATATTTGGTTTTTTATTATGATACAAAGTTGCGGGTATTGAAAAAAATAATATATAGTACTATCATGAAACAATTTGTAGTAGAAACGACTACAACTCAAATTATATAGGTATTTTTGTTATGGTTTAAGATAAAAAAACATCTGTTTAAACTTCTACATAGCACGCCTAATATCTGTACTTTTAATGGATGCTGAATAAAAAAAACCGGCGAGAATTCTCGCCGGCCTATAAACAATTACAATACAATGAAAAAACTTTCTTAATTATTAATTAACATACAACCACTGCCTATTATTAACGAACTAACGCCACTTGACCAGAGAGAGTCTCACCTTGAACATATCCTTTATCATCTTTGGTTGTATATGATATTACCCATATATATACTTCAGATGGGCAAGCATCATTGCGGAATGTTCCATTCCAACCATCAGTTTGTTGATTTCCTGAGAATACTTTTTCTCCCCAACGGTTATAAACTTCCATCACATAATCAATGTTCTCTTGCGACACTGGTCCAAAATTATCATTCAACCCGTTTCCATCAGGAGAGAAAGCATTAGGAACAAATACTTTAGCAGTAACTTTTTGGGTTGTGTCAGCTGGTATTTCATTTTTAGGTTCTCCTACAACAGTTATTTCTATATCGTCAGACTTATCGCAAGTTCCATTGGTGGCAAAGTATCTAAATATATATTTTCCTGGATCAGTGTATTCAACTCTAGTAAAGCTTGATTTTGGATTGCGAATAACAGCTTTAGGTCCTGAAACTTGTATCCACTCATATTTGATCTGAGCATTCACACTTCCTTTTAGATTTAATATTTCACCGCTATCTTTATTAATTTTATAATCAACTCCTGCAAAAGCTATTGGAAGAGGATTAATCACAAGGGTATCTAATGCATAAGGTTTAACACTTCCTATGGCATAATAAGTATATTTAAAAATATAAGTTCCTGCCTTATTTGCCATAATTTGAATTGCTTTGGCATTTGATTTTACTTGAGGATATCCACCACCAACGGTTGTGATATTTAATTTAGTGCCTGAGATTTGTTCCCATTCACCAGGTAAAGCTGAAGAGTCATCAACCGAAAGTATTACTGAAGTATTTTCACAAGTGGTTTGTTTAATTAATTTGTATGGATACAAAAGATTGGTAATAGTAATTGTATCTTCAGAAGAAGGACAGATTCCATTTCCAGCTATTGTCCAAACCAGTTTAGTAACACCTGGTTTTAAACCTTTAATCACGGTGCAATGGTTGTATATATTTTCTAAACTTGGTTTGCCTAATTCAGCACTAACTATGCTCCAAGCACCTTTGCCAGATTTCGCTACATTGGCTTGAAGTAAAACTGAATCTAAGTTGTAACCAGAGATATCTTTACCTGCATTTGCTATTGTTGGTTTCTTCATGACAAGAATATCCATTTCATCAAAATTAGATGCACATGCACCATTAGTTATAGTATATCTAAATGTGAACTTTCCTGAATCTAATCCGTTAACCAATGAAACTGCATTGTTAGGATTTTGAATATTGATTTCACCAACTCCAATGACCAAGCTCCAAATTCCTTTACCTACAGTTGGTACATTACCTGAAAGTAAAGCGGTTACATCGCAAATAACCTGATCTTCATTGGCATTGGCTTTTGAGGCTGGATCTGAAATTGTAACTAATACTGAATCTTTATTTACTTGTTGTGCAGAATCTGAAACTGACCAAACAAATATATATTGACCATTAACCAAATTAGTGATGCCGGTATTATTGCTAGTTGAATCTTCGAAATATGCTTTGGTTGGACCACTTAATTGAAACCACTGTGCAATTCCAAATGTTGGAGCTGTTGAAGTAAGACGTGTAGTTTGAGTGCCAGATGCAAGACAAATATCATTGCATGCAATCGCTGCTGAAGGACCTTGTTTGTTTGTAGTTTTAATATATACAGTATCGAAACTATTTCCACAGCTATTATATATTTTCCAAACCAGTGTGTATTTATTATTAGCTTTTGTTCCGTTCATCACCGCTTTTGGATTGGTAGAATCAGAAAATGTAATACCTGAACCTGAGATTAGTTTCCAAAAACCAGCTTCTTGTTTCAAAGGATTATTTCCATTAAGATAAACAGGAGTATTGTATCCAACTATTTGATCAGCTCCAGCATCTGATTTTGTAGGAGTTGATGACGAAACGAATATACTAATTTCATCTGTTGATTCAATTGATGTTGGCCCTGCTTCTATAGTCCAACGTAATATATAAGCTCCTTCAATTAGATTTGACACGACAGAAGAAGGATCATTAATATCACCAAACACAACATATGAAGGTCCAGAGATTTGATCCCATTTACCAAATCCAACTTTGGGTTTGTTGGCTGCTAAGCTGCCAGTTGTAATATTACAAGCAAAAGATTGATCTGTACCTGCATTTGATTTTGAAGGAGTGAAAGATGCTACAACCAATGCTGTATCATAATACATACCACATTTACCTGTATAAGAGTATAAAAATGTATATACCCCTTGAGTGTTTAAATCATGTACTCTATTTCCATTAACTTTAGCAGCTGATGGTCCGCTTAAGATAGACCAAGTTCCACCTGAAGTTTTTGGTTTCATCATATTTTCTTTTACATTACAAGCTAAAGTAAAATCTGGTCCTGCATCAATTAGTGAATCACCTTCGATAGTTATAATTTTATTTGATTCAGATACACATACACCATTAGAAATGCCATACTTAAATTTATATACTCCTTTTTTTGTTATACCTATAATTTCAGTATTAGGGTTTGAATCATTTACGATTGTAACTAAAGGACCTCCAGTTTGCACCCAATAAGAAACTTCGCCTGAAGTAGGTGCATTGCCAGCAAGAAAAATATGAGCTGGGACACTTGAATAGCAATAATTAACATTCGCGCCTGAATTTGCTGGTGTTGGAGGCGTAATAGAAACTACATCATAAGAAACAGTATCGCTTCCCGAAACACAATTGCTATTAACAGTCCATTTTAGCAAATAAGTTCCAATCTGAATATTTAATAATGACGCATTATATTTATGGGCATTATCAAATGACGAACCTGATGGTCCACTGATTAAAGTCCAAGTTCCTGCTGCTGAATCTTCACCTGGGCAAGAACCATTAAGTTTTATTTTAGAACTACATTTAATTACTTGATGTTTACCAGCAGAAACTGCTGCTCCACTTATGTAATTTATATTCATGTCATCAAACAAATTACAAAAACCATTGCTAACTGTCCATCTTAGCGTGTATTTTAAATTGTAACAACCACTAATTTTAGTATTAAAAAATGCAGACGCAGAATTGCTATCAGAAAAAGTTCCTGTATAAGTTTGAGCTATAGACCAAATTCCCACCTCGCCTGAACCAACACTTTTAGCATTCAGTTTTACTTTCGTACCTTGAATTAAACAAATATCAGTATCATTTCCTGCAAATGGCGAGCTTGGCAATTGGGCATAATTAATTTTAACATTATTATATACACTTGAACCATCTTTACAGGTTGCACTTATTTTAAATTGATATATATTACCTCTAACTAACCCTGAAACAAAAGTTGTTAGACTATCAACATTTTGAATTGATGCTCCGGAATTTCCAACAATTGTCCATTTTGGTTTTGTTTGAAAAAGTCCTGATGCATTACCAAGTAATGAATCAGTTGAACCACTGCAAATAACTTTATCTACTCCTGCATTTACTGTGCAGTTTTGTGCATATATACTTACACAGGTTAAGTTAAGTATGATAGTTGTGATAAATTTTAATAAGTTTTTCATTGTTGTATTTGTTATCGATTTACAAATACAATTTTCTCTTAAAACGGAGCCCAAATTTTTAGTTATATATATACATATTTTGTAATATATATACACAAACCTTTGTAGTACAATCTGTGATACAACTTGTCATGGTTGCTGTATCAAAAACATATAAAAATTTATAAATGTGATACTTACAAAAAAAATGAAAACAAGATTCGAAAAATATTACTACTACAAATCCCACAAAACACATTCATTAATTATGTCGTGTTTTTCGTTTAGTCATTATTTTTTGCATAAAAAAAATATACTTATATAATTATTTAAAGCCAAATATTTGACTCATGACATACGAAAATAAAAAAGAAAAAAAATTAATAGGAAATCAATACTACCTCAAATTCACATAAGGATTATTCAATTTTTCAAACCCAATAGTGGTTGAATCTCCGTGCCCAGCAAAAACTTTTGTTTCATCTGGAAGAGTATATAGTTGCGTTTTTATTGACTGTGTCAAAGTTTCTAGATTGCCCCACGGCAGGTCATATCTACCAATTCCTAGATTAAATAAAACATCACCAGAAAATAAAAGATTCATTTGCTTACAATAAAAACTAATACTGGCAATACTATGCCCTGGTGTAAAAAATATTTTAAACTGATATGAACCAACATTTAGTGTACTGGTTTCATCTATATAAATTCTATCTGTAGGTTGCAAACCTATTTCTAATCCGTACATTTTGCCCCAGCCTGAACTGTGCTGCATGGTTTGCTCTTCATCTTTGTGCAAATGCAATGGCAACTTATAGGTGCTACTTATATATCCATTGCCCATAATATGATCTATATGACAATGTGTATTCACTAATAAAACAGGTTTCAATTGATGTGCCGTTATATAAGCACTTATCTCATTTTCTTCCGCTTGGTTATAACAACCTGGATCTATAATCATACACTCTAATGTAATCTCATCATATACTATATATGTATTCTCACCAAAGGGATTAAATGTAAATATTTTAATCTTCATCTATTATATATCTGTTGGTTTCATATCTTCTTCGAAACAGCTCCTGCATCTAGGCTCATAACTATCTGTTTCGCCAAGCAAAACCAAGTGTTGTGAAGCCGCTTTTCTATAAGAATGTGTAGCTATATCGCCACATTGCATACATATAGCATGAACTTTAGTTACATAATCGGCAATAGCCATTAGTTGAGGCATAGGCCCAAAAGGCTTGCCTAAATAGTCCATATCGAGTCCGGCAATGATAACTCTGATGCCTTTATTGGCTAATTTGGTACACACATCAGGTAGTTCTGAATCGAAAAATTGTGCTTCATCTATACCCACTACATCCACCTCATTGGCCAACAATAAAATTTGTAAAGAATTGGGAACAGGCGTGCTTGTAATAGAATTCTTATCGTGACTTACTACTTCCACTTCATCATATCTTGTATCGACCGCTGGTTTAAAAATTTCAAATTTCTGATTGGCAATTTTAACTCTTTTTAATCTTCTGATGAGTTCTTCAGTTTTGCCACTAAACATACTGCCGCAAACAACCTCAATCCAGCCTTTGTTTGTTTTATTACTTCTAGGTTCAATAAACATGAACAGCTATCTTAAATAGAAACTACAGATTGAATTTCAGGTACTGCTTTTTTGATTCCTTCTTCTAAGCCTGCTTTCATGGTCATATGACTCATATCGCAACTGCTACAAGCACCAGTCAATTTTAGTTTAACTATAAGATCAGAAGTTATTTCTACTAATTCTACATTGCCTCCATCTGCTATCAAATAAGGTCTGATAGATTGTAAGGCTACTTCTACTCTTTGGTTTATATCATCAGATAATTGAACACTATTCATTTCGACACAAATTTATATTATTTATTTTAGATAAGTAAATTTATATTTTACTTATAAATCAGGGTGGCTTTTGATATAATTTTCTTCATATGCTTGAAGGGTATTCATCATCAACCCACATATAGTCATTAGACCAACACCACCAGGAACAGGCGTTAGAGCAGAAGCTACCTCTTTTACTGAATCAAAATGCACATCACCTTTTATTTCATATCCTTTATCTACATTTTTATTTTCAATTCTAGAAATCCCTACGTCTACTACCACAGCTCCAGGTTTCACCATATCTGCAGTAACCATTTCAGGAATACCAGAAGCTACTACTAATATATCAGCATCTAATGTATATTTTTCTACATTAACTGTTTTGCTATGACACATAGTAACTGTGCAATTGCCAGGGTAAGCATTGCGTGACAACAAAGCCGTCATAGGTTTTCCTACAATATCGCTTCTACCAATTACCACTGCATGTTTGCCAACGGTGTCAATTTTAAAATATTCTAACATCATTAAAACACCCATAGGCGTAGCTGGCAACAATGAAGGTAAACCTTTAAACATATGGCCTGTATTCATTGGATGAAAACCATCTACATCTTTTTTAAAGTCAATACGTTCGATCACTTTATTGGCAGATATATGTTTAGGTAAAGGCATTTGCACTATATATCCATCGACATGAGCTAATAAATTCAATTCATCTATTACATTCAACAACTCTTCTTCAGAGCATGAACTAGGCAAACGAATAATTTCGCTAGTCATGCCTAAAGCTTTGCTGTTTCTTTCTTTACTGCTAACGTATGTTTCGCTTGCACCGTCATTCCCTACAATTACAGCAGTAAGATGCGGAGGTCTATAACCCAAAGATAAATAATGGTCTATTTTGCTTTTAATAGCAATTTTAAAATGTTCAGAGGCTAATTTTCCATCGAGTAATAACATGTTTGTATCTATTTTTTTAGCTTAATAATTCTTTTAATAATGCAGAAATCATTTTACCATCAGCCTTACCAGCTGTTTGTTTCATTGCTAAAGGCATTACTTTACCAGTATCAGCAAGAGAAGAAGCACCGGTTTCAGCTATAATAGATTTTAATATATTTCTTACTTCATCTTCGCTTAGTTGGGCAGGTAAATATCTTGATATAACTTCAAGTTCTTCTTTTTCCATTTTGGCTAAATCTTCTCTCCCATTTTGGGTATATATATCAAGAGAATCTTTGCGTTGTTTGGCCAGCTTTTGTAATACTTGAATTGCTTTTTCTTCAGTTAACGTTTCAGCTGCTCCCTTTTCTGTTGCAGCCAATAGAAATGCCGCTTTAATTCCTCTTAAAGCTCTAAGACCAGCCTCATCACGTGCTAACATGGCCTTTTTAATATCACTATTTATTTGATCTTGCATGTATATAATTAATTAATTTTATTTCCTTCTTTGTCTAATTCCACTAATTCGTAACCCATTTTTTCAAGTCCTGGTTTGATTGTTTTTTTATCACCAACTACCAATATATATATATTTGATGGGATAACATTTCCATTCCCTAGTTTTAACAACTCTACCCTATTCAATGAAAGAATGGCATGGAATCTATTTTGTATATACATAGGGTCTAAGTTATACTCCATGGCTATTTGTAAGAATGATAATTTTTGACCTAGTCTTTCGTATTTAAGAGCTTCACCTTGAATCATGGCATTTTTGGTAAATTCAAATTCTGCATCAGTCATACCAGCCAATAAATAATTTTGAATTTCGCTCATAAACTCTCTTACAGAACTGTCGGTTGCATTTTTCTTTACCCCAGCACTGGCTAAAAAAACACCAGCCATTGAGCTTCCTCCAAAATCACTACGTGCACCATAAGTCCAACCATGTTTTTCTCTTAAATCTAAATTAATTCTGCTATTAAAATTCCCACCTAAAGCATAGTTAAAGAATCTAAGTTTAAAATGGTCTCCAAATACTTCAAATGGAATGGTACGAGAACCGATTCTGATTTCACTTTGAGCAGCATCAGGTTTGTCAACCATATATATTTTAGTTTTAGGTTTGTCTTTTGCTTCAATGCTAGGAATAATTGGAAGTTCATATGCGTTCTTGTTCCATTGGTTTATAAAAGATAGTCCATTTAATGCTTCACCTTCAGATATATTTCCTACCACATTAGCATAAGCATGGTAAGGGTTATAATATTTTTTATAAAATTCTTTAACATCGTTTAAAGTAATTTTCTTTATTGATTCGATAGTACCATTTTCAGGCAAACCTTTGATTATTTGGTTTCCATATATCAATGAATTAAATACTTTTGAGGCAATAGCTGTAGGTTGATTGGCCTGATTGGCGATGCCTTCTAATATTTGTTTTTTTACTCTTTCAAACTCAGCTGAGTCAAATTTAGGTTCTTTGATTCGTTGCATAAAATAGGCAATGGTTTGCGGATATTTTTCTTTTTTACAACTCATAGATAAGGTAGTGGCTTCCCCACTGTTGCTAATATATATGCTGCTACCCAGTTTAGCTAATTCGTTACTGATATCTTCAGCTGATAGCGACAAGGTAGATTCATTCATCATCCTAGCCGTAATTTCAGCCAAACCATTTTTATCAGGTTGATATGCATCTAATAAATGACCGCCTTTGAGCACCACTTGCATTTCTATCATGGGTGTCTCGTTGTTTTCAATTCCATTCACTTTTACGCCATTGTTTAAAGTTTTAAACCACATATTTATGGGTCTATCAGCTGGCATCAAAGCTAATGACGGCTTTAAGTTTCTATTAAAAGTATCGGTAGCTTTATTATATTTCAAACCAGCGTATTCGTCTTTGGGTTTTTTATAGTTAGCTTGATCGACAGAATAATTGTCGTCAGCTGCTTTTAGGTTTGTCATACCTTTAGGAACTACGCTCATTGTAAGTGAAGGGCGACCTTTAACATATTGAGCATATACTCTTAATAAATCTTCTTTCGAAACTTTATTATATGCAGCCAATTCAGTACTTATATAGTTGGCATTGCCTGTATATGTTTGATAAGCAGCTAACCTTGAAACTTTATTCCCTACAGACTCTAAGCCACTCACAATATTGGTTTGGTAAAAAGCTTTTGCTCTTTGTAAATCATCGTCACTTATACCATTTTTTTCAAACTGTTGAAGTGTAGCTGTTAACAATGAATCCATAGATTTAAGAGAAGTGCCTGGGTAAGCTCTGATGGTGAATTGAAATTCGCCAGCTAATTCGTAAGTACCGTTTGAAGCAGATGAACTGATGGCTTTACCTGATTTTTCGAAGTTTTTATATAATAAAGAATTTTTACCGTTACCTATGATATAAGCCAAAATATCTAATGATGGCTCGTCAGGATGGTATTGAGGTACTGAAGGGAAAGTTTTAGACAATTGAGGAAATCTGATATTGTCTTCCATACTCACATATCTATCAGAAGTAATTTTAGCCACAGCTTTAGGAGCATTGGTAACTGCAGGACAAGGTTTAATTGAACCAAAATACTTCTCTGCTAATTTTAATACTTCAGCCGTATTTATGTCACCACCTACAGTAAGTGTGGCATTGTTAGGTCCATACCAACGCATAAAAAATCTTTTCAAATCATTTACATCAACTCTATCTAAATCTTCGGTATAACCTATGGTAAGCCAACTGTATGGGTGACCATAAGGATATAAGTTTTTAGCAATATTTTCGCCTACAAGTCCGTATGGAACATTGTCGTAACGCTGACCTCTTTCATTTTTAACTGTAGAGCGTTGCACTTCAAACTTGGCTTGTGTTACTGAATCGAGTAAGAAACCCATGCGGTCAGACTCTAGCCATAGTGCTAATTCTAATCCGTTCACTGGCAATGTTTCGAAATAATTGGTTCTGTCTCTGTTGGTAGTTCCATTAAGGGTACCTCCTGCTTCTGTTATATACTTAAAATGCATTTCGTCACCCACATGTTCACTACCTTGAAACATCATATGCTCGAAAAAATGGGCAAAACCACTTTTACTGATTTCTTCTCTGGCCGAACCCACATGGTAGGTAACATCAACATGCACCACAGGGTCGCTATGGTCTTCGTGAATGATGATGGTTAGACCATTTTTGAGTTTGTATTTTTTGTATGGGATGGTTAATTCATTTCCTTTGGCATCAATACTTTCGACTAGAACTGCTTGGGAAATTGCTAAATATTGCAAAGACAATAAAACCAATAAAATGCTGAAATGTTTTTTCATGTGTATGTAAAAAATGAGTCGCAAATTACGTGAGAAATCAAAAATAATAGATAAGAAAAATATGTGTTAAAAAAATATTATCTCACTACTTGTAAGCTATCAAGTTCAGATGAAGAAACGGTGGGAGGCATTTCGTTTCTTTTAATTTTTTGCAGCACTAAGCTAGCCACTTTTTCAGCATCTACTTTTGAATGGAAACCGTTTTTACCGGCAGCACTAGGAATGGTTGTTTGTTTAATCTTCATTCCATTGTATTGAATAAAATAACCAAATGTTCCGTTTTCTAAAGTGAGAATCTCAATTTCTTTTTCAATAGTTGTTGTGTGTTGATTGGAATCTAATACCATATCATTTGTTTGATTTACTTGAGTTGCAGTAGAATCAATATTAGATGGAGTTGTAGTTTGGTTGATGCATGCATATAAAAAAACAAACAGTAATATATATAAACTCTTTTTCATGATGCAAAAAAAGGGAATTTAAGTCAATTTATTCTTTAGAAAATATTTAGATTCGAGATGGAATAATATTGAAGGATTCTTTAGATTTATAAATTGACATTTATATGTAATCTGTTATTTGAAAAGAGTCTCATATAACAAAAAAGGATTGAGGTGTTTAAATCCGGATTGCAAATCCTACTTTTATAATAGTATCAACGATCTTGGAAAACGGCGATAACGTTGGTAATTTATAATTTGAAATGAGTCTCTTATATCAAAAAAGGTTTGAGATGTTTTAATCCGGATTACAAACCCTACTTTTATATTGGTATCACGGTTCTTGGAGAAAGACGATAACGTGTTGTTAGAATAAAAAAAACTCCGACATCTAAGCGATATCGGAGTTTTCTATTTTTATATTAGTTTCTTATTCTTTAATAATCATTTGTCTGTATATATCTTGTTGGTTATCCCATTCAACAATATATATACCTGCTGGCAATTGACTCAAATCAAGCGATGTGATGCCTGTGTTTTTATTTTGAATCATCAATTGTTTTCCATGAATATCTACCAATTTAAGGGTATATGTTTGGGCAATATTAGAAGCATCAATGGTTAACACATCTTTAGTTGGGTTAGGATATATATGAATAAGTTGAGCTAGTTTGTTGTTGCTTATAACTAATGTAATAGTCACATCTAACGAAACGGTATCAGCACATTCAGCATATACTTTAACCTTACCAGTTCCAACACTCCAAAGCACTACTATAGAATCAGTGCCTTGTCCGCTTTGGATAACACCACCCGTTACTATCCAGTTATATGTAACACCACTCATTTTGGCTACTGTATATGATTGTTGCATAGTACCCATTACCAATGATTTACCACTGATACTAGAAAGTGTAACTTTAGGTTTAACCTTAATAGTTACCGATTTACTAGTATCTCCACAACCACCTGGTACTTGAATAGTTACATGGTAATCACCTGAATCGCTAACTACTATACTATCAGCATTGGCACCAGTTATAGCAGTTCCATTTTTAAACCATTGATATGTATAACCAGTATTACTTGACGTTTTTAATGTAACAGAACCACCTTGACAGAATGGTTGAACTGAAGCCGGAGAAACAGAAGCAGTAGGTTTGTTTACTACAGTCACTGTTCTTATTAATGTATCTGCACAACCTAAATTGGTGGCATTGATTAGTTTTACTTGATACGAACCTGCTGTTGTATATGAATGACTAGGAGAAATAGTATTTGACGAATTATTTCCATCGCCAAAATCCCAATCGTGTTGTGATATAGTGCCGCTTGATATAGTTGAACTATCAATAAAACTAAAGCTATTACCTGTTAAACATTGGGTAATAGCGTTTATAAACATATTTTGTTTAACAGATGGATTGATGGTTAAATTTAGTGATGCAGAATCTATACAACCCTTATCTGACGTTACAATTAAAGTCATTTTATATGCACCAGCTGATGTATAAGAGTGATTAGAATTGCTAGCAGTATCCACAAAACCATCACCATAGTTCCAACTTCTTGAAGCAATTGCCCCCCCAGCAGCAGATGAAGCATCGATGAAACTATATACATTTTTTGATTCGCATTGGGTATTGTTATATACAGCATTAATACTTGCAGTAGGATTTGGATTTACAGTCACATTCTTTTTAACTGAGTCAACACAACCGCCAGCATAATATAAATATAAAGTAACAGTATAATTTCCTGCAGCACTATATGTATGAGAAGGAGATTTAACTTGAGATGTATTGCTACCATCACCAAAATTCCACAATCTGGATCCATTTGAATTTGATGAAGTTGTATCGTCAAAATTAATGGCAGTGCCTAAACACACAGACGAAGCAGACAATATATAACCAGAATTAAAACTAGAGAATGCTTGTACAGAATACGTTTGAGAAGTATCGCTGCAGATTCCACTTACCACTAATTTATAATCGCCTGTGGTGCTGGCTTGATATACTGGACCATTGGCACCAGCAATTACGCCATTGGCATTTAGCCATTGATAGCCAGATCTGAAAGAAGCAGAAACAGCATTAGATGTAGAATTAATAACATTGCCATTATATATATTGATGTATATATCATCATTACTACTTGATTTACCTGTTTTGGTTCCATCACCATTTCTAAATGTCATGGCTATATATTTTGCACCATAACCATAACCTAGTGAATAATATTTAGATACATCTATCGAAATTTTCCAAAGGTCATTGCCTAAAGAATCCATTTTTCCTATACCATCATCTTGTCCATAATTTCCTACTATATTAGACCATGTAGTCCCAGTTATCGTAGTATCTGTTGTTCCTGAGTGCATATATACTTTATCTGAGTTTGACAAAGTGCTTTGGCCTTTAGTAGCATCATATATAATATCTAAGTAAAATGATTCATAGTTCACACCTATATAACTTGTATCAGCAGCCAATTTAATACTTCCATTGCCACAAAACGATTGCGATGTGCTACCAGGAATTACTATTATTGGTGCTTGGTTTATTGATATATATTGACTTGTTACATAACCATTGATTGAAGGCAGAGAAGATCTTGTTCGCATGAGATAATGCACCCCAGCTGGTAAGGATGATGGCAAATCAAACACAAAACTATCGCTCACATTTCCATAAACCGTATCTAATGCGGTTGGGAAGGTGAAATCGCCCGATGAATCAGATATTTCAAGAATAAACATATTACTTGGGTCAAGACTATCTGTGGTTGTGAATTGAACCGTATTTGTTGTTTTAGGACATAAGTTAGCATTACTCACTTGCGTATATATGCTGGTGGTGTCAAAAGTCCATATATATGTACGAAGGGCATTATTAGAATCGCCTAAGGCCACATAGCCTTTACCGCCATATGAAAATGCTGCACAATATCTAGTGGCACCAGGCATATCAGACATTTGGGTCCAATCACCAGTAGCAGTATCATATCTCCAAAAATCAGTAAAAGGGGTATTGTTTTGTGTACCTCCAGTACCCACATATGCATAGCCACCAACAACAAAAGCAGCAGCACCATATCTACCTGAACCGCTGATACCATTCATGTTATTCCATGAATCGGTTGCTTGGTCGTACTTACAAAAGTTAGAAGAATAGGTGGTAGCATTATAACCAGTACCTACATATATTTGATCGCCTAAAGTAAAAGCACATGGATAATTAATAGCACCAAAAGGATAACTGGCTTTTTGTGTCCATGTATCATTTGTTGGGTCATACTCATACCAATCATCATAATAGTTGGTACCATCCCATCCCATACCTACATACCCTTTTCCGTTGTATGACGCAGCTGCACAACCTCTTCTGGTAGCACCAGGGAAATTGGCTTTTTGTGTCCAGCTGTTGGTAGTGGTATCATATTCCCAATGGTCATTAAACGAGTTAGGAACAGAATCTCTTCCATTACCTGCATACCCTTTTCCATCGATAGAAAAGCCATAACCAGCCCATCTAGCTAACCCACCAAAATCTGCCATTTGGCTCCATGTACCAGTGGTTGGGTTAAATTTCCAGAAATCTTTACATGGTGATTGTGGTGCAATTGTTTTTAAACCTAATCCCATATATACATCAGTACCAATAGTAAATGTAGATGGGAAAGTTCTTGCTGCTCCGGTGAAGTTTAGATTTTGCGACCATCCACCTTGGGCATATATATGTCCAAGAGAACTAAATAAAACAAAAAGTAATAGTATATTTTTTTTCATGAGTTGATATTAATTAACCCACGCAAAATACAAGAAACAATTAAAACAACAAAACTAATATTTTGCTACAATTGGCATTCTTCTGCCTGAGCCAAAAGCTCTAGGAGAAACTCTTAATATTGGAGGCGTTTGTTTTCTTTTATATTCATTCATGTTCACCAATCTCAATATTCTATTTACTAAATTTGCCTCATACCCCATCTCTATTAATTGATTGGCAGAATTATTTTCTTCGATATAATGATATAAGATTTTGTCAAGAATATCGTAATCAGGTAACGAATCAGAATCTTTTTGCCCAGGGCGGAGCTCAGCACTTGGGGCTTTTATCAGTATATTATTAGGGATAATTTCTTGGTCTTTATTAATCCACTCACACAACTTATATACTTGAGTTTTATATAAATCTCCAATCACTGAAAGTCCCCCAGCCATATCGCCATATAACGTACCATAGCCAACAGCCAATTCACTTTTATTAGAAGTATTTAGCAATATATGTCCGTGTTTGTTGCTCAAAGCCATTACATATAAACCTCTAATTCTTGATTGTATATTTTCTTCAGTTACATTAGCGGGTTTATCTAGAAAAAAGGGTTTAAGTGTATTTTCAATCTCAGTATATACTGACTTGATAGGAACTATAAAATGTTCTTTACAGCCAAGGTTTTCAATCAGTTTTAAAGAATCAGATACAGAATGGTCTGATGAATATTGAGAAGGCATGAGCACTGGTAACACATTTTCAACCCCTAAAGCTTTGGTTGCTAAAACCTGAACAAGGGCTGAATCTACTCCCCCACTTAAACCAAGAATAGCTTTACTAAAACCAGATTTTTTGAAATAATCTCTGATGCCTTGAACCAAAGCCCATTCAATTAATTCATATTCTGAAAAGTCAGCATTTTGCGTATATGTTTTTCTGAGATTATCTAAGGGTAATATATAGTTATTTTCAACACAAAAAACCTCCATGGCTTCATCAAAACTTCTCATACAAAAGGAAGTCCCATCGGTATTCATCACTTGCGAGTTACCGTCAAAAACCAATTCGGTTTGAGCACCCGATTGATTGACATACATCACCGGAATATTATATTTAGAAATATTATCAATTAAAACTTCTTTGCGTTTTTGAGGATGGGTATAAGAGAAAGGTGAAGCAGCAATATTTATCATCAAATCTGGTTCAAATTTTATCAATTCGTCCATAGGGTTTTTGATATATAAAGGATTGCTATTCAAATTCCATAAATCTTCACAAATAGTAAGAGCCATTTTCACCCCTTTACAAGTAACTAATTGAAACTCGTTATTGGGTTCAAAATATCTATATTCGTCAAAAACATCATAATTGGGTAAGAGTGTTTTTTTGATGGTTTGTTTAATTTTACCTGCTTCAAGAATAAAAGCTGCATTATATAAATCTTTACCTTCCGGCAAAGGGTTAACCAATGGTCCACCAACAATTGCAGCTATATCAGTACATTCTTCGGCTATTTTATTAATAGCTTTGTTGCAGTTGTTTACAAATTCACTAAAATTAAGAAAATCCATGGGCGGATACCCACATATACTCAACTCAGGAAATACCACCAAATCAACGCCTTTTAGTTTAGCTTGATTTATATAAGATATTATTTTATTCGAGTTCTCCTCAATATTGGCAACATGAGGATTAAGCTGAACAAGAGCAACTTTAAGCATTAAAAAACGATACCAATATTAAGTGATATATAACTATTTTTAACTGGTAGGAATTCTTTGTTTGGGTCTTTCATTATATTAAACAGCCCATTATTAAACCTGATGCTTCCTATAAGTGAAGTGGTTCCTTGTAAATTATATTCAGCCCCAGCACCCAATATATATCCCATTCTAAACATAGCTATATCGTCTTGTTTGGTTACATAGTCTTCTTTCAAATCTGAATTTAACAATACTTTACCATCAATGGCAATCTTAGAATTGTCAGGAGTTATATATGCTTTTTGATTGAGTAAAAATGAAGGAGTGAAACCAGCTTGAAAAAAATAAGTCATATATCCTATTTCTTTAGTTCTGCCTGAAAACAACAAAGGGATTTCTAAATATTTAAGTTTGTTGCTATATTTTGTAGAATTAGAAGTTAAGTCTTTAGTAGACGAAGTATCGTATTTAGGATTGGTAAAACTTAGCCCCTTGTTTATAGTTGACTTACTGTTAATATTAGTCACATCAAAACCAGTTGTGAACATAAAAGTTTTACTTTTACTTAATCTATAATCGAATGTAAGACCATAAGAAAAGTTGACTGTCGCTTTATCATTCGTCAATAATTTATCATCACTTTTAAGCCAAGCCACATTAGGAGCTATTTTTACACCAAATCTATATTTAAATTGATTAGCACTATTGTCTTTAGTTTGAGCGAATACTGTATTACTTAGAAGTAAAACAGCTATAAGTATTTTTTTCATATGTATATAATTAGATTTACGTTAGTATGTTTGCAAACTTAAAGCAAAAATATGCAAAAACACATGTATAAAAATATTAAATGGTTATATATTTCATTGATTTTTGTCACAATAGCCTCTTGTCATTCAGACCGATTAAACATAGATACAGATGAAATTAATGTAAAACCAACCATTTATAGATTTGAGAAGGAGATATTTTCAGCAGACTTAAACCATTATGAATCCTCGCTACAATCTGTTTATACGCGTGATAGCTTGTTTTTTAATTTATATGTTGACCGAGTGTTAAATTATCAAATGATGAATGGTAACTATAATAGGTTTGATAGCTTGAAAAATTTTGTTACACATCCGTTAATTAAAAAACTATATCATGAAGTTGAAAAGCAATATACCGATATAAAAGATATTGATGAAGAATTAACTGGAGCTTTAAAGCATTTCAAATATCATTTTCCTACTGCTAAAATTCCTTCAGTTACTACCATTATAGATGAAGTGGGTTCTAAAGTAAGAGTTTTCCCCAATACTATTGCCATCAGTCTTGATCATTTTTTAGGAGAAGATTTTGATGGATATAAAGTTATTCCTGAATTAAATACTTATCAAATAAGAAGAATGAGAAAAGAATATATAGTTACTACCATCATGCACGGACTTTACTATTATACTTTTGAAGAGAAAGCCAGTCATAAAACATTTCTAGCGGCTATGATTGAAGAAGGGAAAAAACAATATTTTATAGATGCGATGCTGCCTGAACTTTCTGATACCATCAAAAGAGAATACACTAAAAAACAATTAGATTTTTGTGATAAAAACCAAGCAGATATGTGGAATCATTTTGCACAAAGAAAATTATTTTTCAATGGAAACGAATCAGACTATGAAAGATTTATGATAGATGGGCCATTTACTATTTCTCCAGATGTGCCTGCATCCTCAGCACCAAGACTTGGGATGTATTGCGGATGGCAAATTGTGAAACACTATATGAATGAGCACCCAGAAGTTTCACTTATATCCTTAATGAACGATAGGGATTATCCAAAAATATTGAGAGAAAGCAAGTACAGACCTAATTAATTATCGACCCCAAAAGTGAATCACAGATATATAGCTATAGAAGGAAATATTGGTACAGGCAAAACTGCTTTGGCCAATAGAATAGCTCAAGTATTTGATAAAAGATTGATATTAGAAGAGTTTGAAGACAATAGTTTTTTACCAAAGTTTTATGAACACCCAAAGCAATATGCCTTCCCACTTGAAATGAGTTTTTTGGCTGCTAGGTTTAATCAACTTAAAAGCAAACTATATATCACAGATTTGTTTACCAATGGAATAGTGTCAGATTATATATTTTTTAAATGTTTGATTTTTTCAAAAGTCAATTTAGATGACGATGAGTATGACTTATATATAAAACTTTTTGATATAATAAACCTACAATTACCTAAGCCAGACCTATTGGTATATCTGCACAAGCCCGTTTCAAAGCTTCAAGAAAACATAAAAAAAAGAGGAAGAGTTTATGAAAATGACATTACTGACGACTATCTAAAAAACATACAAGATGGTTACTTTGATTATATGCATAAGCTTGTAGACCAAAAAATTTTACTTATTGATTCAACAGAACTTGATTTTGTAAACAATGAAAAAGATTTTAAGTTTCTAATTCGAAAAATTTCTGAAGACTATCCAATTGGGATAAACCAAATAAAATAAATTTATTCTTCAGAAACGTTTTTCATTTTCATCAATAAAGTATACGCACCTTTTACTACAATTTTTTTGTTCTCAATATTTTTAGGTGATTCTATGATCGTAAAACCATCTTGAGAAGCACCAACAACTACTTTAGTTAACTCATAATTATTCTTATCTTTTTCGATAAATATATACTTTTCATTTTCAAATAACAAAATGGCGTCATCAGGCAAAGACAAAGCATTCTCAGACTGCAAAGCAATTTCAGCATTCATATACATACCAGGCAAAAGAGTTTTGTTATATTCTTCGAAATGACAATGAACTTCAGCTGTTCTATCAGGTTTTAGATCAGAACTGATTAATAAAATTTCACATATATATTTCTCGTTGGCTTTATGGTTATTAAATGCTACTACTTTCTGACCAACATATAACTTATCAATATCTTTTTCGAACACTGTGAAGTTTAAATGAATATCAGAAGGATTGATCAATTCAAATAACACATCTGTAGCAGGTATATATTTACCAATATTGGCATTTACTTTAGAAACTACACCTTCAATGGGTGAATATATATTTATACTTCTAGTTATCGAACCTTCATCTAATTTATCAGGATCAAGCTGCATCAATTTTAATTTTTCATAAAAAGATTTTATGATTATTTTTTGACTATTATAATCAGATTCTGCTTGCTGAAAAGCTTTGTCGCTTACCGCTTTGGTTTGATTTAATTCTTTTTGTCTGATATACTCTGCTTGCAAATATTTAACTTTTGACTTTGCCAATAAATAATCTTGTTGAAATTGCACATATTGTTGATCTTCAATTGTAGCTAAAATTTCACCTTTGTGTATATGCATCCCCGGAAGTAAATGAGTAGATTTCAAATATCCACCAAAAGGCACACTAATAGAAATCATATTTTGAGGTGGGACATCAATTTTGCCATTCACTCTAAGAATGGTTGAGATTTTTCTTTTTTCTAAAACACCAGTTTCTATAACGGCATTCTTAAGCTGTTCGTTTGATAAATTCACAATTGAATTAATTTTCAAAACTGTATCTGTAGGAATCTCTTTTTTTGAATCTTTGCAACCTATTAAAGTCATCATGACCAAAATGGTTGTTAATTTATTTATATATTTCATATATATGAATTATTGTTTAGGATTAAAGAAATTTAAATCTATAATGGCATTATTTAATGAAAGGATAGTATCTATATATTGGCTATGGATTGTTATATATTGGTTGAATAAAAACACCCATTGCATATAATCAATTTCACCTTTGGCAAACTGGTTATTGGCTGTCACTAAAATTTGTTTAGCACTTTTTAATGCTTCATTATTATAATAATTATAGGTTTGTAATGATTTGTTATATTTAATTTGAGCTACGGTATATTCAGTCACAAATTGCTTTCTCTTGGTCTCGAAATTTTGAAGGCTATACTGTTCATATATTTTACTAGCTGCAATTTTATTTTTCTGAGCATGATTAAAAACAGGTACTAATAATCCTAATTGAAAAGAATTAAAACGGGTATTATAATTATAAAAAACATTGTCTGCCCCTACCCCTTTCATACTCATAGTAATAAAAGCTAAACTGAAATCAGGAATCAATTTATTTTTTTCAATTTTAGTTTGAATGGCTGAAGCATTCTTTTCATTGGCTAAAATTAACAAACTTGGATGGTTATTTATTTTTGTCAATTCAGAGTTTTCTTTAGACAATAATTTAGTGGTATTAAGTTCTGGCACATAATATATATCTGCATTTAATAACCATTTAAACTCTTCTTGTAATGCTTTAAAATCTTCATTGGCTTGTAATACTTGACTGTTTAACTGTCCCCTTTGGGTTTCGGCTATTACTTTTTCAAGTATATCAGTCTCGCCGCTTATATATCTAGCGTTTGACTTTTCAATAAAAGACAGATATGTACTATCAAGTCTCAGCAATAAATTTAATTTATCTTGCATATATACCATTTCATAATACTTTCTATAAACCATCTTTTTGAGTTCGACAAGGTCAATTTGAGTTTGCAAAACCCCCATTTTACTCAATACTGACAAAAAATTCTTTTGCGTTTTATACACCAATGGGAAACTCAAATTTTGTTGAATAGAAAATTGATTGTCGTAATAGAAACTATTTATTTGACCATATTGGGTATTTATGATGGTATTGGGAAGTTGATATGCCGCTTGAGAATTTTTTCTTAAGTAACTGGCATATAGTTGAGAACTTCTTAATTTATCATTATGAAGCTGAGCAAAACTCCAAGCTGAATCAATACTTATAGGTTTTTGAGCATATATATTATAAAACAGAAACATATATATGCATAATATTTTATTTTTGAACATTTGATTCTTTATTAAAAAATTTATACAAAACAGGAAGAACAAAAAGTGTTAAAAAAGTGGCTGATATTAACCCTCCTATTACCACGGTAGCTAATGGTCTTTGAACTTCAGCACCAGCACCATTGCTTAAAGCCATTGGCAAAAAACCAAGCGAAGCAACTAATGCGGTCATAAGCACAGGTCTGAGTCTAGATCGAGTTCCACTTAGCAAAATCTCGTTCATGTCTTCAATGCCAGATTCTTTCAATCTATTAAATTCAGTTATCAGAACTATACCATTTAATACGGCCACACCAAATAATGCAATAAAACCTATACCTGCACTTATACTAAAAGGCATACCTCTTAACGCTAAGAAATATATACCACCAATAGCAGACAAAGGGATGGCTGAATATATAATCAAACCTTGCTTTACTGAGTTAAATGCAAAAAACAATAACAGAAATATTAATAACAACGATATAGGAACTGCTACAGACAAACGTTTCTTGGCTGCTTCTAAATTTTCGAAAGCACCACCATACGTTATATAGTAACCACTCGAAAAAGTGATATGTTTTTCTACCTTAGATTCTACTTCTTTAACAATACTTTGCACATCCCTTCCCCTTACATTAAAACCAACAACTATTCTTCTTTTGGCATCCTCTCTTTGTATTTGATTAGGGCCATCTTTTATAGAAACAGTTGCAAGTTGGCTCAAAGGAATTTGTAATCCTGAAGGTAATGGGATCAATAGATTTTGTACATCACTTAAACTTTGTCTTTTGTCATGCTGCATTCTTACAACTAAATCAAATCTCTTTTCATCTTCAAATACCAAACCTGTACTTTGACCTGCAAAAGCAATATTGATCATTCTATTGATATCTTCAATATTTAATTGATATTGTGCTATGGCTTGTCTATTGTATACAATTGTAATTTGAGGAAGGCCAGTCACTTTCTCTATATATACATCTTTGGCCCCTTCTACTTTACTTATAATATTACCTAATTTTTCAGAATACAACGCTAGTGAATCTAAATTCTCACCATATATCTTACAAACTACATCTTGTCTAGCACCAGTCATCAATTCATTAAACCGCATTTGAACAGGGTATTGAAATCCAACAGTTATACCTGGAACTTCCTCAAGAGCTTTTTGCATTTTATCAGCAAGTTCATTAAATGTTTTTGCATTTTCCCACTCTTCTTTGTTTTTAAGTACAATCATCATATCAGCAGCTTCTATTGGCATAGGATCAGTTGGTATTTCACCACTTCCAATTTTTGTTACTATTTTCTCTACTTCACTAAATCTTGTTTTTAATATATGAGCTGCTTTTTGAGTAGCTTCAATTGATGTATTTAAATTACTCCCGGTAAGCAATCGCGTTTCAACCGCAAAATCTCCTTCTTCTAATGTTGGTATAAATTCTCCTCCCATTCTTAATAAAACAATCAAGGCAATTACAAATAAACCAAATGTAGAGATGACTACCATTTTTTGTTTTAACAATATTTTTTTGAGGCTATTTATATATTTTTTTTCTATAAAATGCATAAATCTATCAGAAAAATTTTCTTTAGCATGAACTGCTTTCTTCAAGAAAATTGAACTCATCATAGGTATATAGGTTAATGAGAAAATAAATGCCCCGATCAGAGCAAAAGCCACTGTTTGAGCCATAGGTTTAAACATTTTACCTTCTATACCTTGTAAACTTAATATAGGTAAGTATACAATTAAAATAATTATCTGTCCAAACACAGCACTATTCATCATTTTACCAGATGAAGACTTAACTTCATCGTCTATATTTAAATTCTTATTTGAAACATTATATAATGATTTACTTTTTGATAATTTATGTAATACAGCTTCAACAATTATAACTGCACCGTCAACTATCAACCCAAAATCTAAAGCACCCAAACTCATCAAATTGCCGCTAACACCAAAGGTATTCATCATCACAATGGCAAACAACATGGCCAATGGAATTACAGAAGCTACTATCAAACCTGCCCTTATGTTTCCTAAAAATAGAATTAAAACAAAAAGCACTATCAAGGCACCTTCCATCAAGTTTTTTTCTACAGTACCAATAGCATTGTTTACCATTTTAGTTCTATCCAAAAATGGTTCAACGATAATACCCTCTGGTAAAGTTTTTTGAATTTTGGCAATTCTCTCTTTAACATTTACAATTACTTCATTGCTATTGGCACCTTTAAGCATCATCACAACAGCACCGGCTACTTCTCCTTTGTCATTAAAACACATGGCGCCATATCTGGTTGCAAACCCTATATTTACATTTGCAACATTTCTAATAAAAACAGGAGTTCCATTGTCTGAATTTTTGATAAAAATATTATTAATGTCCTCTATATTAACTATAAGTCCTTCGCTTCTTATATATAAAACTGTTGGTCCTTTTTCTATATATGCACCGCCTGTATTTTGATTGTTCTTAGATAATGAAGAAAATATATCTTCCACAGTTACTCCATAAGCTTTTAGTTGCTCGGGGTTTATTGAAATTTCATATTGTTTGAGTTTGCCTCCAAAACTACTCACATCAGCAACTCCTTTTACACCTAATAATTGGCGACGAACAATCCAATCTTGAATAGTTCTGAGTTCGGTTGTAGTGAATTTATTTTCATAACCAGCTTTGGGTCTTACTACATATTGATAAATTTCACCCAAACCTGTAGTAAGTGGTCCAATTCCTACATTTGATATATCAGTGGGTATTTGAGCTCTAACTTGTTGTAATCTTTCGGACACCTGTTGCCTAGCCCAATAAACATCAGTATTGTCATCAAAAACAATGGTAACTACTGAAAGACCAAACCTCGAAAAACTTCGGATTTCTTTTAATCCTGAAATGTTATTATTTACTTGTTCTATAGGAAAAGTAACTAACCTTTCAATATCAGTTGCACCGTAAGAGGGAGCAACAGTTATAACTTGCACCTGGTTATTTGTAATATCAGGAACAGCATCAATAGGAAGCTTGGTTAATTCAAAACTTCCATAAATAATCAAACCTACCACAAAAAGCCCAATGATGAGTTTGTTTTTAACTGAAAAAGATATAATGTTATTTAACATATATATATATTATTTTAAAGGATTTACCTTTAGTTTGAATAAATGGAATAGGAAAATTAAATCCAAAAAGGATTTTAAAAAGTATAACCTATACTAAACGCGGCGGTTGCCAAATACCTGAAAGAGTATTTAATTGATAAATAACGTTTTTATATATTGAAAGATATTCTGTTTCAGTTTGATTTAAGTTTTTTTCTAAAAACTCTGTTTCAAATTTCATTTCAGATAAAGTAATCGAAGACGAAGTGTCAGTTTTAAATGGAAGCCTTTCATGGCCATGTTCTGAAGCATGATGCTTTGCTGAATGGCTATAATGTAATTCAATAAAATCAATAAAAGAAACTTTATTGTCTATGCTTTTATGTTCTAAATAATGACTGATTAATGTTGGAAGTTTAAACAACTCATGAAACTCGGTATTAGAAAATACGAATGTGATTAAAAACAATAAAATAGCGAATCGTTTCACCCTGCAAATATAACTTTTATTATTATACATTGTACTTCGATATTATTTTCATATATATTTGCATCATTAGTCAAAAATCAAAAATATACAGATGAAAAAGCTATTGCTTGTGTTTTCAATTATTATTTTTTCTCAGAATATATTTGCTCAAACCAAACAAAGTGATATACCTGATAGTATTTTAGCCAAATTTGATTGTCCTAAACTCTATAAAATTATTGATTCATCTAGAGATAAGTTTAAAACAATAAAAGGCCAACGCAAGACTAGTAAATATACAGAAGCATATATTTCTAAAGTAAACCCTAAATATGTAAAATCTGGACAAATTACAGTAGTTGGAAAATCAATTCATTACCAAGCTTTTTTAGCTAATACTCCTAACAGAGGTATAGCTGCAGAAGAATATAGAAAAATTGTATCTGTAGTAGAAAACTGCTTAGAAGGCTGGATTATAGAAACAGAACCAGAAGAAGAAGAACAATTATATAGGTTTAAAGCACATGAAAAAGAGGATATGATTTCGGGAATTTCTGTTGAAATTCTGTTTTATAAAGAAAAAGGAAAATTCTTAATTGAATTACTTATTCAACCATAATCAAAACATCCCTGCTATAAATCATAGCAGGGATGTTCTTTATAAATGATTCTTATTTTTTTAGTTTAAAATTCTTAGTAGATTTACCTACGGTTATGGTTGCATCATCATCACAAGTGCCATTCCCAAAATCAACAACTCTTGCAGTTTTACCACTCGGAACAACTTCAATTACACCTTTAACTAGTTTAGAAGCTGCACAACTAAAATCTACTATAATAGGAGTAGTTATGTTAACAGTATAAGCAGTTCCATTCTTATTAACGCCACTGCCGTTTCCAGATATTTGATATTTATTATCTCTTAACATTTTAGAATTTTCCCCAGAAATCCAAGTTCTAGTTTTGGTAGAAGACCAAGAAATAGTTCCTCCGTTATTAGCTAAAGTAATCTTTGCTGAATTCACAATAACTTCCCAAGTAAGGTTACCAGAGATTCTGCCTTTATTAGTTATGGTTTTAGAAAGTTCAATTTTATTATCGTTTACAAAATAGTTGTCAGTATTCACATTGATAACAGTACCTGCATCTCTATATCTTCCAGTATAGGTAACTATTATTTTACCTCTTCTTGCTTTACCGTCGTTACCAGTACAATTTGAAGTACCAAAATCTATGGTTACTTTACGTGGAGTTACTGAAGAGTCGTGAGTGATTAAAGCACAAGGGCCATTTAAAGATTGGTTATCATCTGCTTTTAAACTAGATGTGCCATCAGTTGAAGCTTCATCAACTTGTTTAAAAATATCATCTGCAGTTGCATCAGCTAAAGAATTGTCAGAAGCTATTTGAGAGTCATCTTCACTCCATCTGTCTTTTCTGCATGATTGAAGGCTAAGGCTGCTGATAAGCACAGTTATCATTAGGCAGCTAAATAAATTCTTTTTCATGATGTATATCAAATATTTGTTTGTTTGTTTTAAGATAGCGTTTGTTTTAAAAAGTTTAATCTAAATAAAAAAAAATCCCTTTGCATGTATACAAAGGGATTTAAATATTTTTTTTTGGTTTATTTAGCTAAAGTAACATCGCCTACTCTTATCATGGCACATCTAAAACCTAACCATGCTAGAGATTGCTCTTCGTCTAACCAACGACGGGTACCTGGAGCCATCCAATAAGCTCTATCGTTCCAAGATCCACCTTTATAAACACGAACTTTATTATTAATTAAAGAGTTAACGCTATACTCATAACCTTGGTCACCACCTTGGTAATTTAATTCGTCTTTAAAACCAATATTATCTGCAACTTTATAGTTTCTTCTGTCAACATTTTCAGCTGCTGTTACGTCTCTATATCTAATTCTACCCAAACTGTCTTTTTCTTCAATTTCACCATCAGAATTTAACAATTTAGTTTTATAAACATTACCACGGAAAGAATTAAAATCAGTAAAATCTTCTAGAGACATAGGGCGATAAACATCCATAACCCACTCAGCAACGTTACCACCCATGTGGTATAATCCAAAATCGTTAGGGAAAATACTTTGTTTATCTTTAGAAGTTTCTGGTTTTACTTTACAAGTGATAAATCCACCATCATTAAGTCTTCCAGCCACACCAGCATTATCACCTCTACCACGTTTAAAGTTATCCATAAATCTACCTTTATCTCTATCGGTATAAGTATTACGAGTAGTTAAACCTTGCCAAGGATAGATTTTCTTATTGTCTACGTTTTCATTAAATGTTTGACTGCGGTATGCATAAGCTGCATATTCCCATTCAGCTTCAGTAGGTAATCTATATTCTGGAAAAAATACACCGTCTTCAATTTTAATATCTCTTTTACCTCCTTTACTTGCAAGTGGACTTAAATCTGGTTTTTGTCTTTGTTTTTTCAAGTGATTAACTTGACCAGAAAGATAAGCTTCTGTATTAAAGTTTTCAGAAGATTGCTCATTTTTAGGATTGGCTTTGATATAACCTTGGTTAATCATAATTGCTTCGTTTACTCTATCACCTCTCCAATCAGCGAAAGAAGCTGCTTGAATCCAATTAACACCCACTACTGGGTAATTGTCATAAGCTGGGTGACGGAAGTAATATTTCACCATGGGTTCATTATATGCTAATTTATCTCTCCAACACAAAGTATCAGGAAGATTTTTTTGATATACCAATGGATTATCAGAACCGAACACACGATTTAGCCAATATAAATATTCACGATAGTCAATGTTTCTAACTTCGGTTTCATCCATATAAAAACTAGGAATGGTAACAGTTCTTTCAAAGTTATTTCTTTCGTAGGTTGCATCAAATTCACTGCTACCTAAAGTAACTCTACCACCTTCAACAAAGACTAGTCCGGGACCAGTAGGTTGACCTTTGTAATTTACTGCTTCAAATCCACCCCAATCACGGTTATTGTATTTCCAACCCGTAGAACCAGATTGTGATTTATCAGCACTGCCACCGCCGCAAGCTACTAAGGAGATAATAGCAAAACCAGCAACTGAAGATAAAATAGTTTTTTTCATTTTTGTATTTGAGAATAACGTATTGATTTAACGTATTTTTTTTATTTTTATTGTTTTAGATTAAAAATCAGGACAAGTTAACATTCTTGGTCTATTAGATCTGCTGTTGCATTTCAATTCTATTCCACAAGAAATCTCATGTGAGCCTGTTGCTGCAACACGAGCATCAGATACTGTTAAGTCGTAACTATATCCAAATTTAAATGTGCCTGTTTTAAATCCAATTAATACCATTAATGCATCAGAATTAGGGCGGGTTTGTCTCCACCACAATCCAGTTACAAATGAAGATTTATTTAAATAAAATCCAAAGTTCAATTGCGTAAATTGTTTTTGAACCATGAATAAAATATTAGGAGAAATGGTAAAATTATCTTTTCTGCTGCCAATTGGGATAGTCATTCCAGCATGTAATGTGTATCTTCTTGGAAGATTAGAACCAGGAGCTGTACTTCTGTAAAATGATTGGTTAGGTTCAATTAAATTATGAATAGCCAAACCACCATAATATTTTTCAGTATAAGCTAAGACACCTGTGCTAAAATTAGGAAAACTAATGGTGTTGTTAGGAATTGGTTCTTGTGTTTGATTTACGAAACCAGCTCTAGGCTCAATTTGATCACTGAATCTAAGTTTAGAAAAATCAATTGATTTTTGATAAAAACTTGCTTGAACTCCGGCTCTAACTGTAAGTTCTCTATTTACAGGTATTTCATACGAATAAATACCGCTTACTGTTCTTGTAGTTAATAAACCAACACCTGCAACATCACTTGTTACAAGCAGGCCTATACCGCCAGCTAAATTGTCGTAATGTCTATCAAAAGAAGCAGAATACGTTTCATAGGTTCTTGACAAGCTAGGCCATTGATTCCTATAATTGATGACTATTCTACCTCCACAACCTTGACCTGCTCCGGCAAAAGCTGGATTGGTATAGATTGGATTTCCATAAAACTGCGTAAACTCAGGATCTTGAGCTTGAACACTTAACATGCATATCCCTGAAAACAAGGCTGCTACGATATTTTTTAGTAATGACTTTTTCATCTCAATTCGGCAAATTTAGTGATGTATGTTGACATTTCAAAGATTTATAAAAAAGATTTGCAAATATATTCTTTAAATTCAATTTTAAATAGGTTAACGCACACTATGTAAAAAAATTGTCAAATAGAATAAATTCATCCTTTAATGCTCAAGACAATAATTACTTTTAAATGGTTGCTTGCATATAAATAATGCAACTAATATAGTAAGTTTGTCATCTAAAATTTTGAAAGCAATAATAAAAAAATATTTGCGTTTAGCTATTTAAAACAAAACTTTTATAATTTCGTTTAATAAACCAATATGTTAAAAAAAATCTTCTCTGTACTTACTTTTATATTGCTGCTTTTTATACAAATAAATGCCCAAGATATTAAACAAACATACGAACTTCATTGGAAGAACATTGAACAAAAAGATTTAATTTCATCTAAATCTAAATATCAATTAGTAGATGATGAATTAACACATATAAATATTCAATGTAAAATACCTGAAATTACTATTTCAAAAGAAGCTGGTACTCAATTTCTATATGATGTAAAAATAGTTAATGAAGTTTTTGAATCATTTGATCAAAAGTATTTAGTCAACAATCAATCTACTATTTCTGAACAGACTAAAAAATTATTTATGGTTCCTCAAGTTTCATTTACCAAATCAAGAATGGTAAATTATACAGTTTTAAATATCCTACCTTTTAAGTTAGGTTCTGATAACAACACTATTCTCAGGTTAAAAAGTTTTACGTTGGTGTATTCAAAAAGACAACAGTTAAACACAACATTAAGAGGAGTTAATTGGAAAAATAATTCCATTTTAGCTTCAGGAACATTTATAAATATCAGAATAAAAAAAGCTGGGTTATATAAATTAGATAAAGCCCTGTTAGATAGAATGGGGATAAATATAGAAGGCGTTGATCCCAGAACAATTAAAATGTATGGAATGGGCGGTGGTATGTTACCACAAAACACAAACAGTTCATTTTATAATGATCCTGAAGAAATGGCTATACAAGTGATTGGAGAGCAAGATGGCCATTTTGACAATGAAGATTATATACTTTTTTATCACAAAGGGCCTCACGTTTGGAATTTTAATTCTACTATTAAAAGATATAGTCATGAATATAATATATATAGTGAAGAAAGTGGTATTTATTTGGGTATAACACCAGGGCTTGGCAAACGCATGCAAAGTATAAATAAATCAACTGGAACACCGAGTTCTATCGTATCTGATTTTGATGAATTATACTTTTACGAAAAAGACTTAGCAAACTTAAGTCATACTGGAAGAGAATGGTATGGTGAAGAATTTGACAAAACTACCTTATTCAATTTTAATTTAAATTTACCAGATGCAAACACCAATCAATCTTATTATATAAACTCTTATATCGCAGGAAGAACTTTCAATAGAACAAGTACCCCCTATTTTAAAGTATATATTAATGGAAATTATATTGATACGATATCAATTACACCCACATACCCTGACTACGGCGACCCTTATATGATGCCTAGCTATTCATCAAATTCTTTTCAGGGAAGCAACCAATTAAGTATAGAATATGAACTTGAAAAATCTTCAGATTTTACTGCCAAAGGATGGTTAAATTATTTTGAGATTATTAGCAGAAGAAATTTGATTTTTACTGGATCTACTATGCAATTTAGAGATTCAAAATCATTTGGAAACGCAGATGTAAAATACCAAATAAGAAATGCATCACAGGCTAAGTTACTTGATGTTTCAGATCCTCTTAATCCATCTATGATTATTGGAGAGATTTCAGGGAGTGATTTAAATATATATGATCAAAATTTAAACTTACATGAGTATATCGTATATAATAATGATTTTTTAACTCCTGAAACTTGGTATAAGAGCGGAAACCAAAATTTACATAACAACAATTTTTATGATTTGGTGATACTTACCCATCCTTCATTTCAAAGCGAAGCCATCAGATATGCAACATACAAAAAGGATAAAGGATTAAGAGTGCAAGTAATAGATCCGCAAACAATTTACAATGAGTTTTCATGTGGGGTTCAAGATATTACTGCTATAAGAAATTATATGAAAATGTTATATGATAAAGCATCTTCAATTCAAGACAAACCAAAATATTTATTGATTTTTGGTGATGGTTCCTATGACTTTAAAGATAGATTAAAGAACAACACTAATTTTATCCCTTCATATCAAAGTTTTGATTCGCATACCAGCGGAAGTTTTTGTAACGATGAATATTATGGGACACTAGATGATGGAGAAGGATATTTAAATGATTTTATTGAGGAAGGATTAGATGTAGCAGTTGGAAGAATACCCGTGGGGAATGCGTTGGAAGCCAAACAAATGATTGACAAACTGATTCATTATAACTCAAATGAATCAATTGGAGATTGGAGACAATATATAACAATAATAGGTGATGATGGAGATAATGACACACACCGTTCACAAGCTGACCATGTTGCAGGATATATACAAGCTGCCGAACCCGGTTTAAACATAAACAAATTATATTTAGATGCTTACGAAAAGAAAATTGTTAATGGTGTTCCTTCATACCCTGATGTAAATGATGAGTTAAAAAGAATTTTAGATAGAGGTTGTTTAATAGTTAACTATTCTGGTCATGGAGGACCATATCAATGGGCACATGAAAACATATTTAATGTAACAGATATAAACAATTTAAAAAACTACAACCATTTACCTATATTTATGGCAGCTACATGCGACTTTGGGCCATTTGACAACCCTGAAATAGTTTCAGCTGGGGAAAGATTGATGTTAAGCAACAAAGGTGGAGCCATTGCATATATAGGAACATCTAGAATTGCTAATACAGGCCAAAACGAACCTTTCAATAAAGGGTTGTTTTATCAAAATATGTTTGAAGTAAAGAATGGTAAATATCCTACTATTGGAGAAGCGTATTTAAAATTAAAAGTAGCAAATGGAAATTGGTTGAGAAATTTCTATATTATGGGAGACCCATCTTTAGATTTAGGATTGCCAGTAAACAATGTAGTAACAACACATATACGTAACAAACAGATTAATATAGCTGGCGACACTATTAAGGCATTCCAATTAGTTCAAATAAAAGGAGACATAAAAGATAAAAACAATAATTTAATAGCTGATTTCAACGGTACTGTTTACCCTACAGTATTTGATAAGACTTTAACATATAAGACCTTAGGAAATGATCCTGCAAGCCCGATTGTTACATTTACGCAACAAAAAAATTCTATATATAGAGGCAAAGCAACGGTAATGAATGGGAAGTTTGAATTTGCATTTATAGTTCCCAAAGATATAAACTACCAATGGGGTAAAGGTAAAATTAGTTATTATGCTTACGACAATAAATACCAAGCCAAAGGTATTTATGACAATATTATTATTGGAGGAACTGCTGATACGAGTTATGCTGACATGACTGGACCAGAAATAAATATATATTTAAACGATGAAAAGTTTGCCTATGGTGGGATGACGAATCAAAACCCACTTATGTTATTAAAACTAAAAGATGAGAGTGGAATAAATGCTGTGGGAATAGGTGTAGGAAGAAATATTACTGCAACACTTGATGGAGAAAAAATTTATACAGTAAATGACTATTACCAATCAGATTTAGACAATTATAAAAGTGGCAAAGTACGTTATCAACTTGTGAATATTGAAGATGGCAAACATACGCTCAAAGTAAAAGCATGGGACGTATTAAACAATTCAAGTGAATCATCAACAGAATTTATAGTAGCACAAGATGCTACTTTAATAATAAAAAATGTGTTAAATTACCCCAACCCTTTTACTACAAAAACTGCATTTCATTTTGACCACAACAAAGCGGGTGAGATGTTACAAGTTCAAGTTCAAATACTAAGTATTACAGGACAAATTGTAAAAAACTTATATTTGATATACCCAACAGATGGGTCTCATTTTGACAATATTGAGTGGGATGGGAGAGATGAATATGGTGAAAAAATTGGTAGGGGCGTATATTTGTATAAAATAAAAGTTAAAACATCTGCTGGAGAAATAATAGAAGACCAAGGAAAATTAGTTATAATAAATTAACCAGCGAATACAACCCTCGTCTCATAAAGAAATTTATAAGTATATTTGCACAAAATAAAGATTAGAAGAATTAAATTTAGATGAAAAAATATATCATAAGTACGCAATTTATTTTAACTATAATCATCGTTCATGCCCAATCTACGGGAACTCAACTGACTGATTTTACAAAAAAATTCAACGTTATAACTACATCCGTTCCATTTTTACAAATATCTCCTGATGCTCGTTCGGGTGGGATGGCAGATGCAGGAGTAGCCATTTCAACAGATGCAAATGCAGTACATTGGAATGCTGCAAAACTTGCCTTTGCTGAAAAGAAAGGTGCATTAGGAATTTCTTCAGCACCATGGTTAAAAACGTTAGTTCCTGATGTATGGTTATATTATCTTTCAGGTTACAGAAGAATTGATGACAAATCAGCATGGGGAGCAAGTATGAGGTATTTTTCATTAGGAAGTATAAATTTTACAGATGTAAACAATAATTCATTAGGAACTTTTACACCTAGTGAATATGCATTTGATGGCTGTTATTCACGTAAATTAAGTGATAAATTTTCAGTTGGCGTAAATTTAAGGTTTATCATTTCTAATTTAGCTGGAAGAGTAGTATTACAAGGAGGGCAACAAGCAAAAGCAGGTATTGCAGGTGCAGGAGATATATCATTTTACTATAGAGATACTCACAAATTAAATGGACAAGATGCACAATTTGCTTGGGGATTAAACTTAACAAATATTGGCAATAAAATAACATATACAAATTCTCTAAACAGAGACTTTATCCCAACAAATTTAAGAACAGGTGTATATGAGAAAATAAAATTAGATGACCACAATGATATTGGATTTACCGTAGAGTTAAGTAAACTATTAGTACCTACGCCACCAAAGCGTGAAAACTTAAGTAATCCAGAATTAATTACTTCAGGAATGGATAATAATGTATCACCGGCACAAGGCATGTTCCAATCTTTTTATGATGCACCGGGTGGTGGGAAAGAAGAACTTAGAGAAGTTATATATCAATTAGGCATGGAATATTGGTATGAAAAACAATTTGCCGGCAGAATGGGCTTTTTTCATGAGTCACCTTTTAAAGGAAATAGAAGATACATCACATTAGGCCTTGGAATTAGATATAAAGTATTTGGGTTAGACTTTGCTTATTTGGTGCCTATGCAGCAAAGAAACCCATTAGAGAACACTTTGCGATTTAGCATTTTGTTTAACTTCGAAAACACGAGCGGACCAACCAATAACAATAACTAGAAAGCTCTATGAAAATTAGAGTTGGTATGGGGTTTGATGTTCATCAACTTTCTGATGAACGAGATTTATGGTTGGGAGGTATTAAAATACCTTCCGAATTAGGATTGATAGGACACAGTGATGCAGATGTTTTAATTCACGCTATTGCTGATGCAATATTAGGAGCTGCAGGACTTAGAGATATTGGATTCCACTTCCCTAATACAAATAAAAAAATTGAAGGAATTGATAGTAAAATTATATTGCGAAAAGTAGTTGATTTGATTCATGAAAAAGGATGGCGGATAGAAAATATAGATGCAACTTTGGTTATGGAAAAACCCAAAATAAATCCATATATAGAACAGATGAAAGAAGTGCTTGCTCCAATTCTATCTATTGAAGTAAATGCTATTGGAATTAAAGCAACCACTAATGAAACCATGGGTTTTATAGGAAGAGAAGAAGGAGCTACAGCTTATGCAGTTGTTCTGCTTATGGGTGCAAATTAACCCACTTATTTACGTATTCTTTATTTGAATTATTTATCTTAATTATATATACTCCTTCACTTATATTTTGATCTAATTTAATAAAGGTTTCATTACTTTTCTTAAAACTTAAAACTTTCCCATCAATAGTATATATATTTATATTTAACAATTCTTGTAATTCATTTTCTATATACACCTCATCACCTATATATATAAATTGAGGTAACGGCTGATTTTGTTGCGATACACTATTATAACACTGACCATTTAAAATGCCTCGTTTTGACAAATACTTGCATAAATTATATTGATACATACCATGGTATAATAGACTATCAGCTTGTAGCAATAATTGGGCAAATTGAGAGTAAGAAATATTTGCTGAAGCAGAATAATAAGAAGTAAGTAATATTTTATCCATTTGTTCTCTTCCAATATCATTTGCAATTTCAATCAAGCAACTGCTCCAAATTTCACCACTTTTATGAATACTGTTACTAGATATATCAAAAGGGTATAATTTATTGCTATTTATCACCCTCCCATCCCAGCCTAGTTTAGAGGTATCTGATAACTTATTGTGTCCATCCCAAGGAAATACTTTACCCCAATTATAAGGTGAAATATTTTTAGTATATCCTGTAGCTAAATAATCACAACTTCCTTCGTCTAATGCTTTACGTTCGAAACCAATATTAGTACCCTTTGAAGCACTTTCAATAAGAGCATGTCCATATTCGTGAATTACAACTTCAGCATCTTCAGCATCATCTACAAATCCGTCACCAAAAAGAAGAGTGTTTGGAACAAATAAACTCTGGTCATCTGGACGTGCATGGGGATTAACAGGTAATTGATAGGTAGCAAGATTTTTTATACCGATACTTTGAATATATTTATGAAAATTATATATATGGTATAAACAATTCATTGCTTCAAAAGCTTTCTCACTTCTGTTATACAAATTTAAATTATTAAGAAGTATATAGTCAGCTGATACAGATGCATCATTGCCACTATATATTTTCACAAATTCATTTTCAAAAAACAAGGTATCATAAGAAACAGATAAGGGAATTTGAGTAAGGGTATATAAACTATCTATAAAAGGATAATGAATGTCATTTGAATCAGAAAGCTTTCCACCATAAACTGTATTAGCAGTAGTTACAGGATCAGGATTAAAAACATGGTTTAAAACTGAAGTATCTTTATAATAGGAAGCTAAATCATATTCATACAACAGACTATCTGAGCTATATATTTGTTCTATATAATTTTCAGTAATTTTAATGGCTGGAACAAACTTGCCATTTATTTCATACAAACAATTTGCACCCATATTAAACAATGAAGCATCCAACTGAAAACTTACTAAATTATTAAAAATAGAAAGAATTTGATTGCTATTAGAAATATTAATTTTAATATACTTTTGATATAAAGGCAAATGATGATATTGCCATTGAAAACACCAATGTGTGCCTATTAAAGAACTATTTTTTTGAAGCAATTTCAGTTCTAGACCTTGACTATAAAATTCATTATTTAATAAAAATTTAGTAATTTTAACAACATTTTCAGAATCATTTTTTGAGTCTAAAACAAGTTTATCAACTAACAAAATTTCTTGATTTCTTTGGCCATACATAGCAAAGTTTAAACTAAAAAAAATAATAAAAATATATACTTTCATTTATTAGCGAAATTATTAAACAAATTCGATGTAAAAAAACATATAAATAAATAACTTAAATTTAATAATTTCGCGACAACAAAAATTATGCTTAAAAAATTTGATAAATTCTATTACTCAGAAAGAGATATAAGTTGGTTATCTTTTAATGAAAGAGTGCTTCAGGAAGCTGCTGATAGTAGAGTTCCTATGATAGAACGTTTAAAGTTTTTATCTATTTTCTCGTCAAATATGGATGAATTTTTTAGAGTGAGGGTAGCCTCGCTTAGGCGTATGTTGAAAGTTAAAGAAAAATCATTGCTTCCATATCAAAACCATCCATTACATGTAATAGAGGAGATTCAAAAAATAGTTTTACAGCAACAAGAAAAATTTAGTTTAGTATATAATGAAATTATTAAATCTTTAGAAGACGAACATGTATTTATAGTAAATGAAAAAGATTTAAATGAAACGCAATTAGAAAATGTAAGAGAGTTTTTTAGAAATGAAATTTTAGCTTATTTGTTTCCAATCATTATGGATGACAAATTTGAATTGCCTGATATGAGCGACAAAAATTTGTATCAAATTATAAGCATGAAGATAGCTGAATCTAAAGACAAAGTATTATATGCGATTCTTGAATTACCCGTGGATGTGTTAGGTAGATTTTATGTGATACCATCTAACGACAACAATATATATATAATATTAATAGACGATATTGTTAGATGTTGTTGCGATATTTTATTTTCAATATTTGATTACGATGAATTTCATAGTTATACTATAAAACTAACCAGAGATGCTGAACTTGATTTAGAAAGCGAATTAAATTCAAACTTATTAGAAAAACTTATAGAGAGTTTAAAAAAGAGAAAAAAGGGAACACCTACTAGATTGGTTTATGACGAACGAATTCCGAAAGAGATGCTTAACTTTTTAATCAGAAAACTAAAATTAAGCAGTAGAGGTTTAATTCCAGGCGGAAGGTATCACAACTTCAAAGATTTTAAAGATTTTCCAGATGTAAAAAATGAGAAATTAAAGTTCTCACAAGTATCACCAGCTCGAATATTAGCTTTAGAAAGTGAAAAGAGAATGTTTGATAGCATCTCTAAAGGTGATATAATTTTACATCACCCCTATCAATCGTTTGATTATATTATAAGATTGATGCGTGAAGCGGCCCTTGACCCTTCTGTTAAGTCTATTCAAATAACATTATATAGAGTTGCAAAAAAATCTAATATAGTAAAAGCACTAATAAATGCAGTAAGGAATGGTGTAGAAGTAATAGTGTATATGGAACTTCAAGCAAGGTTTGACGAAGAAGACAATATATACTGGGCACAAAAACTTGACGAAGCAGGAGCCACTGTTTACTATGGAAAAACAGGACAGAAAATACATTGCAAAATGTGTTTAATTACAAGAAAAGAAAAGGGAAAACTGGCTTTGTATGGTCATATGGCTACAGGTAACTACAATAGAATTACTTCAAAACTATATTGCGACCACGGACTACTTACTAAAGACAAAAGGTTGACTGAAGACATGAAAAAAATATTTTCTAACTTACACCAACCAGAGCTATTAGAGTCACCAAAATATATTTTACTTGCACCTAATAACATGAAGAGTAAATTCATTTCATATATAGAGCAAGAGATTAAGAATATCAAACAAGGTAAACAAGCATACATCATATGTAAAATGAATAGTTTGGTTGATGGTGAAATTATAACTAAACTATATGAAGCATCTACAGCAGGAGTTAAAATACAATTAATCATAAGAGGTATATGTTGTTTGGTACCAGGAATGGCTGGTCAAAGTGAAAACATAAAAGTAATCAGTATTATTGATAGATTTTTGGAGCATGCAAGGGTGTATATATTTGCAAATGATGGAAATGAAATTATATACTTAGCAAGTGCAGATTGGATGACAAGAAACTTAAATAATAGAATAGAAACTGCATTTCCCATTTTAAATTCAGAGTGCAAAAAGCAAATAAAAAAGATTATGGAAATTCAATTAGCAGACAATGTAAAAGCTAGAGAAATAAATATAGAGCAAAACAATCCTTATATATTAGCTTCAAAAATACCACATAGGGCACAATTAGAAACACAGACATACTTAAACAATCACAGGTAAAACGTATTTATTTAAAAGACTTTAATTATACTAGGTAAATTTTGTACAAAATATCAGACAGATCTAGCCAATTTTAAAAAAAATGTTAACAATAAAATCTTTGTATAAAAAACAAATAGCTAGTACCTTCGCTTCGTCGCAAATTAATAATAAAACATTAATCCAAATATATAAACATTATGGAAATTGATTCAACACAAGAAAGACGCTCAGGTGCAGGTAAAATAATTGTAATTGTTGCACTTATTTTTTTAGTAGTTGCAGATATTTTTCTACTTTACAATCTTTTTGATAAAGATGAAACTATCGCTAAAAATGAGAAATCAATAAAAACATTAAATGTTACAAAAGACTCTTTAGAAAGTGAGATTGTAACTATGCAACAAGAAATTGATATGCTTAAAAAGCAACTTTCTGATATGGGCGAATCAACTACAGCTAAAGAGCAAGAATTAGCTAAAATGACTGCAACGCTTAACAGAATGAAGCAGGCTCTAGGTAGTGGTGGATTGGATCCTAATGTACAAAGTTCATTAAAAAAGCAATTGGCTGCACTTAAACAAGAAAAAGACTCTAAACAGGCTGAATTAGACGCTAAGAAACGTGAAATAGAATTGCTGTCATCTAGAAATCAACAACTAAAAGATAGTTTAGAAAACGGCAAAAAAGAAACAGATAAAGCTAAAAAGGATAAAGGTATTGTTGACAAAAGATTAAAAGAAAGTCAAGCTTTAAAAGCAGATAATATAGTAGCTATCCCTTTAAAAGTAAGCAGCAGTGGTAAAGAAAAACCTGTTACCAAAGCAAGCAAAGTTACTAAGGTACAAATAGCTTTTAAAATACAACAAAACTTAGCTTCAGAGGCTGGTGCAAAAACTTTATATATGCGTGTATTAGGACCAGACAGATCAGTAATTACATCAAATGCTAACGAAACATTTACTTTTGATGGAGACAATTTACCATATACAGATAAAAAAGAAATACAATACGACAATAAAGACACAAATGTTAAATTCAATTTCAAGAAAGGAAGTACAGCATACACTAAAGGTAACTACACAGTTGAATTATACGAAGGTGGTATGATGATAGGTAAAACCAATTTCTCATTGAAATAGTCTATAAAAAAACCTAAACAAAAAGCCAATCAATTTGATTGGCTTTTTTGTTTAAATGAATGTTTGTTATGTTTTGAGACCTTGAAACAAATTCAGGGTGAAATATTATCGGCAAATACACCTCCCCTCTAATGCGTCTTGCTGAACTGTTTCATTATCTGAACAATTAAAATATAACAATATACAGAAAGACCCAGAAACAATTTCAAAGTAATGTATTGTCGGAACATATAAACACCTTCCTATGCGGCTTACAAACTTGTTTCAGTATCTTTAATTTAGTTGAATTGTTAATTTGATATATAGAGAGAGGCCACGAAATAAATTCAGGGAGACATCTTCAGTTGAAGGTGACTTGCTCTAGAAACTATACAAGATTTAATGAAATTCTATTGAACCGTTTTCAAAAAAGTAATTAGTTGCTCTATTGCTTTGGCTCTATGACTAATACTTGCTTTTTGGTCAGAAGACATTTGGGCAAAAGATAACTCATAACCAAAAGGTTTAAAAATTGCATCATATCCAAAACCATTACTCCCCCTTCTTTCTTTTAATATCTCTCCTTTAATTACACCCACAAATTCGTATGTTTGGTTATTATATATCAAGCAAATAACTGTTTTAAAACTAGCATTTCTGTTACTTAAATTAGATAATTCATACAATACTTTATCTATGTTTTTCTCAGAGTCTTTTTCGTCACCTGCATATCTGGCTGAATGCACACCTGGCTTTCCATCTAATGCTTCAATTTCTAACCCACTATCATCTGAAAAACAATTTAGAGCAAGCAATTGATGTATATACTTTCCTTTTATCTTTGCGTTTTCTGATAATGTATCTCCAGTTTCAGGTATATCAGAATGTATTCCATAATCAGAGGGAACTGATACTTTATAGGAATTACCTAAAAGCAATTGTATTTCATCAACCTTATGCTTATTGAATGAAGCAAATACTAATTCTTGCATATATATATATATTATCTTTTAGATTTACTTTTAATTTCATTCAACAATGCTTCTTGTGCTTCAGTTTCATTGGCAATATCTAAATAGTCGCCTTTGCCATTTTGTGCCATTGATGATAATTTAGATTTAGCATTCACAGAGTTGCCAAATGCCACCACACTCAATATTATTTTATTTAAAGATTTGGCATAATTTAACATCATATCTTCATCAGCTTTGCTTAAATTAAACATACCGTCGGTAGCTAAAATTATTTGATTGTTACCACCAGAAATAAAAGATTTACTATTAATTTCATAAGCAGTTCTTAATGCTTTATTGGCTGCAGTAAGTCCTGAAGCTTTTAGTCCGTCTATCATTTTATATATAGAATCTTTATAAATTACTTCAGTGGTTGGCAATAAAACTCTTGACGACTCAGCATATACAACCACAGTTATTTTGTCAATAGACCTCATGGTACCTATTAAAGTCTTCATTGATTTTTTAAGAAGAGGTAGTTTGGCAGGCTCATTCATAGATGAAGACAAGTCAATCAAGAAAACTATATTACTAGGAACATATACTTCTGGGTTTAACTCACCATTTACTATTTCAGGTTTTGGAGGCGGTGGTGGAATAAAAGTGTCTACTACAACTTCAACTTTTGGAATTATTCCTTTACTAACAGTATCAACCACAACTACTTTAATTTCAGGAATAATTGTATCTTTAGTTATCACTTGAACAGGTAAAATCACGGCAATTTTGATAGTTGTATCTTTTTCAACAAAATCATCCATTCGTTCTAATTTAATGGTAATTTTTCCATCTTTTGCTAGATATTGTTCTGATTTATTTGACTTATAAAAATCGGCTCTTACTTGTATATCGTATATATTGGGTTGCACGGTAAGTTTAACAACACCCTCATTTTTAGTATATTGAAAATAAGATTGATTATTGGCATTAAATAATTGCACAAAAGCACCATCTATGGGTTTATCATTTAATTTATCAACTATAAAAATAGATTGATCGGTTATTGCAAGAGCTTTATATACATCAGGGTGACTTTCTCTAAATGAGAAACAAGTTCCCATGGGGTCTTTATCCAATTCTTTTAATTCACCTTTAACTTTTAACACAACAGGTTTGTCTTGAGAGCTTAGAAACACCGAAATTTCTTCATTAAACTTACCTGATTTAGTTGGTTTTAAAAACAGCCTCAACGTATCGCTTTTTCCAGGTTTTATAATAATTTGATCGAGCTTAAAAGCTAAATTACCACCTGCATCAATTCTTAAAATTACTGCATCTTCCGTTCCTGTGTTAGTCACCACAAACTCGCTCAACAAAGATTTTGCTTTATCTACTTTACCATAGTCATGTTCTATGTTTTGGAAAACCAGTTGAGCCTGAACATTGATATAAAAAATAGAAACGAAAACAAATAAACTTAATTTTTTCAATATATATATATATAATTAATTACCTGTGATGGTAAATTCAGTTCTACGATTTTCTTTTCTACCTGCTTCAGTATTATTGTCGGCTATTGGTTTTAAATCTGCATATCCTTTTGAAGATAATCGGCTAGCTGCAATTCCTTTTTTTACTAAATAATCATATACTGCTTTAGACCTATTGTCAGATAGAGTTAAATTGTTTTGGCGAGCACCAACATTATCTGTATGTCCACCTACTTCAATGGTCAGTTTTGGATTTTTAACAAGTATATCAACTAGCTTATCTAACTCTATAAAAGATTCTTTTTGCAAATCGAACTTAGCTGTAGGGAAAAATATATTTTTAAGAACAAAAGTGCCACCTTTGGTTAAAGGTTGAAGATAGAAATCTTTTATAATGGGAGAATCTATACCTGCTAACAAATTGAATGTATAATTTTCAGAAGCCATAGCATACCCTTCAGAAGAAATATTAAAGGCATATGAGCCCCCAGAAACAAGGCAAGCCATCATTTCACCGCTTTCTTTATTACTTACTGTAACGTAATCAACTTTTCCATTTGATAAATTGGTTACTTCAATTCTAGCTCTAATTGGTTTTTTTGAAACGGCGTCAAACACAATACCTTTTACAAAAGTAACAGGCTGAGGTCTTTTGCTTTCAGGGAGTTTAAAAGTATATATATCCCAATCGCCATAGCCTTTTAAACCAGAAGAAACGAAATAAGCATCAGCAGCATTACTTGAAACAGTAAGCCATCTTTCGTCTTCAACGGTATTAATAGGGTAGCCTAAGTTTTCAGCTTCAGAGAATTTTCCATCTTCAGCAATTGTGCTTGTATATAAATCGAAATTACCCATACCTAACCTGCCATCGCTGCTAAAATAAAAAGTTTTGCCATCGGGATGAATAAATGGAGCTTCTTCATTACCAGTAGAATTGATATTTGGACCTAAATTAATAGGTTCAGACCATTTGCCGCTTTTATAGATACTTTTATATATATCAGAATTACCCATACCATCTTTTCTTACACTTAAAAAATACAAGGTGCTGCCATCAGCAGATATACAAGGTTGACTCTCCCACCCTCTTGTGTTTATAGGCATTCCTAAGTTGCGTGGTTCATCCCAAGAGATGCCATTAAATTGAGAAAACCATATATCACAATTACCAGGTTCTTGAGGAACAAAACGGGCAAAAAACACATATTTACCATCGGCTGTAAAGCTAGGGAAACTCTCATTTTCAGGAGTATTTAAAGGATAACTAGGGTGAGTTGCAGGTTCCCAATTCATTCCTTTCTTTTTGCTTATATAAAAATCTTCTTGTTTGCCAATAGAACGAGAGAAAATCATCAGTTTATTATCAACTGTGATGCTGGGAGCGTAATCTTTTTCTTTGGTATTGATATTGGGTCCAAGATTAATTGGGATAAAAGACACAGGATGGTTCATTTGATTCAAGCTAAACTCAGCTTTATATTTCATATCCATAGCGTATCTTTTTCGAGCATCTGGAATGTCTTTATAATTTAAGTACTTAGTTGAGTTATCAACTGCTTCTTTGTACTTACCTAATTTCAAAGCGAGTTCAGCAATAACGAAATAGCCTTTTGAATAATCAGGATTGAGCTTTACACATTGTTCCGCTGCTATATATGCTTCTTCGCCTTTGTCCATATGAAACAAAATATCACTTTTCAAATCCCAAGCATCAATATACTTATTGTCTTTATCAATAGCTTGCTCAGTAAGTTTTAAAGCTTCGGCATATTCATGATATGAAAAAAGTTTCACTGCATCTTCAAACAATACTTTAGCCTTTTTACTAGAACTACTTGTATTTGGCTGAGGTTGGGCAGTAACACAACTAACAGACAAAGCCAATAAAATAATGTATATATAATGTTGTAATTTCATGTAGCGTTTATTTTAATTTTACAAAAATCAGTCCTAAGAGTTTAAAAATTGCATGGTTTTATAAAAAAATTGTTCAGGTGCATCAGCATGAAGCCAATGACCTGCCGACTCAATAGTATCTAACTGCCAAAGAGGAAATAGTTTATTAATTTCATCATAATATTTTGGAAGAATATAATTGCTTAAACCACCTTTAATAAATAGCGTAGGCTGATTAAAAGAACCACCGTATACTGGTTGTAATATTTGACTATAATTTCCCCAAAGAGAATCAAGATTCGGTTTCCACATAAACTTACCATCAGCATCACGACCCAAATTTTTAAGTAAAAACAGAATTTCACCTTCAGTTTGAATACCTTTATTTTTCAAGAAATCTTCAGCTTCTTTTCTAGTTTGAAGAACAGATAAATCTAAAGAAAACAGAGCATCAAATATATGTTGGTGATTGGGTTCAAACAATTGTGGACGCATATCAGCTACTATTAGTTTTGAAACCAGACTTGGGAAATTTAATGCTAATTGCATTGCTACTTTACCCCCCATACTATGACCTAATATATATATATTTTTAGAACCTGTTTTTTGAACAAGTTCTAATACATCTTCAACCATTAAGTCATAAGAAAATTCTCTAGAATGAGGAGAATGTCCATGGTTTCTTAAGTCAGGCAATATCACAGTAAAATATTCAGAATATTTTCGAGACAATAGATGCCAATTATCAGCTGTTCCAAGCAAACCATGTAGAATATATAAATGTTGCGGTTTATGACCTACTATTTTATGATGCAATTCCATAGATGAGGCAAATTTACTTAATATATGCTTGAGTTTAACCGACAAAAATGCTGAATTATAAACAGTGTAACGAAATTTCTAATTAAAAATCAAAAAAAATTGGTTGAAAAAAATTAAAATTAAATTAAAAGTATTACTCAATATTGCCGAATTTTGTCAGGCAAAAAACAGAATATATGCGTAAATATTGGTGGAAAATAATTTGTATGGTTTTACTTATCTACACAGTGATAAGTGGTTTCTTAATTCCCATCCCCGATTTAGCAAATAACAGTGTATTAGAACAAACCATTAGAAATTTGTTTTTTCATGTCCCGATGTGGTTTGCAATGATTATTGTTTTATTCATTTCATTAGTTTATAGCATCAAATATACAAGCAAACAAAGAATTGAAGATGATATGATGGCAGCAGAATGTGCTAATGTAGGTATATTGTTAGGCATATTAGGTGCAAGCACTGGAGCAGTATGGGCAAAGTTTACATGGGGACAATTTTGGCCAAACGACCCTAAATTAAATGGTGCAGCTATAGCCGTAATGATGTATTTTGCATATGGTATACTTAGAAATGGAATAGAAGATCCACAAAAAAAAGCGAAAGTATCAGCTATATATAACATTTTTTCTTTCCCTATTTTTATTGTACTTATATTAATTTTACCCAAAATAAATGACTCCTTACATCCGGGCAATGGAGGCAATCCAGGATTTAACAAATATGATTTAGACAGCAATATGCGAATGGTTTTTTATCCAGCTGTAATAGGATGGTCGTTATTGGCTTGGTGGATAGTAACCTTAAACTATAGAATTAAACTTATTTCTCATAAAAAACATAACAATTATGAACAAATTAAAACTGCTACTATTAGCACTATTGATAGCATCTAAAACACAAGCCCAATCAGTAGATGACAGTTTTAGACAAGATGGCAAAATATTAGTTGTTATAACAGTATTGTTGATCATCTTGATAGGATTATTTATATATATGATTAGAACTGATAGAAAAATAACTAAAATAGAAAAGAATGAAAACTAAAAGCATCATTATCATTTGTTTGTTGGCCATTTCATGTGCTATATTTATTAGCAGCTACGGAAGTTCGAGTTCATATGTTGTTTTTATGGTTGCAGACGAAGATGCAGGCAAAGAGTACCATATTGTAGGTAAATTAAATAAAGAAAAAGGTTTGATATATAATCCTGAAAAAGACCCAAACTTTTTTAGTTTTTATTTAATAGATGATAGTTTACAAGAGAAAAAAGTTATATACCATAACCCAAAGCCTCAAGATTTTGAAAGAGGTGATAAAATAGTAGTAGTGGGCAAAACTATAGATAACAATACTTTTGAGGCAAGCCAAATATTACTTAAATGCCCATCAAAATACAACGATCAAAAAGCTGAGTAAATTGTACAATTTTTTATCTATTACAAATGACTTTAATAGATAGTACAACCAAATCAATTTTCATAAGTAACGCAACTCTTTATTTATTATCTTTGTCTTAGTGATAGAAATCTAAGGCAAGTGATATTTAAACGACAAAGCAAGGCTTTAAAAAGCTTAAGCGAATTGGAGTTAGCTGATAGGTGTAAGAACAGAGATCCGCTAGCCCAACGCGAAATCTATGATAGATATGCATCTACCATGATGATGGTTTGTTATAGATATGCTAGAAGTAAAGATGAAGCTGAAGATTTTTTGCAAGATGGATTTATAAGGGTATTTGATTACTTACATCAATACAAATGTAATGGTTCACTCGAAGGTTGGGTGAGAAGAGTAATGGTTACTACATGCATAAACCATACCCGTACAAGACATAGAGAACTGATGAGTGAAGGCATTAGCGATTATCATGAGCAGGTATATGGAGACGGGTTTGAAGATTATACTAACAAATTTGAAATAAAAGAATTATTACAAATGGTGAGTGATTTACCAGAGCAATACAAAACAGTTTTTAATTTATTTGTTATTGATGGATACAACCACAATGAAATAGCTGAAATGCTTCAAATAAATGTGGGAACTTCCAAATCAAATCTATCTAGAGCTCGTGCAATTTTAATGAAAAGAATAACACTAAAAGAAAATTATATCCATGGATCCACTAAATAATATATTTAAAAAATTATCGCATGAAACGATGAGGCCAAGCGATGGTGTTTGGAAAGAAATATATGCCAACCAACAAAAGAAACGAAAAAAAACGATATGGTATTTTGGAACTTCAATAGTTGCTTTATTACTAATAATTGGAGGGTTATATACATACATAAACAAAGAACAACCACAAGCAATTTCAACTAAAATTTCAGAGCCAAAAGAAATTAAGAACGAAACAAATACAAACACTAATTTAGTTGTTTCAAATTCAATTCAAAGCAATGAAATAACACCTGCAGGGAATATATTTTCATCAATAAATTATATCCCCAACAAGCAAAATTCAAACACAAATACCTATCCAATTGAAGTATTAAATACATCTACTTTAGAAAAAAATAATTCAATTAAAAACATTAAAAATACAAAGCTAGAAAATGTCAATAATATACATGAAAATAATTCAGAAACTAAAGAGACTATAAAAGAAGTTGAACCTGTTAAAACTGAACAAGCAACTAGTACACCCTATGATTCTGTCATTATAGAGAAACCTATCCATAACAATAGTAATAAGCCATTGATTATTGATACCAGAAAAAAGAAAGAAACATCTAAGAGAAAAACGTATATACAACCATCACTTTTTTTAGCTAGAACATTCAGAACGCTAAATACCAATAATGATTCATTTGACTATTATAAAAAACTAAGAAATGCAAGTGAGATTTCGGGCAATCAACTTGCCTTTTCATTATCATATATAGTTGAATATTCTAAAAATTTAAATATACAATATGGCATTATGTATCAAACACAAAAACAAAGCAGTAGTTATACGTGGCAGCAAGTAAAAACTATTGTTGTTATTGACAGTATTCGCAATAGAGATGTATTTGATAGTGCTACTTCAACATGGATAACCAAAACAGATAGTTTTACCCATAACGACAAAAAATATTTACCTGTAATAGCCAATGGTGATGTATCTTTTAGTTATATTAAACTTCCAATTATTGTAAATTATGAATTTTCAAAAAAGAAAATCACTTATTATATAGGTAGTGGTTTTTCATTAAATATATTAACAACAAGTGTAGGAGCTATAAGAAACTTTGATTTACAAAATGAAGGCGACCCAATACCTGTAAAAGACTTACGTAAAAGCATATTAGGTTTAGACTTTATTACTAGGTTTGGTGCTAGGTTTCAACTAAAAGAACGTTTTGCCTTTCAAATTGGTTTGGCTACTGGATACAGCCTCTCTAATGCTTTTACAAAAAACTATCCTTTAGTGCAACACAACTATTGGTATGGAATTGAATCAGGATTTAGATGGACGTTAAAATAACATCCTATATCCTTTAGATTTTATTATTCTAATTTGATAGTACCAACAATTTGTATTAGGTTTGTAATTCAATATTATACTACCTTTTATGAAACAATTTCGTTACTTACTTTTTTTGATTTTTGCCGTTACATTTTTAACAAGCAAAGCTCAAGTATGTACTCCAGTAAACTATCAATTTTATAGTAAATGCTGTGATATTGGAATACAAAAATTAACTTTAGGAAATCAGACTTTACTAGATAGTTCTAACTACTTAGCCAATAGTTTATATACTGATTCATATGATTCAGTTAATACTACCTTAAATTCTGGAATAACTTATACATTAAAACTTAAAACAATGTCATACGAGCAAGCTGTTTGTATGTGGGTTGATTGGAATAAGAACGACACTTTTGAGTCAAATGAAATAGCTTATTCTAATACATTTTTGACACCGGGTATCAACAATATAAGTTTTACACCAATAGCATGTAATGATTCATTTAGAGTGAGAATTATGTCAGATTATTATTACGATTATTTTACTAATAATGCTACGTTTGACCCATGTCAAGTATTTTATGGAGATTTTTTAGATTTCAAAATATATACAAATTCTAATACAAGTATTGATATTGCTCATATGGGGATCACATCAACTAATATATTAAATGTAGGATATAATAAAGTAAGTTTAAATTTACGTAATTTTAGTAATACTACTATAGATAGTGCCAGAGTTTATTACCAAGTAAATGGTGGCTCAACTACTAGAGAATACCTCAATAGTATGGGCTTATCATCGTGTACTGATTATGCATATACTTTCAACGATTCATTTGCAGCTAATAACGGTGTATATGTAATTAAATCATGGGTTAAATACCCAAATGGTCAAAACCCTGATGCATCTTCAAAAAACGATACTTCAGTTCAAATTTCATGTGTTACATTAAGTGGAAATTATACCATTAATCAAGCTAAGGCTTCAGGAGGTACTAACTTCAATAGTTTTTCTGATGCTGCGTTAATATTAAACACGTGCGGTATAAACGGACCAGTTGTTTTCACTGTGGCACCAGGCACATATAATGATTCTATCACAATAAAATCAGTTAGTGGATCATCAGTTACCAATACCATTACTTTTAACGGAGTTGACACTTCAAATAGAATTATATCTGCATTCAGTTCAAATGTTATAACGTTAAAAGATTGCAAATATATGACTTTTAAACACCTTGCTTTTAGAATGGGTGATTATAATTCAAATGGATTGTACTTATCAGGCAATTGTGAATATATAGATATTGATTCTTGTAGTTTTACAGCTTCTCAAGGAGGGAATGCTGGAGTATATACAAACCCAACTACTGTAAACAACAATCCATATAATTCAAATTATCTAACAGTAAAAAACAGTGTATTTTCATCTATAAGCTATGGTCTATATTTAGTTGGCGACTTTAGTGTAAAAGCATATGGCAATCAGGTATTAAACAATAACATTAAAGATTGTGGTTACTCAGTTATATCTTTTTATCAAGATACATTAAATATAAAAAATAATAATTTTACAAATGTTGCTTATTATGGGTTATATTTATATGATATATATAATAGTAATATTACAAAAAACAAAGTAAGTGGAAATTGCTTTTCAACTTTACTTGGATATTATATTAAAGATAGTAAAATTACGAACAACTTTTTTAGCAGTGAAACCAATACAAATTCGTCTATTCAAATATCTAATTCACAAAATACACAGTTTGCTCATAATTCTTCATACCATTCTTCTAATACTGGATATAATTTTAATTTGTTAACAAGTAATAATTTTGACGTAAGGAATAATATTTTTGTGACAAGTGGGTCAAGTGCTTATACTTTTTATGTTGTTTCTTCATCAATGTTTAGCAATTTAGATTTCAATCAATATTATAATGGTGGCGTTAGTTCTAATTATGTATATATAGGCGGAGATTATGCAAATATTACTGCACTTAAAGGGCAAAATGGGTTTAATAATTATTCTTCAGGAACTAAACCAAACTTTGTCAGTACGAACATACCTAGAAACTTACATTTAGTAACAAATTTGGCCCCTATATATGGTGATTATAATGTTGGGTTAACAGATGATATAGACGGTGATTCAAGATGTGCAATTTCTCCAACAGTAGGTGCTGACGAGTCAAAATTTGTTTCTTCTAAACCAATTTCAAATTTCACTGCACTAGATACAGCGTTTATTAATAGCCCAGTTAAGTTTGTAAATCAAGGTTCATTTAACCAAGGAAAACAATTTGAATGGTTTGTAGATACTGCTACAGTTCCAACAGCTATTAGTCAAGATTTAATATATACATTTACGAGCACTGGTACTTTCGATGTTAAATTGAAAACAACAAATTGTGTTCAAAACCATGACACTACTAAATCTATAGTAATAGTAACCCCTACAAAAGTTCCAGTGGCTAACTTTAGTGTAAACACTACTTCAATAGACCAACTTGAAAGTATTAAGTTAACAGATTTATCAACCGGAGGAACGACCAATTGGAATTGGACAGTATCAGGTGGAAGTAATCAAGGAGTAGGCGTAGATTTCGATTATATCAATGGAACAGATTCTACATCTCAAAATCCTGAAATAGAATTTTATATTCAAGGTTATTATTCAATTTGTTTGACAGCAACTAATAGTGTTGGTAGTCATCAAGTGTGCAAGTCTAATTATATAGCTGTATATGCCATAGCATCTATGTGTGTTAATGCAAATACATCAGACATGTTCGGACATTTTTATGATGAAGGTGGAAAAGCAAATCCATATCCTTATGCAAACAACAAAGCATGTAATTTACTTATAAGTCCTTGTTCAGGCACTATAACAATTACATTTACTAAAAATGATTTCGACTCTAATTATGCTAGTTTAAAAATATATGATGGTACAAATAATAGTGGCAAATTATTGAACAAACGTTTTATTAAAGCAGGTGACTCATTTAAAGCAACTAGTGGCAATATGTATATAGATTGGACTTCACAATTTGGTTCATATGCAGGTTGGGAAGCCACTTGGACCACACAATATAAATTTATACCTAAAGCACCAGCAACTATCAAAGCAAAAGATACAGCTTTTGTAAGTGCCACTCATTCTTTTGAAGCTAAATTTTACCAAGCTGGTGTTCAATATAACTGGGACTTCGAAAATGATGGAACTATAGACAATTCAGGAAGAAATGTTGATTATATATATACCAATACTGGAAATTATCAAGCAGTATGTTATGCAACAAGTTGCGGAGGAATTGACACTTTCTATAAAGACATTATTGTTATAAATCCATCAATTGCTCCTGACCCTGTTAATTTTGCATTAGATGCTACAGGTGGTTTTGCATGTCAAGTGAAGCCACAACCATTTTATATGGTTGAAGCTGGTGTCCAAGCTTTATTGTATGACAAAAGTGGAAACGGCCCTACTTCTTGGGAATGGAATGTTGTGAATACCACAAAAAGTTACACATGGGACAATGGAAATAACATACAAAATCCATCGTTAACATTAATTGACACAGGATATTATTCAATTGAATTGAAAGTTACAAATAACATTGGAACTTCAACTAAAGTATTTAACAATGTAATTAATGTTGTTTTTGAACATTGCCAACCAAATGTTATAAATACATCTTCAGATCATGGGTTTTCAGAATTTAGTTTTAATGATATATATAATAAATCTTTAACATCTACATATTACTCTAACTATACTTCAACTTATACATCATGTGTAGAAATTGGAACCAAATACGGATATACCTTAACTAGGGGTACAAAAAGTTCAAATTGCAAATTGGGAGTTTGGATAGATTATAACCAAGATGGTGACTTTAGTGATGTTGGTGAATTAGTAAAAACTGTTTCAAATTATTCTCAATTATCGTATACTGACTCTATAAAAATACCTGCTTTATCAAGTATGGTTTTATTTGGTAAAACTGTGATGAGAGTGGGTATAATTCCATCTACAAGTAATTTTGCTGTATGTGGGAATAACAATCAAGGAGAATATGAGGATTATGGAATTTTCATCACCGATGATAGAACACCTCCAGTAATAACTAGAATTGGTGCAGACACTGTTACATCAGAAATTGGTTTGGTATATATTGATAAAGGTGCAAATGCATTTGATAATTTAGATGGTGTGATATCATATACCACAACTAACAATATCAATACTCAAGTTCAGGGTTATTACACTGTTACTTATAATGCAATTGACAAAGCAGGGAATGAAGCAGCACCGGTTAACAGAACTGTAAATATAAATGGAGATAATTCAGCACCAGTTATTACTATACTTGGCAACAAACCTTTCTATCACAATGTAAAAACAAACTATAACGACGCAGGTGCAACTGCTTACGATAGTGCTGAAGGTGTTATAAATATTACAAATATTAATTCTACTGTTAATTCTAATGCTTTAGGAACCTATAAAGTTACTTATATAGCTTCAGACAGTAAAGGAAATACCGATTCTGCTACAAGAATTGTATATGTAGTAGATAGTTTAGCACCAGTTATTACACTAAGTGGAAAAGACACTATATATGTTGAAGTTAAAACTGGGTTTAAAGAGCCTGGTTATAGTGTAGTAGATAACAACGACCCTAACCCTTCAATAACAATAAATCCAATAAATGTAGACTCTACTAAAATTCAAACAGTGGTAGTAACTTATTCAGCTACTGACAACAAAGGGAACCAAAGTAAAGTAAAACGTTGGGTAATTTTTAGAGATACCAAAGCACCTGTTATTAAACTAAATGGAAAAGATACAATATATGTTGAAGCTAAAGGATTATATACTGAGCTTGGTGCAAACGTTGCTGACAACTTTGATCAAAACCCTCAATTGTTAATTAGTGGAGGCCCAGTAAACACATCAATTTTAGGAAATTATATATTAACCTATACAGCAACTGACTTATCAGGTAATATCAACTCAACTAAACGTTATGTGATAGTAAGAAAAACTTCTAAACCTGTGATAAAATTATTAGGTAAAGACACAGTCAGTTTAATGACAGCTCAAACATATACTGACCAAGGCGTAACATTTACAGATGCTTTTTATACGGATGCTCAATTAAGACCTAACTTAACTACTGGAAGCAATTTCCCTAACCCTTCTAACAATGCTGGAACTTTCAAAACTTGGTTCCATGTAGTTGACCCATCAGGAAATGCTTCAGATACAACTATCAGAACTATTGAAGTTAAATTAAATGGTATCAGTTTACCAACTCAACAACAAAAAATAGAAGTATATCCAAACCCAACTAATGGCATTTTATATATAAGTGGTTTGCCTTCAGGTAAGAACTTTATAGAAATATTGGATATAAATGGTAAAATAGTTTACTCACAATTAACTATTGAAAGCACATTAGAATTAAATACTGCTAACTTAGCTGTGGGTATGTATATCATCAGAACCAACAACAACAATCAAATAAATATAGTGAGATTTGATGTAGTAAAATAATCAAGTTAATATTCCAAAATTTAATTATAAAAAAATCCGAAGTCTATATCAGGCTTCGGATTTTTTTGTTTATCAACATCTCATGTGAAGACATTATTGATTTTATGCTAAGTTATTACTAAGCTAAGTTTTACCTTTGCAGTAAATATGAATAATTTAATACCTAAAGGAAAGCTTATTGCAGTTGGTGGAGCAGAAGATAAAGGCACTATGCCAGACAAAGATTTTCTTCAAAAAAATAATTTGAATTTTTTTGAGCTTGGAATTCTTAAAGCAATTGTGGAAGAAATAGGGAAACCCAATCCTAAAATAGAAGTTATTTCTACAGCCTCTTCCATTCCTGAAGAAGTGGGCGACAATTACTTAACCGCCTTTGGCAAAATGGGTTGTACAAATGTTCAAGTTATCCATATAAAAAACAGAGAAGACGCTTTATTACCTGAGTATACTGAACGCATAAAAGCTTGCGATGCAGTAATGATGAGTGGCGGAAATCAATTACGTTTAACTAGTATTTTGGGAGGAACCGAGTTTATGGAAATAATCTTAGATAGATATTTTAACGAAGACTTTTTGGTTGCAGGAACAAGTGCTGGGGCAATGGCTATGAGTAATACAATGATTTATCAAGGCAATAGTACAACTGCACATTTAAAAGGTGAAGTTAGAATTACCACAGGTTTGGCTTTTATAAAAGGAGTAATCATAGACTCCCATTTTGAAAAACGTGGAAGATTTGGTAGATTGGCACAAGCTGTTGGTTTAAATCCAAGTTGTATTGGTATAGGGCTTGGCGAAGATACTGGTGTTTTAATTACAGGAGGTAATCATTTAAAAGCAATTGGTTCAGGGTGTGTGATCATAATTGATGGACACAATATTCGCCACAGTAACATTGCCGATATACCAGAAGGTTCTCCTATTAGTTTAGAAAATTTACAAGTACATGTTATGGTTAAAGACGATTCATTTACTTTAAATACTAGAAAGTTTGACGCAGAATTTATATCTGCATAATTAAAATAATCTAAATTAAATTTTATTGCCTCAGTTCTTCAAGTTCTATAGTATATATAGATTTGTGTTCGAAATAAGAGGATATAAAATACGAATTAGCAGAATGTCTGATAGAATTTCCGTTTTAAATATTTTGATTTCACTTAGCATATATACATTATTTCAAAATCAACTTAGAATATGACACAGGCATATTACCTTTAAACAATTTGGCCATATATATACCACTTGTTAAGCCATCTCTTTCTAGCAATATTTTAGATGAATTAATATTTTGTTGCACCTTTACCAACTGCCCTATAGCATTATATATATACAAATTCAATGGTTCATCTAACAAACAATTATGTTCTATCCATGTATATTCATCCATTGGGTTAGGTGAAATATTTAGCTTATTTTGATTCAATTCTATTTCACTAAATCCACTTCCTAAATCAGCTACTGAAACCAATATATCATCTATCAACCAACCATCTTTATTGGTTTGAATAGAATCACTTATAAAACTGAATCTAAACATAACCGTATCAATCCAATCTGGTTTTGACAGGCATCATCCAAATTATTTGAAATCTAGTATTTATCCACTCATTAGATTGACCAGAGAAACCCGGCTCACCTCCTTGTAATGAATCTTTAGTAGTATATAAATTTTCAGAATTAAATTGTAGACAGTTATAATTTCTGATATTAACCCAATTTTTACCTTTGTATTCTGATTTTTGAATATAACCACCATCAATACCAGAGTCAGTTTGATATTTGTGTTTAAATCCTATGATGATATCCATATACCTACCAGGAATTTTTAAATCAAAATATGAATGATTAGAAACTTTATAAGGCGATACAGTATCAGTAACTATTGCATACGGCAAAGAAAGTGCTTGGTAAAAAAAAGGTTTATGAGGCTTCCCTATTTGCCATATATTATTTCTACTTGTATCAAGAATCAACATATGAGTATTTTGGCTATCAAACATGCAACTGTCAACATTTGTGATGCCTTCATATGGATCTATCTGGGCATATATGTTTAACTTAAAAGCATAAATTAGAATAATTATATATATATATTTCATAGTAGTTTTTGTTTATATAAATATACAAAAAAAAGGTCCCCAAAAAGGAGACCTTAATTATATATTTATAGAATTTCTTTAATCAACATTATCATGCAAAAAACTATTGTTCTGTCTAAGCTCATGCTTAAATTCTTCTTTTTCTTCAATAAGAGATGTTCTACTCAAATTATTTTCGCTGCTATGAGGTAGTTGATCTAATGGAACACTTTTTCGTAAATAAGCCGGTACATGATGCATTTCATCTACAGTTTGAGGATTCCTTATATTATTGCTTAATGTCCTCATTTCCATCATACGTTGTTTCAATTTATCTATATAGTCTAAATTTACAGATGGAGAATTTTTTTCATCTTCATTTGCAGCATGTATACTAGTAGATTCATTTATCAGATCATCTTCTATTGACAAATGAGAAACTTCATTTATAGTAATTTGATTTTCAGATTCTACTTCATTATTTGCTTTAGCATCAATTACAGCTTGGTCAAATAATTCAAACTGATTAGGTAGTTCCTCTTCAACTTTTTGATTCGAAGGCAAGGTCTCATCAATCAAACTTCTTTTAATCCATTGTTGAGGCTCTTTGTCAGAAATAGGTCTATTTTCAATAGGTTCGAAACCAGTGGCAATAATTGTTACTGAAAGTTTAGTACCTAAAGATTCATCTTGAGTTAATCCAAGAATGATATCAGTTGTGATTTCACTTTCACGTTGTATATATTCTGTAATTTCTTCAATTTCATTTACCAAAGCTTCTTCGCTTCCACTAGCTATATTCAACAATATATTTTTAGCTCCTTTTATTTTATTGTCGTTTAATAATGGACTATTTAAAGCAGATTCTATGGCATTTAATGCTCTGTGTTCACCCTCTGCTTGTGCTGTTCCTATAATAGCAACACCACTATTAACCATCACAGTTCTTACGTCTTCAAAATCAACATTTATATAACCGTTAATAGTGATAATTTCAGCAATTCCTTTAGCAGCTGTAGTTAATATATCATTAGCATGAGCAAACGCATTACTAAACTTCTGATTACCATGTAATGACATTACTTTATCGTTGCTTATAACCAATAAACAATCAACACTGTCTTTCATTCTTTGAAGACCAACATCAGCAAAAGTTCTTCTTTTATTTCCTTCTACTTTAAAAGGAGTTGTAACAATACCAACCGTAAGAATCCCCATATCTTTTGCTGTTTTTGCAATGATGGGAGCTGCTCCTGTTCCTGTACCTCCGCCCATACCCGCAGTTATAAAAAGCATTTTAGTATGAACACCAAGCATATCAATTATATGCTCAATACTTTCAAGTGCTGCTTTTTCACCAATTTCAGGGTTTGCACCTGCACCTAAACCACTAGTAAGTGCATGCCCAATAGGTAGCTTTAACAATACCGGGCTAGCATCTAAGGCTTGCATATCGGTATTACATACAACAAAGTCAACACCATTAATACCTTGTTTAAACATATGATTAACGGCATTGCTTCCGCCTCCGCCTACACCTATAACTTTAATTATATTTTTAGATTCTTTAGAAAGTTCAAATTGAACCATATTTTTTATATTTTGAAGTTTAATAACTAAAACCTATTCTCTATCTTTTTTAAAATCCTGCAACTCTTCATCTTTCATAAGGTCTTTGAAAGAATCAGCTAAACGGCTAAACAATCCAGGTGCTTTGATTTTTTCTTGAGGCACCATCGGAGCAGCCGCTTTCAAATCTGCTTCTGCTTCCATCTCTGTTGTAGTTTGTTCTGAATAATTGCTTTGTGAGTTTGATGCTGAAAGTCCTTTCATTAATAAACCTATACCGGTTGCAAACGCAGGGCTCTTAACTTCATTCACCATTCCTTTGGCTAGATGTTCATCAGGATATCCAACTCTCACATCTAAACCGGTCATATATTCAACCAACTGAGGTAAATGTTTTAATTGGCTTCCGCCACCTGTCAAAACAATTCCAGCTATAAGCTTCTTCTCTAAACCGCTGGCTTTAATTTCATAATGAACAGAAGAAATAATTTCTTCCATTCTAGCATGTATTATTTTAGATAAATTCTTTACACTAATCTCTTTGGGTTCTTTACCTGGCAAATTTGGAACTGAAATTATTTCGTTGTCTTTGTTCTCTTCAGGTATTGCACTGCCAAACTTAATTTTTAATAACTCAGCTTGCTTTTTCATCACCATACAACCTTCTTGTATATCATCAGTTACCACATTACCTCCAAAAGGAATAATGGCTGTATGTCTAATGACTCCATCATGAAAAATAGCCACATCAGTGGTACCACCACCAATATCAACTAATGCCACACCTGCTTCTAACTCTTCAGCATTCAATACCGCATCACTACTAGCAAGTGGTTCTAATATCAAACTATCAACATGCAACCCTGCTCTTGTTACACATTTATATATATTCTTTGCTGCTGTTATATGCCCTGTAATTACATGAAAGTTTCCCTCAATTCTAAGCCCTGCAATACCAATAGGGTTTTTTTCTAGAATATTTCCATCTATAGTATAATCTTGAGGAATTACATGTATAATTTGCTCGCCCGGAGGAAGTGCAATTCTGTACATATCATCAGCCAAACGATCTAGGTCTTCTTGAGAAATCTCACTATCCACACTCGACCTAATTAAAATGCTTCTGTTAGGGGTTGATTTTATATGCTGGCCAGCTATGCCAACGTGAACAACTTTGATTTTTATACCTGAACGATTTTGGGCTTCAAGTACTGCTTGTCTAATGGCTTCTTCAGTTCTAGGAATATTACTCACCATTCCTCTACTCACTCCAGTACTTAAAGCTTGACCTACACCTAAAATATCAATTTTACCGAATTCGTTTTTGCGACCAACAATTGCACAAACCTTTGTGGTTCCGATGTCTAAGCCTACTACAATTTTATCTTTCATGTTAATTTGGAGTGTCTGTTAAAACAGGTGTATTGAAAAATTCGCACACTACCTGGTTTTTGAACTTCAAATTAATGGATTTATATTTATATAATGTACCGTTGTTGAGAACTTTGGAATAAAATATCCTTAGTTTGTTTAGTTTATCAGACAGTAATGACACATCTCCAAAGATGATTTGGTTATTTCCAAGTTTTGGAATCATTTTTAAATCAGGGTCATCTTCAGAATAAAACAACTGGTCACAAAAAGCTTTATAAAATTGACTTGTATCAATCACACTCAAAAAAGAATATACTTCTTTTCCTTTCTCTGTAATCATAGAATCTTTATATTCCATCCCTTCATAAAAATCTCCTGTCACAATTGGAACCCTAGCAGTATATGTAGGGCATCTGGGCATCTTACTCCCTTCTTTGGTGATATAATAATCTAATCTATCAGTAAACACTCTTCCAATAGGTGTTTTTTGAAGAATTTTAATATATAAATTTCCAGGTATATCTGTATATACCACAGCTCTTTTAATATATGGATTTTTCTTTAAAATTTTTTCGATAGTAGATGGATTGAATTGCGATATTTTTACACCTGTAAAAGAAAGAATATTTAAGGTATCTAATAGCTCATCTTCAATACTTTGTGGTGTCACAAAAGTATTACCATAAGCATCTTCTTCTACTACAATTTCTACTTGATTATATATAAGGGTCGTTTGTTGTTTTGATGTAAATGCAACAAATGAAATAAAATTCACTACAAGCAAAACCCAAAGAACTATTTTTGATATGCGGTAAATATTTTCTTTCATATCCTAAATATATAATTTTTCAATAGGTTTAACCAATTGATCAATATCTCCAGCTCCTAATGTTAACAATACTTCTATCTTTTTATTTTTCAAGAGCTTAAGCACCTTGTCTTTATTACATATAACAACATTTTTATTCTTCATCAAATGAAGTATCATTTCACTATTTACATCTTTTATTGGCAGTTCCCGGGCAGGATAAATATCTAACAAAATAACTTCATCTAACATATCTAAACTTTGTGCAAAACCAGATGCAAAATCTCTTGTACGTGTATATAAATGCGGTTGAAAAATACCGGTTATTTTCTTTTTGGGATACAATGTTTTGGTTGAAGATATAGCTGCTTTTAACTCTTCTGGATGGTGTGCATAATCATCAATATATACAAAATCTTTTTTCTTAACAATATACTCAAACCTTCTTTTTACTCCTTTAAAACTAGAAAGCCCTTTCCTAATTTGAACTTCATTTAATCCTAAATTTAAAGACACAACAATTGCCGCTACGGCATTTTCAACATTATGCGAACCAGGAAGACCCATTTTTATAGACTCCCAAATATGCCCACCTGCTTTTAAATCAAAATAATAAGACCCATTTTTAACTTGGATATTTTGTGCTTCAAAATCTGCTTTTTTATGTATTGAATATGATATATGTTTTTTTGAAAATTGTTTGACAATATCAATGTCCTTTTTTAATATAAGTGTTCCTTTGGGTTTCAAACATTTAGAAAACTCTATAAAACTTTTTTGAAGCTCATCGTGCTTACCATATATATCTAAATGATCTGCATCGGTTGAGGTAATAATTGCATCATTTGGTTTTAAAGATAAAAAAGACCTATCAAACTCATCTGCTTCAACTACCATAAATGGATACTCTCCTACTGGTGCTATATAATTTGTTTGATAGTTAGAGGAAACGCCACCTAAAAAAGCTATGATATCTACACCCGAGTGTTTTAATATATGTGCAATTAATGTACTGGTGGTAGTTTTTCCATGTGTTCCAGCTACTGCTATTGTATAAAAATTTTCACTTATTACTCCCAGAACTTTAGCTCTTTTATATATAGTAAAATTGTTGTCAATAAACCAGTTCCAACCTTCATGGTTTTTGGGTATGGCAGGCGTCAACACAACCAACGTCGAACTCTTGGGAAACTTGGTGTCTATTATCTGTTTTTGAAGTGCCTTAACACTGTCATCGTATATAATATTTATCCCTTCTGCTTCAAGTTCTTTTGTTAGAATAGTTGAAGTTTTGTCATAGCCATACACTTGAATATTTTGACTGTTAAAAAATCGTGCAATAGCACTCATTCCTATGCCACCTATTCCTAAAAAATATACTTTTTTTATTTTTGAAAAATTCAATTTGTAAAATTATTAAAAATCTATATTATCAATTTTTAATGTATATGTAGCATTTTCATCATCAATTATTGTAAAATCCCATTCATTTCTGGCTTTCATATTGTTTCTTGTAAGCACCCCAGTCGAAGTTTTAATCACTGAAACTGATCTAAAATATGTAATTGAATCCGTATATAAATCATATACTTTTTTTTGATTTGTAGATGTGCTTTCTGAATATAAAACTGATTCATCTCCAGGCAATATATCCGACTTGCGTTCATCAGTTTCAAATGCCTTTGTATATCTAATCGTAATTTTATCACCTGTATTGTTTTTAATTCTAAAATCGTAGTTGTGAATTTTTGCCTTGTTACAAGCATTCACAACAATTAATACCATCAAAATAGCTATAATTTTTATAGAAAATTTCATGTTTCAAATATATCTTCTTTTTGTTAATAAAAACAAGACAAACTAGTCAACACCCTTCTAAAAAACCATTCAATAGCTAATACACACTATTCAGAAAAATGGAATAGTGCATATTATTGATTTATTGATTATTACACATTTCCTAAATTCACTTACACGTTAAACAAAAATGTTCATACTGCTTAGTTCATAACCTTTCTAGGCTAATAATCTATTTATACTTTAAGCCCAAAATTGTCATTAGGAAAAATTTCTAATGACAATTTTGGGATAAACAATATTGGCAATTCTATCAATTACCAATGGATAAACCAACAACAAACTTTACAAACTTCTTTATTGCTATATAATACTGAAGGCAAGCATACTTAAAAAAAGATATACAAAACCAATCTGGCACGTTAAATATAAATAATATTTTGAGTGGTATATATATATATATATATATTCTTTTTCAAACTCAGAAAAGAATATTTCAGGCAAAATATACATAACCAATTAAAGAAATTTATACACAGACACATACAAAGTTCAAGATCCACTTTTTTTAAGGTGGCTCTTTTTGATAATATATTGTATTTTCGCACGATATATGACAACTATAGAAGATAAAAAAGAGATTGAAAAAAAACCAAGTTTGTTTCCTGTTTTCCTTACAGTATTTATAGACTTAATAGGTCTTGGAATCATCATCCCGGTAATTGCACCACTCTTATTGATGCCTTATTCTGGTATATTACCTGTAGGAATGTCTATGGCCGAAAAAAGTGTCATCTTAGGATTCCTAATTGCAAGTTTCCCTTTAGCTCAATTCTTTGGTGCTCCTATTTTGGGTGCTCTAAGTGACAGATATGGGAGAAAAAAAATATTGACCATCTCTCTTATTGGAACTTTGCTTGGATATATAGTTTTTGCCATTGGCATCACCCAACAAAACATATATATTCTATTTGCAAGTAGAATGTTAGATGGATTTACAGGTGGCAATATTTCAATTATTCAAAGTAGTATATCAGATTTAAGTGACCCTAAAAACAGAACTAAACTATTTGGTCTTATTGGTATGGCATTTGGATTTGGTTTTATACTAGGCCCATATATCGGAGGCACTTTTAGTGATGAAACATTTGTTAAAAACTTAAATGAATTAACACATGTAAACTTTTCTCCTTTTGCCACTCCCTTTTGGTTTGCTGCTTTGTTGTCATTTGCTAATATCATTTTTGTTCAATTAAAATTCAAAGAAACTTTATTACATAAAAAAAACTCCCCTATAAATGCTTTAACAGGTTTTATTAATATTGGGAAGGCTATAAAAATGGAAAACTTAAGAACACTGTTTATTATATCATTTTTATATACACTTGGCTTTAATTTTTTTACACAGTTTTTTAATGTATTTCTTATAAACAAATTCCATTTTGGTGTAAAACAAATAGGAGATTATTTTGCATATATAGGTATTTGTGGAGCATTGGTTCAAGGTTTTATTGTTAGAAAATTAGCTCCTAAATATAGCCCATCACAATTGTTAAAAGTTTCTTTATTATTTGCATGCATAGGCATTTTCTTGCAAATTTTCCCTAATGATTCTTTGTATTTATATTGGATAGTACCCATTATTTCTATTGGCTCAGGCCTTAGTTTCCCTAATTTAAATAGTTTAGTGAGTCAACAAGCAGGGCCGCAAGCACAAGGTCAAGTTTTTGGAATTAACCAAAGCATTCAAAGTATAGCATTTGCTATTCCACCTATTATCTCAGGTTACTTGACTACTTTTAACGTAAACCTTCCAATACTTTTGAGTTCTATTGTGATTCTTTGTGCATGGATATTTTTTACCTTAAAATTCAAACCCAATTTACCACAAACTCAATTTGAATAAACGACTTAAACCTATGCCAAAAAAAATTACTTATTTATGTTAAAAAAAATATATGTACTGATCTTTTTAGTTTTAATGTTTTCTTTAGCTAAAGCACAATTAGCTAAACAAAAAGAAGATTGGTTTGTTATTGGCTATGGACAAGGATACAAATACTTTAACAAAGACATGTTTGGAAAAAATTTTGGAGGGGCTTATTTCTTTAACAATTATAAAAATTTTTACAAAAGGGCAGGAATAGATATCACATATAACCCCAACTTAAGACGAACATTAAATAACATCAACTTTGGATTTGGCAAACAAGTAAAAAGCAAATATATAACTTTCAACATCAATGCAGGACCAAGTTTTTATTGGGGGAAACTCAACTCAAATCAAACTTTAATCACTTTAGGTTTATCGGCTCAATCTGGTATTTACTATAACCTTTTACCTGATTTAGCCATTGGTATTGAAGGTTTTACTAATGCCAATTTTATTCAAAGTACCCATGGCTTTAGAATTTGTGTTATGGGAATGCAACCTGTGAGATAAATCATTATTGCAAAGTCGTTATATTTATTTTTTATACCTAGAATATTACCTTAATTTTGCCATCTAATTATAATTAAATAAACATGAAAGAAGTTGTTATAGTTTCAATTGCAAGAACACCCGTTGGAAGTTTCGGTGGCAATATGAGTAGTTTTACAGCACCTCAAATGGGAGCTATTGCCATTAAAGCAGCTATAGAAAGAGCTGGTATTAAAGGCGAACAAGTAAATGAAGTATACATGGGAAATGTTTTAAGTGCAGGCATAGGACAAGCTCCTGTCACCCAAGCATTAATAGCAGCAGGATTGCCTGATACTACTCCAGGAACTACTATTAATAAAGTTTGTGCAAGTGGAATGAAAGCTATAATGTTAGGTGCTCAAAGTATAATGTTAGGAACAAATAGTATTGTTGTAGCTGGAGGTATGGAAAGCATGAGCAATGTGCCTTACTATTTAGACAAGGCTAGAAATGGATACAGACTTGGTCACGGCCAAATTACTGATGGTTTAATAAAAGATGGATTGTGGGATCCTTATGGAGATATGCATATGGGTAATTGTGGTGAAATTTGTGCTACTGAATATAATTTTACCCGCGAAGCTCAAGATGCATTTGCCGTTGAAACTTACAAAAGAGCAAACAATGCCTTTGCCAATGGTTCTTTTTCAAAAGAAATTGTTGAGGTTCAAGCTACCGTTGGTAGAGATACAGTTACTGTAAATGAAGACGAACAATATAAAAAATTAAAAGCAGACAAAATAGGCACATTAAAACCAGCTTTTAAGAAAGATGGAACAGTGACAGCTGCTAATGCCTCACCTCTAAGTGATGGAGCGTCTGCTATGGTACTTATGAGTGCAGAAAAAGCTACAGAATTAGGTTTAAAACCTATAGCTAAAATTGTAAGTTTTGCTGATGCCAATCAAAAGCCAGAATGGTTTACTACTACTCCTACTAAGGCTATGAAAATTGCTTTAGAAAATGCTAAGCTAACTGCTGAGCAAATAGACTATTATGAAATAAATGAGGCATTTGCAGTTGTAGCAATGGCTAATGCAAAAGATATGAATATCCCATCTGAAAAATTAAATATTTGGGGTGGTGCAATTGCTTTAGGTCATGCTTTAGGCAACAGCGGCTCTAGAATTACAATTACTCTTTGTTCTATTTTAGAACAAATGAATGGTAAATATGGTATGGCTTCTATATGCAATGGCGGTGGCGGAGCATCTGCTATTATTATCGAAAAACTATAAAGAAACACAATATAAACAAAGCCCCTCTGTTATATACAAAGGGGCTTTATTTATTTAATTTAAAAAATAACATGAAAAAAGTATTTATATTTATTTTATTATTTGCTTCGTTAAAGCTTTTTGCTCAAGAAAAAATGACTGCTCTTGACTCTTTAACAGATATTGAGATCCAATTACAAGGTCAAGCATTTCAAATGATAAATAATACTGATGAGAATATTAGACTTACGAATACTTTCTTTATGATTAAAAATTTAGTCAAAGCATTCAAAATATCTGGGTCTTTCAATTTTCCATTTGACAGCGTAAAAGCTATTTCTGTTTTAAAATCACCAGATGAAAAATTCAGGGTTTTAAGTTGGCATTTGCAATTAGCCAATGGGTTAAATAGGCAATATGGCGTTATTCAAATTAATTCTGAGAAGCTTACCAAAAAACAAAAGAAGAATAAAGACCTAAAGTTAATTTTTCCTTTAATAGATAGAAGCGATAGTATTATGAATGCTGATGACACCATTACCAGTAATGAATTTTGGTTTGGGGCTCATTATTATAGTATGGTGCCATTTACAGTTAAAAAGAAAGTTTATTACTTATTACTCGGCATTGATGGATGGGACAAATCAGCTAACAGAAAAGTGATAGAAGTATTATCTTTTGACAAAGACAAACCTGTATTTGGTGCACCCGTATTTAAAATGAAAGATGAAAAAACTAAAACACGTGTATTATTTACATATGATAATGAAGCAACAATGACCCTCAGATGGTTCGCTGATAAACAGTATGTAGTTTTTCATAATTTAATACCTAAAGATGGTGAAAGCTGGGAAATGAAGAAAAACTATGTGCCTGACGGCTCTTTCGATTATTTAAAACTTGAATATGGAACTTGGAAACAATATATAAAATTACAAGATTTTTATATTGATACTAAATAGTCTTATTTTTGCCAATCAATTTAATTAATCATATAAAAATGAAAAAAATCAATTTACTAACTTTAATGGCTACAATTGTAGCATTAACTACTTTCAATTCTTGTAAACAAGGTGAGAACGATCCGTTTTTATCTTTGAGAAGTAGAGACGCTAGAATTAAAGGACTTTGGAATTTAGAATCTGTAACTGGCAAATACACAAAACATGTTACAACATACAATGTGTTTGGAGTTAAAGACAACGATGGTACAGTTTCACGTGAAGTAACTTTAACTGGTGGAAAATTAAAAGCTGTTAATACAATTTCTGGTGTTGTTCAAGGTGCTATTCCTTATACTCAAGAATATGACTATACTTTAGCTTTAGATATTCAAGCAGCGGGTATTTGCCATTCAAAAGAAGAAATCACTCCTAAAGGAAGCACTAACAAAAATACATTCGAAAATGATGGCAAATGGTTTTGGGCAAACGACAGCAAAAACAAAAACTCTATCATTATTATGGATTTAATTAGTTCTTTATTATCAAGCAAAATTGATGGTGCTGGTCAATTTACCAATTGGCAAATTAGCAGTCTTAAAAACAAAGACTTAGAATTCACTCTTACAGCTAAAAACACCTCATTGAGCAGTGATAAAAAAGGTCAAACAGATTTTGAAGAAGAATATAATTTTGTAGTGACTTTGAAACAATAATATTAAATAACATTCTAAAAAAAAGCCGTTTCATTTAGTTGAAATGGCTTTTTTTTATGCAATATTTAGTTAAAAAATAGAGACAACAAAAAACCTCAAGACATAGAATGTCTGAGGTTTTAATAAAGTAACTTCGAATCTATTTCAACATTAGCTATATTGAAAAGAAACTTAAAAGTATTTTTAGTCTTCTACAACGCCTGTTTGTTCTTTATAAGGAGAACGAACATTTATTTGTTTTATAACCAATTTCTTGTTTTGTTGTTTCAACCTAGAAACCGTTTTATTGTAACGGTCTTTTCTTTTCAAACGGGTAACTGCCATGATTAGTATTATTTAAGGGCGGCAAAATTACATAACAGACTTTATAAATAATAATATTTCTTTCTTTTTTTTAAATATCATGTTTAGCCAACTTTGCTCTAATCTTACTTAAGAACTCAGGTGTTACTCCCAAGTATGAGGCTATTTGGTGTTGTGCTACTCTTTGTGGTATTTGTGGATACCTTTTCAAAAAATTTAAATACCGTTCATCCGTTGTTTTAGAAATAGTATCAATTAGTCTGTGTTGTATTACCGATAAAGCTCTTTGCGTCATCAACCTAAACATCCTTTCAAACTTAGGTACTTCTTTAAATAACTTTTCTTTGTTTGAATAATTTATATAAAATATCTCACTATCTTCTAAAGCTTCAATGAAAAGTGCAGAAGATGCTTGAGACACGAAACTTTCAATATCTCCTATCCACCAATTTTCAATAGCAAAATAGAGAATAACCTCTAAACCTTTGTCGTCTATGTAATATGTTTTAATACAACCTTTTTTAATAAATGCTTCAAATTCGCATACTTCACCTTGTTGTAGTAAGAAGCTTTTTTTCTTTACAATCTTGTATTGAAGCAATGAATGAAAAATTTTCATCTCTTCGTCTGAGAAGGGCAAGCAATGTTGCACATAAGAATCTATAGTTGAGGTATCAAAAGCCTCGTCTATCATTATGCTTTTGGATTTAAAGACACAAGAAAAATAGTTGTTTTATTTCGATCTCTACCATATCTAAATTTTTCAAGTGCTTCTTCTATGCTTCTAGCATGAAAATAGGAAGTTCTAACTCCATGTTCAGAATGGGCACTCCATTGAATGGTATAAGTATCTTCTATTTGAGATTGAGTTTTTACATACTCAAGCATTTTATGTAACACATCTAACTTGTTTATTCCAGTTAGTGAATTATATAAAAACATTTGATTATACTTAGGATTAATGGTTTCTAAGTATAAAGTTACTGAACCATTATCTGTATCAACAAAATTAAAATTAACTAAATGCTTGCTATCTTGACCAAGCAATTCAGCAATTTGCTTTTCAGTCTCAATACTCTTAAGTGTTTCTATAGGTGTCATTGAGTTTACTTAATTTGATTAAGTATAACAATTGATGAAGATTACTTATCTGTATTATCTTTATCTTTAGATACCATACCATCTTCAATATGCCCTTTAACACTTTTTTTAGCATCATTAAATTCACGCATGCCTTGTCCAATACCTCTCATTAATTCAGGTATTTTTTTTCCTCCGAAAAGTAAAATCACAGCCAACAGAATGAGTATCCATTCACCGCCACCAGGCATACTTATTAATAGATTTGAAAAATTCATTTTTAATAATATTTATTGCCACAAAATTAGTTGATAAATTTGAATTTGATACTACATTTAATTCAGTATAAATATTAATACAAGATGCAACCAAAATGTTTGTATCTTCGTTATTGATTGTAGAACTTGAAACAAAATGAATGAAGATGCTCTCATATTAGGTTGCCAAAAAGGAGACCGTGGTTCTCAAAAAGCCCTATATGACAAATATGCATCAAAAATGCTTGCTATATGCTTAAGATATGTAGGTGATAAAATGGAGGCAGAAGATATTCTTCAAGAAGGTTTTATGAAAATTTTCACCAACTTTTATAAATATGAATCTACTGGTGCTCTTGGTGGTTGGATAAGAACTGTAATGGTTAATACCTCCATCGAACATTATCGCAAAAACAAAAGAAACATTATAGACTTAAGAGAAAATGACTATGAAACCGTTAATCAAAGTTTTGATGAAGGCTTAATTGAGAAACTTGATGCTAAGGTTATTTTAGGCTTAATCTCTAAATTACCTGAAGGTTATAGACAAATATTTAATTTATATGCCATTGAAGGTTATAAACACAGCGAAATATCAGCAATGCTAAATATTAGCGAAGGCACTAGTAAAAGCCAATATTCTAGAGCAAAGAAATTTTTACAAAATCTTATATTAAAAAAATACCATATAGATATTCACCATGTTGAACGAGGATTTTGAACATAAACTAAAAAACAAGCTTTTAAATGCTGCTGTAGAACCTTCTATCAGTAGTTGGGAAAGTATTGATAAAAATCTATCTGCTAAAGATGATAGAAAAATCGGAGCGTGGTATTCTAAAACCAAATTCTTAATCTTTTTTGTTTTCATTGCTGTAGTTGGTTTTGCTACTTACATTTTATCTAAACCTTATGTTGATGCAAATTCAAATAAGAATTCTTTAGTTTCTGAAACTAACTCAAAACCTGATATCAAACAAAACAACGAAACATCATTAACTGAAAATAACCCAGAACCAACTCCTATTCGTACTAATGATGTTGAATTTATTTCTAAACCTATATATATTTACCATCCAAATCTTCCTAAAATTGAAATAAAAAAAGAAAGTTATACTGGTATATTTTCTACTTATAAACAATCAAAAATATATTCACAACCTATATATATAAATAACAAAATTGATAAATCACATAACATCATTCCATCAATTGACCATAATATAAAAAATATCCTACTCGAAGACGAATTAATATCTGAAGAAACATACAATGAACTAAATAATATAGAGCCTAAACGCAACGAGAACGATACTATATATAAATTTATAATCGGAGCATCTACATATCTTATAAGCTCATACAGGCACTTAAAAACTACAAATAATGCTAATCAGCTTCAAAAAGACCAAGTTGCATTAAGAAACAAAATTGAATATAGAAATATTGATTTCAATGGTGGTTTGTTTATAAAAGCTCAAATAAAAAACAATTGGTATATTGGCATAGGTATCAATATATATAATTGTAGTGAAAAAATAAATTTCGCTTTTAAATCTAATGTAAAAGACTCTGTGATGCCAGCAATAGATATGAAAGAAGAATTTAAAACCAACAATTTAAACAACAGCAATGTATTTAAACTAAATGGTGATTCTATATTCGAATATACCCAACTTACTGATCCAAACAATTCAATAAAAAATCACTATTATTTTAATGAAATTCCCGTAAATATTAGTTATATCAAATATGATAAGAAATGGAATTGGTTTGTAGAAAGTGGCTTATCATTTAATAAATTAACTGTGATTCATAGTTCTTTAGTAGATATTGACAAAGTTGGATTCACCACTATTATTGATAAAGTTAACTATGTTGGCATTAAACAATATATGTTAAATGCAAATTTAGCTTCTGGGTTTGGTTACAATATAAGTCAAACTTTTTCAATTCAAATTTCAGCTCAATTTAAATACGCACTTTCACCTCTAATAGATTTTGGATATGCCAAGCAAAACCCGAACGCCCTTGGCCTAGGGCTGGTATTTGCTAAAAGATTTTAATAAAAAAATATCAATCTCGTAACTTCAACTTTGCTTACTTTTGCGGCAGTATGTTGCAGTATTTTAATACCAAAGAGGGCAAAATAAATAAACTATCTGACTATGAGAGAAATTGTTGGGTGAGTGTGGTTGATCCATCTGAGGAAGATTTAGTTTATTTGCAAACAGAATTCCCAATTGCTGAAGATTATATCAACTATCCATTAGATATGGATGAAAAAGCGAGAATAGAAAGAGACGACGATGCTTTTTTTATGTTGGTGCGTATGCCCCATTTTGTGGGTCTTAAAGAAGAAATTCCTTTTACTACCATTCCTGTAGGTCTTATTGTTACCAAAGAAAATATCATTTCTATATGCAAAGAAGACAATGTCATTATAGACGAATTTGAAAACGGCAGAATTAAAGACATTAACCCTGCAAAGCGATACAAATTTTTGTTGCAAATACTTTTAAAAGCTGCAGGTAAATATCTAACACATCTTAGAGAAATAAATAAAATTGTAGACTCACTCGAAGACAAATTGCAAGCAAGTATGCGTAACAAAGAGTTACAAGAATTACTAAAATATCAAAAAATATTGGTGTATTATACTACAGCATTAAAAAGCAATGAGGTAATGCTTGAACGCTTGCAAAGAAGTGGTTTATTTCAAAACTATAGCGATGATGCAGAAATGCTAGATGATGTTATTATCGAGTTTCAACAAGCTATTGAGATGACCAGTATTTCTAATAATATCCTTACACAAATGATGGGTGCTTATGCCAGTATCATTAACAACAATATGAATATAGTGATTAAGTTTTTAACTATAATTACCATCACTATTTCTATCCCCACATTAATTGCCAGTTTATATGGCATGAATATAAAAATACCAGCACAAGACAACCCACACATGTTTAGTTATATATTACTTACATGTTTTGTGCTTTGCTCAGGTGTTATCTTTTTCTTTATGAAAAGGAAGTGGTTTTAATTTTTTAATAACAATTTTATATACCAATTCTACTTTAATATAGCTATTTTTTCTATATATAAAGTTTGTTTTATCTTCATCGTTATCCTTTAATTTGTAATAAAAGACTACTTCAACTGTTTCTCTAAAGCCACTACTTCATCTCTCAACCTAGCAGCTTCCATAAAGTCTAGTTCTTTAGCTGCTTGTTGCATTCTGCGTTTGGCTTCCTCTACCCTTTTCTGTATTTGTTCTTTGTTCATATACTTAAATACTGGGTCAGCGGCTATATCAACTTCAGTTTTTTCTATATATACTTTTCTATCAAACTCATTTTTAGCATCAGCCATACTTGTTTGTTTAAATATCTCATCTCTAGATTTAAAAATAGTAGTAGGCGTTATTCCATTTGCTTCATTATAATCCTTCTGTTTCTGACGCTTTTTCAAATTATCATCAATAGTTCTTTGAATACTGGCTGTAATTCTATCTGCATATAAAATAGCTTTCCCATTTTGGTTTCTAGCAGCCCTACCAATGGTTTGAATCAGTGAACGGTCGTTTCTTAAAAATCCTTCTTTATCTGCATCCATAATAGCTACTAATGACACTTCAGGTAGATCTAATCCTTCTCTTAATAAGTTCACTCCTATCAACACATCTATTTCACCCATCCTTAAATCTCTCAAAATTTCTACCCGATCTAGTGTTTTAACTTCGCTGTGTATATAACTACATTTTATATTCAATTTTTGAAGATATTTGGTTAGTTCTTCAGCCATTCTTTTGGTTAAAGTAGTTACTAAAACCCTATCACCACTTTTTACCCTTTCATCAATTTCATCCATTAAATCATCCACTTGATTTAAGCATGGCCTTATTTCAATAACTGGGTCCAACAATCCTGTTGGTCTGATAACCTGTTCTACAACCAAACCATCTGTTTGAGAGAGTTCATAGTCAGCAGGGGTTGCACTTACATATACAGTTTGTGGTACTATAGATTCAAATTCTTGAAATGTTAATGGCCTGTTGTCTAAGGCTGCGGGCAATCTAAAGCCATATTCCACCAAATTTTGTTTTCTAGACCTATCGCCTCCATACATGGCCCTCACCTGCGGAAGTGACACGTGGCTTTCATCCACTATCAACAAAAAATCTTTAGGAAAATAATCTAACAAACAAAAAGGTCTTTCACCTGCTTTACGTTTATCCATATATCTACTATAATTCTCAATTCCGCTACAGTAGCCCATTTCACGCATCATTTCAATATCAAAAGTTACTCTTTCTTCCAACCTTTTGGCTTCTAAGTTTTTTCCTATTGATCTAAAATATTCAACTTGTTGCACCATATCATCTTGTATATGATATATAGCTTGCTGTAAGGTGTCTTTAGCCGTTACATACATATTTGCAGGGAAAATGGCTAAATTCTCAGTCTTTGAAATGGTTTTACTGGTTTCTGCATCTAATATATACATCTCTTCTATTTCATTACCAAAAAATGTAATTCTATATATAGTGTCGGCATTAGCAGGGAAAACATCTACATTCTCTCCATTTACCCTAAAGTTTCCGCGTTTAAATTCAGATGTAGTTCTCGAATACAAACAACTTACAAGCATGTTTAACAAATTACTTCTAGTAATTTTTTGTCCTGTTTGTATTCTGATGATACTGTTTTCATAATCATTGGGGTTACCTGCACCATATATGCAACTAACTGAGGCCACCACCAATATATCTCTTCTTCCAGACAACAAACTTGAAGTAGTTTTCAACCTAAACTTTTCTATCTCTTCATTTATGGCAAGATCTTTTTCTATATAAGTATTTGAGCTAGGTATAAAAGCCTCTGGTTGGTAATAATCGTAATAACTCACAAAATACTCAACGGCGTTATTAGGAAAAAACTGTTGGAACTCCCCAAACAATTGAGCCACTAATGTTTTATTATGACTTAATATTAAAGTAGGTTTTTGTACTTGAGCTATCACATTGGCCATGGTAAAAGTTTTACCTGAACCTGTAACACCAAGCAAAGTCTGATATCTTTCTTCTCTATTGACACCTTCAACCAATTGTTTAATGGCGTCAGGTTGGTCTCCTGTTGGCTTATATTCTGATTCTAAACTAAATTTCAATATGTAATGTGTTAATTTACAAAATTAATATATATATTCGATATAAAGGTTTTTATACCCATTCTTTCTTTAAAAATATAAAACTGAACTGAGACAATAGCAAGAAAATAATCACATTTAAAAACAGTTAATTGTTTGAAAACAAGTCAATAAACAATTCATTTTAATGTTCAAAAAAGTTTAAACATTAACATTTTAAAGTTAAATATTTTATCAATACTTTTGAATATAAGAATGTGGAAACAAAACAAAAGATATTTAACCTATATTTTACTATTTATTTTAACTTATACAATACTTATTGTTGGCGATAAATTTATTATAAAAAACGATGTTAAATTAGAAGGAGAAGCCATACAAAGAATTCAAAACAAACTTGCTTCAAATGAATTAAAATTTGAGCAAATAGTTAATGACACTCAATTATTTTCTATAAAGCAAATACTTCAATTTGATTCTGATATAAAAAAGAAACTAGACAATGACCAAATGTATTTACTTGTATACTATGGTGATTCTCTCTGCTATTGGAGCGACAACCATATATCAGTTGACAGTTGTTTAGGTGATTTAAAACCAGGCAATTCTATCATCAGAACACGTAACGGATATTTTCAGTTATATAAAAAAGCTGGGTATTACAATTACTTGTGTTTATATCAAATAAAATCAGAATACAATATTCAAAACAAACATATAAGCAACCAATTAAACAACGATTTCAACATTGATGCAGATGTAAATATTAGTTTAGTAACAAAAGAAAATTACGAGAAAATATATGACAAAAAAGGAAACTATTTATTTTCAATTAGTATAAACAATACAAAATTAAACTACCCCTTATATTTTAAATGTATAGAAATTTTACTGATTATCTTATTAATCTCGCTAATTGAACTCTCTCTAAAATACGCTATTCAAAACAAAAAAGGCGAATTTCTACTCGTTTGCTTTTTTAGTTACATTATTTTTTTTAGACTTATACCTATATCAATTCAAAGCCCGCAGCTATTATATGAGTTAGGCATATTCAACCCTTTATACTATGCAAATAACAATTTATTTTCATCGTTAGGTGACTATATTTTAAATATATTAGTATGTAGCCGTACTTTATATTTATCATTAAAATATATCAATCAACATCAAATCATTACAAAACGATATAAATCTATCTTTAACATTATATTCTTTTTCATCAAAATATGTGTATTATCAATAGTAACCAAAGGCATAATTTCACTAATAATAGACTCAAGTATAAGTATTGACATAAGCAAACACAGTTTAAATCAATATTCTATTATTTTACTATGTACAATTGCATTCACATCTATTCTGTATTTTCTTTTTGCTGACCTATTGAATATATTAAAAAACAATAGAATATTAATAGTTAACAATCCATTGATTAGTTTATTATATTTAATTATTGGTTTTGGATTATTAATTTTTGTTTTCAAATGGAGTTATATATATGCTCTATGTCTTCTAACTTTAATTGTATTTTATGACTGGCTTTTCCACTCTAAAAAATTCAACAAATCACAAAAAAACTCCTTTATAATACCTGTAATTGCAGCATTTTTGACCGGTTTAATAATTTATGACAACAATATTCATAAAGAAAATGAAATTAAGAAACTGTTTGCTCAAAGCCTTATAGACAACTCTGACTATAGAATAGAACAAATACTTCCTGAAATAGACAAGAAAATAAATAATGATGTAAAACTCAACGAGTTTTTGTGGAGCAAAGAAGTCATTCAAAAATATTTGAAAAACAGATACTTCTCAGGATACATGAGCAAATATGATGTGAATGTATATTTAACAAATAATCATATTGAGAGTTTAAATCAAAGTATTGACACACTTTATCATGCTCAATCATTTAAAATAGACAAGACAAACTTTGTAAAAACCAATGTATCCTCTCCTATTATGGGATATCTTGGAAAATATACACGAGATAGTGTAAATATATATGTAGTTCTACAACCCAAAAACTATGATACCGAAAATGGTTTATATGAAATACTTTCAGAAATAAACTATTCTAAAGAAAATGAGAACGAGTTTTATTCTTGGGCAAGCTATAAACAAGGCAAGCTTTTCAATTCGCATGGAGTTTTCAATTACCCTATTTATCTTACCCAAATAGAAAATAAAGTAAAAGAAAACGAAAACACACATATAGATGAATGGACGCATGTGCTCTACAAAGAAAAAAATGGATTAAGTGTATTGATTAGTAAAGAAAGTGATAGTTGGTCAAAACCAATTTCTTATATAGGATTTTCAATTACCTTTTTTATCTTATTTTTCTTAGTTTTAATATTAATAAATTTATCAATCATCTATCTAAAATATTTATATCAAAGAATTTCAAACCATCAAAAATTTGACAGCATCTATTCACAAGAGTTAAAAAATAATTATATCACTGGCGGACTTAATTTATCACTTATAAGTGTTAGGATTCAATTAACGATTGGGGCAGTAATAGTCATAACTTTATTGGTAACCATATTTGTAAACCAAACTAATATCACTAAGATTTACAATAAAAATCAAATAGAAAAACTGAATATCAAACTAAAAGATGTAAAACTAGAAACAGAAAAATATATTAAAATAAAAGATGGCTTTATTCAAACAGAACAACTAGAAGAACAAATTAATCCAATAATTGAAATATACCATACCGATATAAATATTTTTGATGCTGCAGGTAGTTTAATTTATTCATCACAACCTAGGATTTTCGAAAGTGGAATCATGTCTAGTAAAATCAATGAAAACACCATTAAATCTATATATATAAATGGATCTTCTCATTTAATTCAAAACGAACATTTAGGTAAACTCGAATACTTATCAGCATATACACCGTTAGTAGTCAATGAAAGGTTTATTGGTTATTTAAACATACCTTATTTTGCCAAACAAGCAGAATTAACAGAAGCTATTAAAACCAATTTGATAAGCTTAATTACACCCTATACTTTTATTTTTATAGTCATAGGCATTTTATCATGGTTAATTACTTCTAGCTTTGTGAGACGTTTAAATGTTATACGAGAAAAAATATCAACTACTGTATTGGGTAAGAAAAACACAAAAATCAATTGGCATACTCCTGATGAAATTGGTGATTTAGTAAACCAATATAACATTATGGTTGACACACTTGCTCAAAGTGCAGATACATTAGCTCAAAACGAAAGAAATGAAGCTTGGCGTGAAATGGCAAAACAAATTGCTCACGAAATTAAAAATCCGCTGACGCCTATGAAGTTAAACTTACAACAACTTCAAAAAGCTTATCAAGATAACCATCCAAAAAAAGAAGAAATAATGGCTAAAGTTAGCAGGGTTTTGGTAGAACAAATTGATGCACTTGCTAACTTAGCTACAGAGTTTAGCAACTTTGCCAAAATGCCTGAAAGCAAAAGAGAAATAATAAATGTGTGTGCATTATTAGATGATATAAAAACACTGTTTGACTCTGATGAAAATATTAATATAAAATATATAAAAAACACAGAAGATATATACATATTTGCTGATGCAGATGAAATAAAAAGAGTATTTACCAATTTAATTAAAAACGCAATTCAAGCTATCCCTGAAGACAGAAAAGGCATTATAGAAATTTCATCTTTAACTAATAAAAATCTAAACTTAGCTGAAATTACTGTAAAAGATAATGGAGATGGAATTCCAAAAGAATTAGAAGACAAAATTTTTGTTCCTAATTTTAGTACTAAAAACTCTGGAATGGGATTGGGATTAGCTATGGTAAAAAAAATAATTGAGAACAATGGAGGGGCTATTCGATATGAAAGCAAATTAAATACAGGAACTATATTTTATATAGAGTTGCCTCTTACCCAATCGTAAAAACTTATTTAAATATGAATCTGAATACTATTACTATTAAAGCAAATAAAAACATAAGCAAAGTAAGTCTATTTACCTTATGCATCATTTTTACGTTTATATTTTCAGCAGCATGTGCTGGCTTTCTAATATATAAATAGGTTAATAATTTATTCCACATAACACTACAAATATAGTTTAAAATACATAGATTAATTAACAAGAAAATATAGAACTATGCAAATATCTTTTTCAAAAAAACCACTTTATTATATATATATATTATGCATATTTTCAGTTATAATATTATATGCATTTCAGAACAACGACCGGTATCGGTGGTCAATTAAAACCCTAACAGATCCAATTGGTATAAGTCTATTACATAAACATGCAGAGCAAACCGATATTCAAAATTTAGTAAAAATAAAAAAGCCTGGGAAGAAACTTTTAGGTAATAATAGAAGCCAACCAGAAAAAAGGAAGGTAACTGTTGATGCACAGATTATAGGTATGGCCAAAGAAAAGGATGGAGATTTTCATTTAATTATAAGAAGTCAAAACACACTAGACACTATGATTGCTGAAATACCTAACCCTGATGACGAAACTCTTTCAAATCATTCATTGCTAAAAAGTTTATATAGCAATGCACGTAATTTTATTTCAAATGAAATATATTATCCTAAGAAAAAGGTAACTTATTTAAGACAACCATTACAAGTATCAATTACAGGTTTTTTGTTTTTCGACAAAAAAAACCATGGTAAAGGGCATGCAAAAAATAGTATTGAGATTCATCCGGTTTTGGCCATTGAAAAAAATAAATAAAAAAAAGTCATTCACCTTTAGATGAATGACTTTTTTATAAGGTAGTAAACTGATTACTTAACTTCTACTTCAGCACCAGCTTCTTCTAGTTGCTTTTTCAAATTTTCAGCGTCAGCTTTAGAGATTTTCTCTTTTACTGGTTTTGGTGCACTATCAACTAATTCTTTAGCTTCTTTCAAGCCAAGACCAGTTAAGTCTTTTACCAATTTAACCACGTTTAATTTGCTTGCACCACCTGATTTTAAGATTACGTCAAACTCAGTTTGCTCAGCAGCAGCTTCACCAGCTCCACCAGCAGAAGGAGCAGCAACTGCTACAGCAGCAGCAGCAGGCTCAATGCCATACTCATCTTTTAAAATTTGTGCAAGTTCGTTAACTTCTTTTACGGTTAAGTTAACTAGTTGTTCTGCGAATTGTTTTAAATCAGCCATTTTTGTAATTAATTTTCTTGTTTAATGATTATAAAGTCTATTTTAGATATATGGAAGCCGTTGTTTGTTATGAACGTTCTTGAAGTGTTTTAACAATACCTGCAAGTTTGTTCCCACCACTTTGAAGTGAAGAAATAACGTTTTTAGCAGGAGATTGTAATAAACCGATGATTTCTCCAATAAGTTCGTTTTTAGTTTTCAAGCTAATTAACGCTTCTAAAGAACTGTCACCAATGAACACATCATTGTCTATCCAAGCTCCTTTTAATGAAGGTTTTTCTGCTTTCTTTCTGAAATCTTTGATTGCTTTTGCAGGGGCTTTCAACTCGTCAGTGAATAATAAAGCACTTGATCCTTTAAGGGTGCCAAATAAACCTGAAAAATCTTTACCGCTATTCTCCATGGCTCTTTTGATTAAGGTATTTTTAGCTACCACCATCTTTACGCCGTTCTTGTGAAGAATTCTACGAAAACCATTATCTTTGATTGCTGTCAGACCAGTATTGTCTGATATATATACAAAATTGTATTTTTTGAACTCTTCTGTAAGTTCACTTATAACTGTCTCTTTTTGTTCGAATTTCATTTCTTTCTTAATTTTAGAGATTAAATACCTGGAATTGATTTAGTGTCGATATGTATACCAGGACTCATAGTCGATGATAATGTAACACTTCTGAAATAAGTACCTTTAGCTGAAGAAGGTTTTAATTTAGAAATTGATGAAATTAGCTCAAGAGCATTGTCATAAATCTTATCTGGAGAAAAAGATGCTTTTCCTATAGATGTGTGAATGATACCAGCTTTATCTACTTTAAAATCAATTTTACCGCCTTTAACCTCTGTTACTGTTCTACCTATATCCATTGTTACAGTTCCACTCTTTGGATTAGGCATTAAGTTACGAGGTCCTAATACTCTACCTAATTTCCCAAGTTTTGCCATTACTGTAGGCATAGTAATGATAACATCAACATCAGTCCAACCTCCTTCAATTTTCTGAATGTATTCATCTAAACCTACATAGTCAGCTCCTGCTGCTGTAGCTTCAGCTTCTTTGTCAGGAGTACAAAGTACTAATACTTTTTTTGTTTTTCCTGTACCATGAGGTAGTGATACTATACCACGCACCATTTGATTTGCTTTTCTTGGATCTACACCCAAGCGAATGTCTAAATCAACAGATGCATCGAATTTGGTATATGTCACTTCCTTAACTAGCTTAGTAGCATCTGTTAAGGTGTATTCTTTGTTAGGCTCAATTTTGCCTACAATTGCTTTTCTTTTTTTCGTGAGTTTTGCCATTTGTTTGTCGAATTAATTGTTGATTAGTAAGGTTTTTCTCCTGTTACATTCAAACCCATAGAACGAGCTGCACCAGCTACCATGCTCATAGCCGACTCAATTGTAAAACAATTTAAGTCAGGCATTTTGTCTTCTGCAATAGCTTTTACTTGATCCCAAGTAACGGTACCTACTTTCTTACGATTTGATTGATCAGAACCTTTTTGAATTTTTGCTGCTTCTAATAATTGAGCTGCAGCAGGAGGAGTTTTAATAATAAAGTCAAAAGACTTATCACTATAAACTGTAATTACTACTGGTAATATTTTTCCTGCTTTTTCTTGAGTGCGGGCGTTAAATTGCTTACAAAACTCCATAATGTTCACACCTTTCGAACCTAATGCAGGACCGATTGGAGGAGCTGGATTTGCGGCACCACCCTTCACTTGTAATTTTACATATGCGGAAATTTCTTTTGCCATTTTTCTGATTGTTATTTTATATTCATATACCCACTTATGGAAGCTAAATGGAGTGTTATGCTAATTTTGTTCTTTTTCTACTTGTACAAATCCTAATTCTAGTGGTGTCTTTCTTCCGAAAATCTTCACCATTACTTTTAATTTTTTCTTAGTTTCCATTACTTCTTCTATAGTACCAGAAAAACCGTTGAATGGTCCATCTGTAACTTTCACAGTTTCACCAACCATAAAAGGTTCAACCATAACTTCTATATTATCAGAAATTTCATCAACCGTTCCTAGGATTCTATTCACTTCTGATTGTCTTAATGGGGTTGGCATACCTTGAGAACCTAAAAAACCAACAATTCCATTAATGGCTTTAATAGTTGGAGCAACCTCTCCAGTTAAATCAGCATGAATTAATATATAACCTGGAAAATAGTTTTTCTCTCTTGTAGTTTTTTTACCATTTTTTATTTGGTAAACTTTCTCCATTGGTATTAATATTTGAGGAACATATTCACTCAAACCCTCACGTGCCAATTCAGCTTCTATATAAGACTTTACTTTTGTCTCTTGTCCGCTAATGGCTCTAACTACATACCATTTAAAATCGTGTGCCATTTTTATTTAGCTATTCAAATTATAAATGATACTCATCATATTACTTCCCACAAAATCAATAACCATTACTACTAAAGCAAATATTAAAGATGCTACCATAACTAGTAATGAACTACTGCGAAGTTCTTCCCATGATGGCCAAGAAACTTTGTTTTTCAACTCGTCTGTAGTTGCTTCTAAATAAGCTCTAAATTTGTTCATTTTTATTCTTTTGTTTTGTATAAAAACCTGTGAAGCACGAGAACAAGGATTCGAACCCTGATCAAAGGTTTTGGAGACCTCTATTCTACCATTGAACTATTCTCGTATAACTCCATTTAATAGTGATGGGTGTAAAGTTGGAGATCTTTATACTTTCTTCTAATTATTTATAGAAGCACTAAACCTTTTTGTATAAACTTTTAATTTTTTGAAGAATTAAAAGTAAAAACCTTAGAGAAAAAAAACACCAACCCTAGGTATATTTCTAAGGTTGGTGATTTTAATTAATTACTTAATGATATCAGTAACTTGTCCTGCACCTATGGTACGACCACCTTCACGAATCGCGAAACGTAATCCTTTTTCCATAGCGATTGCTTGGATAAGAGCAACAGTAACTGTTACGTTATCACCAGGCATAATCATTTCCATTCCTTCTGGTAATGTTACTTCACCAGTAACGTCAGTTGTACGGAAATAGAATTGAGGACGGTATCTGTTGAAGAATGGAGTGTGACGTCCACCTTCTTCTTTACTTAAAACGTAAACCTCAGCTTTGAAATCTGTGTGAGGATTAACTGAACCTGGTTTGCAAATAACCATACCACGACGGATATCGTTTTTCTCAATACCACGTAACAATAAACCTGCGTTATCACCTGCTTCACCACGATCTAATAATTTACGGAACATCTCAACACCAGTACAAACTGATTTTAAGTTTTCAGCACCCATGCCTATTAAATCAACTGGATCACCAACATTGATAACACCACGCTCGATACGACCAGTAGCAACTGTTCCACGACCAGTGATTGAGAAAACGTCCTCAACTGGCATCAAGAAAGGAAGATCTACAGCACGAGGAGGAACTGGGATATAAGAATCAACAGCATCCATTAATTCCATAATTTTTTCAACCCAAGCAGCATCACCGTTTAATCCACCTAAAGCAGAACCACGAATGATAGGTATTTCATCACCAGGGAAATCATATTTATTTAATAATTCACGAATTTCTATTTCAACTAGGTCTAATAACTCTTCGTCATCAACCATGTCAACTTTATTCATAAATACCACAATACGAGGCACACCAACTTGACGAGCAAGAAGGATATGTTCACGAGTTTGAGGCATTGGACCGTCAGTAGAAGCAACCACTAAAATAGCACCATCCATTTGAGCAGCACCTGTAACCATGTTTTTAACATAGTCAGCGTGACCCGGACAATCTACGTGAGCATAGTGACGATTTGCTGTAGAATATTCTACGTGTGCAGTATTAATTGTAATACCGCGTTCTTTTTCTTCAGGAGCTGAGTCGATTGAATCGAATGAACGAGCTTCTGAAAGTCCCTTTTCGGCTAGCACTTTGGTAATGGCAGCCGTAAGGGTAGTTTTGCCGTGGTCTACGTGTCCTATTGTACCAATATTCACGTGTGGTTTTGAACGGTCGAAATTTTCTTTTGCCATTGTTGTTTTAAAATTTAATTGGTTATAATTATTTTGTTGTTTGTGTTTGTGTTTTTAAATACCGAAATTCCGGTTGTTGGCCGGAAAATTTGATTAAATTTTCATTTAATCGCTTGTGTCAACTCTTTCAGGTTAACTGTTTATCTAAACTTTTCAGTTTGATAAATATGTTCTTGTAAATAAATTTTGTTTCTTAAGTTAAGAATCAAAACTTATTAGAGCCATTGAGCAGAATTGAACTGCCGACCTCTTCCTTACCAAGGAAGTGCTCTACCACTGAGCTACAAGGGCTTAATGTTGAGCGGGAGACGAGGCTCGAACCCGCGACCTACAGCTTGGAAGGCTGTCGCTCTACCAACTGAGCTACTCCCGCAATTTTGAGCATTTTATTATATTAAATTAGCAATTTAATTCAATAACTCTGGGTGGGGAGAGAAGGATTCGAACCTTCGAAGATTTCTCAACGGATTTACAGTCCGTCCCATTTGGCCACTCTGGTATCTCCCCATCTCATTAATACATACTTTGAGGATATAGATTAATTGAGAGCCACTTGCCGGGATCGAACCAGCGACCTACTGATTACAAGTCAGTTGCTCTACCAGCTGAGCTAAAGTGGCTTATTGTATTGGTATTTAGGAATTTGAGAACTATTTTTTGGATGGGTTCCTAAAAAAGGACTGCAAATGTAGCACTTTATTGCGAATAATCAAATCTTACTTCAATTATTTTTTACTTTTTTTCTATTTTATTTAATCTACGGTTAATTCCATTGCTTGTTTTACCTTTGTGCCATGATTATTCGAATAGTTAAAATGAATTTTAATCCCTCTGAAATAGAGAATTTTACACAAATATTTAATGATTCTAAACACCTTATTAGAAGCTTTAAAGGATGCAATCATCTTTCTTTATTTCAAGATAAAATTTTTTTAAACCCAAAATTGTCATTAGAAATAAAAAGCAGTTGATTTACTTATATTATTAATGTTCATCCAAAGTCCAGTAAACCATTCTCGTCGCTTCATAGCAAGTGATAGTTTTAATATTCTATGATTACCATTTTTCACTATATATCCACCTATT
>CANHGM010000011.1 GCA_947460345.1 Bacteroidota bacterium | reverse complement strand
TATAAAATAGCAAAATCTTTATTTTGAAGTTGGTTTCTCATTTTTTCTTCAAAAATATTTTCTGCAATAATTTTACCTTCTTCGTTATCAGATATAGCACGAATTAGTTTTATTTTATCTCCAAGGTCATTGTTTGTCCAGACTTCTTTTTTTAATTGGTCTTTATTGTTTTTAATTATACCACCTGCAGCTTGCACTATTGTTTTAGTAGAACGATAGTTTTGTTCAAGTTTATATACTTGAATTTCGCCATAATCTTTTTGAAAATTGAGAATATTTTGAATGGTGGCACCTCTAAAAGCATATATACTTTGAGCATCGTCTCCAACTACGCATATATTTCTATTAACAGCAGCAAGTCTTCTTACAATTACATATTGAGAATAGTTAGTATCCTGATACTCATCAACCATTACATATTTAAATTTGTGTTGGTATTTAGCTAACACATCAGGAAAGATCTTTAAAATTTTATTGGTGTTAAACAATAAATCATCAAAATCCATAGCACCTGCTTTAAAACATCGGCTGGCATATCTAGAATATATTTCATGCAAAAGGGGTCTTTGAGCCACATCGTCATCAGATTTTATATCGCTATCATTGGCATACTGTTCAGGACCAATTAAATTATTTTTTGCTGAAGAAATACGTGATAATACTGTTGAAGGTTTATATACTTTGTCATCAAGACCCATTTCTTTCAAGACTGTTTTTATCAAACTTTTAGCATCGTCAGTATCATATATAGTAAAATTAGAAGGATAACCTAATAGCGGGGCCTCAGTTCTTAAAATCCGAGCAAAAACTGAGTGAAAAGTTCCCATCCATAAGTTTTTAGCTTCAGGACCAACAACTTTCTCAACTCTTTCTCTCATTTCTTTTGCAGCTTTATTGGTAAAAGTAAGTGAAAGAATATTAAATGGATCCACACCTTTTTTTATCAAATGTGCAATTCTATATGTAAGTACCCTGGTTTTGCCAGAACCTGCACCTGCTACAATCATCACCGGACCCTCAGTTGCCACTACAGCTTTTCTTTGTTCTTCGTTTAATAAACTTAAATAATCCATTTATATTGACTACAAAAATAAAGTTACTGTTATAACTTCTTAAATCAATTTATAAACAAAAGAAAACTAAATATTATTTTTTAACAATAAAAAAACTAATATATCTGTTTTTAGAAGGGATAATTTTAGAAAGTACTTTGTCAAAAGCACCAGTAATAGAGTTGACTAATTTTGAACTAAAAAGTGTACCTAAGTAACCATAGAATTGGATTTTTATTTCACTAAAACCATCAAGTAAGAAAAACAAATCATCTTGAGTAAGGTATCTCCAACCTGTATTTTTCTGAGTATAATTTCTAAGAAATTTATGTAATAAACCACCTTGCATGTTTTCTGCTCCTAAATATATGCCACCAGGTTTTAAAACTCTTTTAATTTCGTCAACAGCTTTTTTTTGATTTTCTAAAGTTCTAGTGCTTTTGTCTTTGTGAGAAAGCTTTAATCCGCCTATTACAGACTTAATCACAACAACATCAAATGTATTGTCAGGATATGGGATGTTAAAAATATCAATATTTTTATAAGTTATTAAATCATCAACTTTGTATTTTTTGTGAAGTTCGTGAGCTTTAGACTCAGGAACTTCATAATCAGAACAAATATTTTTATATCCATTTGAAGCTAACCAAAGGGATAAGCCACCGTACCTTTCACCTAATGTTAATATAGGATTGTTTTTATCGGCTGTTTTTTCTATTTCTTTTTCCCAAAAAGAAAGTGCTTTACTCCAATTATTTATATCCCACTGAACGATATCTTCTTTATTTATAATTTTCAAAATGTTATATTTATAGTTTCAGCAAAATTAAAACAAACCGAGAATAAATAATCATTTAACTGATAAATTAAATATTGATAGATGGATTTTAGATGTTTGTGGAAATTTACCTTCAAATGAATCATGTAATAAAATTCACTTATAGTATATTTGCCGCAAAAAAATCTTTTGAATCAAACATTTGAGTTTAAAAAATATATTTCTAATGGATGGTACTTTTTATTAGTACCTTCTGTTACAGGAGAATTTGCTTCAATGGTTTACAATGAAAATCAAAACACTAATTTAGCTTTTAAAGCAGACCTTAATTTTGAAAGTAGAACAGCACAATTGTATGACCTAGGCTATAAATCATGGAACAGTGGTGTTTTAAATTATTCTGATAAGAAAAGCATAGAAAGTTTAGATTCAAAAGTTTCACTAGCAGACGAATATAGGTTTATAAGAAAATATTATAAACCATTTTGGAGGTATTATATTTTGATTATAAGAGTCTTGGGCCTTCATAATCCAATAAAGGAATGTACAAGTTTTTATAAGTCAAGAAATATGAAGTTTCAGGGGAATTTTAAACATGTTGAAATCTCTGAAGACTATCTTCAATACAACTCAAAATTAATAACCAATAAACCTAAAATTACAGTAATTATACCTACATTGAATAGGTATAAATATTTAAAAGATGCAATAGAAGATTTAGAAAAACAATCAATAGCTATTCATGAATTGATTATAATAGATCAAAGTGACAAAGTTGAGGAAGATTTTTATAAACAATTTCAAATCTCTATTAAATTAATTGTTCAAAAAGAAAGAGGGCAATGGTTAGCCAGAAATGAAGCCATCAGACAATCATCAGGTGAATGGTTGTTGTTTTTTGATGATGATAGTAGAGTCGATCAAAATTGGGTAGAAGAACATTTGAAAGCAGTAGACTATTACAAAGCAGAAATTTCTGCTGGAGTATCTATTTCAAAAGTGGGAGAGAAAGTTCCTGAAAATTATTCTTTTTTTAGATGGGCAGATCAATTTGATTCAGGTAATGCTTTGGTTCATAGATGTGTTTTTGAAAAGATTGGTTTGTTTGACAGGCAATATGATAAAATGAGAATGGGAGATGGAGAGTTTGGATTAAGAGCATATTTAAATGGATTTAGAAGTATATCCAATCCATTAGCACAAAGACTTCATTTAAAAGTAAGTGAAGGAGGATTAAGGCAAGTTGGTTCTTGGGATGCTTTTAGAACCAAAAAGTTATTTGCACCTATGCCAATACCAAGTGTGAGTTATTATTATTTAACGTATTTTGATCAAAAAGCGTTGAATAGATTATTCTTTCAAGGTATTCTTACTTCAGCTATTCCTTATAAATATAAAGGAAAGAAACTACTAATGCCGTTTTTTTTGATTATAAGTTTTTTAAAATTGCCAATTTCTTTATATCAATTTTCACTTTCAAAATCTAAAGCTAATAAGATGAAAGAGGAAGGCTCAATCTTGGAGAGATTAACCTTATGATATTTGAAAATTTAACTAAAATACAAATTGCAATTTTATTATTGTTTCACTTACTTTTGGGTATTGCTTTTAATTTAGTATCAGGCTTAGTAGAAGTATGGTATTATGGTCTGTTAGGAATTGGAATTTCTGTTTTAATAGGTAATCAAAACAAGACAGAAATTGCAGCTATTATTATTTCCTATTTTACCTGTATGGAAATTGTATTTAGAATGACAGGAGCGAATGTTCCTTGGGAAGGTGTGAAATATATTTTAGTATTTGTTTCTTTTATATCAATTGCATCGGAAAAAGTTAGAAAAAGCCAATTACCCAATCAAATTTTTATTTATTTTTTTCTTTTATTGCCTTCCTTGTTGCTTTGTGATTTTGTGGATTTCAAATCAGCAAGAAATAATATATCTTTCAATTTGTCTGGACCTCTATCGTTACTTATGTCTAGTTATTATTTTTATCAAAGGAAATATTCACTTGCTCAACTAAGAACCTTGTTTTTGTTTATTGTTTTACCTTTGATTACTACTTGTGCAATTATAGCTCTAAGAGCACCAACATTAAATGAAATCAAATTTCAGGATGCAGCAAATTTTGAACTTAGTGGAGGATATGGACCTAATCAAGTTTCTTCTTTACTTGGATTTGGAGTTGTTGTAATGATGACTGGGTATTTTCTAAATATGGTGATAACAGTAAATAATATTTTAGATAGAATTATTACCTTTATATTTTTGTTTTTTTGTATTATTAACTTTTCAAGAGGAGGAATTTTTACTGCAATCACTTCAGTAGTATTAGGCTCAATAGTTTGGATTGTATATAGCAAATCTAATAAAAAAAATACCTTCATATTTAATTTAGTATTGGTTACATTAATTTCGGTTTTTATATTTAATTACTTTGATAATATTACAGGTAATACTCTTTCTAAAAGATATGCAGGTACAACAAGTTCAAAAGAAGAGAATAAAGGAAGTGAAAACGAGAATTTTGGATCAGGTTTTAGTGGAAGAGAAGATATTGTTCAAGAGGATTTTGAAGTTTTTAAGAGATATCCAATTTTAGGAGTTGGGCCAGGCATGTCTGCAGCTGTTAGATATAAATTATTTGATGATGGGAAGCCTCCGCATACTGAATTTTCTAGATTGATTTCAGAACATGGAATGCTCGGGTTGATTTCTTTATTTATTCTAATATATTTCCCTATTTTAAGTTTTATAAAATCAAAAGAGTTTCATAAAAAATTATTCTTGATTATGTTTTCTAGTTTCTCTATTATTTGTTCATTTCACGCTGCTATGAGAATTTCGATGATGGGATTTGTATATGGAATTGCTTTTATAAATTTAGTAAAAAAACGTGATGATTTAGCAGACCCTGTAAAAGAGTATAAAGAAAAATCAATGATTTGGGAGCAGTTCGAGCAAGAATCGTTAAGTTAAACAATGAATCAAATTTCTAAAAAACATATCACATTTTTTTCAGCTACTGCAATAGTGATAGCCAATATGATAGGTACTGGAGTCTTCACAAGTTTGGGATTTCAACTTTTAGGACTTTCTTCACCACTTTCTATTTTACTTCTTTGGATAGTTGGCGGAATTGTAGCTTTGTGTGGGGCATTAGTTTATGGAGAGTTAGGTGCTGCCATGCCTAAAAGTGGAGGCGAATATCATTATTTATCTAGATTATATCATCCATCAGTGGGGTTTGCTTCAGGTTGGGTTTCTTCCACAGTTGGTTTTGCAGCACCAGTTGCACTTGCAGCTATGACCTTGGGTAAATATAGTTCTGATGTATTGCCCATGCTTAATGAAACTTATTTAGCAATTGGAGTTGTATTGGTTATTACTGCTATTCATTGTTTTCATTTAGAAAAAGGAATTGGTTTTCAAAATATAGCCACGACAGTAAAAGTAGTGCTTGTGTTGGCTTTCATAATTTGTGGTTTCTTTATTGAAACACCACAAAAGCTGAACTTCGAATTGAATGAGTTGTCGATGAATGAAGTCTTAAGTAATTCATTTGCAGTGAGTCTCATATTCGTGTCTTATGCTTATTCAGGTTGGAACGCATCGGCCTATCTCACAGGAGAGATGGTGAATCCTAAAAAGGATTTACCTAAATCGTTATTGGTAGGCACGGGTGTAGTTATGGCTTTGTATATATTGCTAAATTATATATTTCTTTACACGGCTCCAGTGCCCGAGTTGGTTGGGAAGGTTGATGTGGGTTATATATCGGCTGAACATATATTTAATCAGACAGGTGCCAATATTATGGGATGGGTTATTTCATTGCTTTTGGTTTCGAGTATAAGTGCCATGATTATTGCTGGGCCTCGTGTTGCCCAAAGTATGGGTGAAGATACAAAAATATTATCCTTCTTAGGTAAGAAAACACTTACAGGTATTCCACTTACTGCTATTATTTTTCAATCTTCTATTTCATGCATTTTAATAATGACATCAAGCTTCGACAAGGTTCTCACATTTGTTGGATTTTCATTAAGCTTGTTTACGTTCTTATCTGTTTTTGGAATATTTATATTAAGAAGGAAAGATCTAAGTAACAATACTTATAAAACTTTTGGTTACCCTTTTACACCCATCATATTCTTGTTATTAAACTTATGGACTTTGTACTTTGTAGCTAAAGACAAACCTACCGAAACACTTTTTGGTCTTGGGATTGTAGCTATGGGTTTTGTATTATATTTTTTAAATCCAAAGAAAGAGTTTAAAGCAGAAACAAATAAAACAGACTCAATTGATTCAGATTTACTGCAATGAAAATAATTTGTATAGGTAGAAATTACGCTGCTCATATTGAAGAGCTAAAAAATGAAATTCCAGACGAGCCTGTGGTTTTTATGAAACCAGATACATCGCTATTAAAAGATGGAGATAGTTTTTATATTCCTGATTATTCAAACGATGTTCATCACGAGATTGAAATTGTAGTCAAAATTAACAAAAATGGAAAATGTATTCAGGAGAAATTTGCTCACAAATATTATGATGAAATTACAGTCGGAGTTGATTTTACAGCAAGAGATATTCAATCAAAATTGAAAGAAAAGGGTTTGCCTTGGTTGAAAGCCAAAGGGTTTGATGGTGCTGCTCCGATTGGGAAATTTATAAATAAGGAACAAGTTAGAGATTTGAATGAGACAGAATTTAAATTGACCGTGAATGGAGAGTTGAGACAACAAGGAAACACTTCACTTATGCTTCACAATATTGATAAACTTATAAGTTATGTTTCGCAAATTATGACTTTGAAAACTGGAGATTTAATATTTACTGGAACACCTGCTGGTGTGGCAGCAGTCAAAGCAGGAGATGTTTTGGAAGGCAGTCTTGAAAATTATTCATTACTGAAATTTAATGTATTGTAAATAGCATGTCAAGCAGCTCCAATCGATTGTATTTACCTAGCTTAAATGCTGTTAGGGCTATTTCAGCTATCATAGTGATGATTGCACATATAGAAGCTGAGAAAGACGGCATTGGACTAAGTCGTTTGTTGAGTTTGATTCCTTTAGGAGAAATTGGCGTTACTATTTTTTTTACTTTAAGTGGATACTTAATCACTTACTTGCTTATAACAGAGAAAAATCAATTTGGCAGTATCGATATCAAAGGATTTTATATGCGAAGAATTCTGAGGATATGGCCATTATTTTATTTGATTTTAATTATGGGTTATTGGATTGTTCCAACATATTTTCCATCGCTATATCCTAGCTCTGATTTTAAGCGAAATTCATTAGGAGGAGTATTTCTGAATATGTTTTTCTTGACAAACGTCACTTTCATTTTGAAGTTTACCCCTTTGTTCATACATACTATTTGGTCTATAGGCGTAGAAGAACAATTTTATATCTTTTGGCCTTGGTTATCAATGAAAAATAATCAGAGATTTAAAAGTCTTATTCTTTTTGTTATTTGCATTATTCCTATACTTAAGATTACATTTTTGGTGTTATCACGTTTTATTCATTTAAGTGTTTTTGAAGATATATATCACATCATTTGTGTTTCAAAGTTTGACTCCATGGCATTGGGGGGCTTATTTGCATTGCTTTACTTTGAAAAAAAACTCAGTATTTTTAAATTTGAAATGAATTGCGAGTTTTTTTATAAGCGATCTATTCAGAGGATTTCATATCTGATTTTCGTGGGATATTTTCTCATTCTAATGTTTGTAGATTCAAGGTTTGGGCATCTCTATCCATTCTTCTCATTTGTTACTGGTATTATTTTAATGAATTTATCTACCAATAAGAATACGATTATATCGCTAGAGAACAAGTTTTTATCAAGCATTGGCCAAATTTCCTATGGAATATATCTTTGGCATATGCCCATTATTTTTATGTTTTATAATTATATGCATGCTCATGGAACTTTTCAAGCCTACAGTTCACTCAGCTTTTTTATACATCCTATCATTATGATTTGTGTTTGTATAATTTCATATGTTTCTTATTACTATTTCGAAGTTAAATTCCTGAAATTGAAGAAGCGTTTTGCTAAAATATTAACCTAAATGAATGTTTAGCACTTTGGTATGTTTTCTTTATTTTGACATACTTTATGCCAATACGATTTAATATCTTTGTGGCATATTCATTGAAACACCAAACTAAATTAATTAAATATATATCGAATGTCAGAGAATCAGCAAAGTGGGGAGAGTCCTAATACATCACCCAATAGAAATCCTTCAGATAAAAATAAAAAACCTAACAAATTTCCTCAAATAAACTTTTATTGGTTCTATGCTTTAATAGTAGTCATTTTTTTGGTTATTACCTTTTTCCCTTCTCAAGAATTGAAAGAGATTAATAAAATTAAATTATCAGAAATGATAAAAAAGCACGATGTGAGTAAAATTGAAATATTAGTTTATCAAGGCAAAGCAAACATATATTTGACAGAAGGTGCTGTTAATAAAGAAGATTACAAAAAAGATTTAAAAGATTTTGGCGGGTCTAAAATGAAAGGTCCACATTATTCATTACCTATTTATGGTGATCCTAACAACTTAGAAGTTTTTATAAAAGATACACAAAAAGAAAACAATTACACAGATACTGAAAAAATACAAGTTGATGCAAATACTGACAAAGACTATTCGGGTAATATGCTTTCTTGGTTAATATATATAGCATTATTTGTAGGGTTATGGGTAGTTTTATTTAGAAGAATGGGCATGCAAGGTGGTCCAGGTTCTCAAATTTTCAATATCGGTAAATCTAAAGCAACCTTATTTGATAAAGATACCAAAGTAAATATAACATTTGCTGATGTTGCAGGCCTTGAAGAAGCCAAGGTTGAAGTAATGGAAATCGTAGATTTTCTTAAAAACCCTAAAAAATATACAAACTTAGGAGGTAAAATCCCTAAAGGTGCATTGTTAATAGGCCCTCCGGGAACAGGTAAGACTTTGTTAGCTAAAGCAGTTGCAGGTGAAGCAAACGTGCCATTCTTCTCTTTGTCAGGATCTGATTTTGTTGAGATGTTTGTTGGAGTTGGTGCGAGTAGAGTGAGAGATTTGTTTAGACAGGCAAAAGAAAAAGCTCCATGTATTATTTTTATAGATGAAATAGATGCTATAGGAAGAGCTCGTGGTAAAAACTTAATGCAAGGCGGGAATGACGAAAGAGAAAATACATTAAATCAATTACTAACAGAAATGGATGGCTTTGGAACTGATAGTGGCGTTATTATTCTTGCTGCCACCAATAGGCCTGATATTTTAGATACAGCATTAATGCGTCCAGGAAGGTTTGATAGACAAATTTCAATAGATGCTCCAGACTTAAAAGGACGTGAGCAAATTTTTAAAGTTCACTTAAAGCCATTAAAGTTATCCGCTGAAATTGATCCTAAAAAATTATCAGCTCAAACTCCAGGTTTTGCAGGTGCAGATATCATGAATGTTTGTAATGAATCTGCTTTAATAGCTGCTCGAAAAGACAAAACTGAAATTGATATGCAAGATTTTCAAGATGCTATTGATAGAGTTATTGGTGGGCTTGAAAAGAAAAACAAAATTATATTACCTGAAGAGAAAAAAATAGTTGCTTATCATGAAGCCGGACACGCCATTGCTGGGTGGTTTTTAGAACATGTCGACCCATTGGTTAAGGTATCAATAGTACCTAGAGGTGTAGCCGCTTTAGGCTATGCTCAATACTTACCTAAAGAACAGTATTTATATACTACAGAGCAATTAATGGATTCAGTATGTATGACCTTAGGAGGTAGGGTAGCAGAAGATATTGTATTTAATAAAATTTCAACAGGTGCTTCTAATGATTTAGAAAGAATAACTAAAACTTGTTATGCAATGGTTACGATGTATGGTATGAGTAAGAAAGTAGGCCAAGTTAATTTTTATGACCCTAATTCTGAATACGCTATGACTAAACCATATAGTGAAAAAACAGCAGAATTAATTGATGAAGAAGTAAGAGATTTAATTAGTAATGCATATATACGTACCAAAGAATTGCTTACCGAAAAAAGAGAACAACTTAAAATTGTAGCTGAAAAATTACTTGAAAAAGAAATTATATTTCAATCTGATTTAGAAGAACTTTTAGGCAAAAGACCTTTTAATCACAAAACAAATTATCAAGAATTTATGGATAGTGAAAATGCTCCTGAAGAAACAAAAACAGAAGCAAGCATTAATACTGAAGAACATAGAACCGAAGAACCAAGAGCAGAAAATTAATCCCTCAATTTAAATATATTCATATACATGGCATTGTACAGATTTAAAGTCATTTTTGAAGACTACGACGAAGTTGTTAGAATTATAGAAATTAAGTCTACCCAAACTTTTTTTGATTTCCATATTGCAATTCAAGAAAGTATTGGTTTTGATAAATCTCAATTAGCATCTTTTTATTTAAGTGACGACCAATGGAAAAAAGGTTACGAAATCACTTTAGATAATATGCATGCTGATGAAGATTTAGATGATGATAATTATATACCTACACCCATCATGAAAGAGTCTAGGTTGTGTGATTATATCAATGATCCTCATCAAAAATTTGTATATGTTTTTGATTTTTTAAATATGTGGACTTTCTTAATAGAAATGACAGATATTGTATTGACTGAAAATCCTAAACTAAAATATCCAGCTTGTACAAAATCAATAGGCTTAGCTCCTAAACAGTATATAGATAAAAAGTTTACTTTAGTGGATGACGATGAATTTGAAGAATTAACTGAAAATTTCTTAGCCGGTCATGAAGATGGTTTAGATGAAGATGATGAGAATCTTTTTAATAACGAAGAAGATGATGAAATTGGTGGCGTAGAGAAAACTGCTGGGGATGAGGAATTATAGATTATTCTTTTACTAACTTATATGTTTGAAAGGCTATAAAAAGCCATGCAATTATAAATGAAATGCCTCCTAATGGCGTAATGATTCCTATATATCTAATTCCATCTATATATTCTCTGAATGAAAGTATATATAATGAAAATGAAAAAAGTATAATACCTATTATAAATAGGTTAGCTGATAAATTGAATTTTTTTGTGTTTAATAAGATGTTTAATACACCACAAAGTAAAATAGCAAATGCATGATATACTTGATACTTAACACCAGTTTCAAAAGTTTTCAATGAATCTTCTTCAATTAAGTCTTTTAAACCATGAGCTCCAAAGGCTCCAAGTGCAACTGCAAAAGCCATAAACACACAACCAATGATTACTTGTTTCATTAAATTACTTGTTTGAAACTTTTACTAAATTTATTTTCTTAGGGATTTCGAAATTCTGTTTATCTACTTCAACATTTTCATCAAATTGTTTAGCTAATATATAAGAAGTATGGTTTATTATAGTTATTTCCATTTTTAATGGTATATATTTATATAACCAATACTTTGCTTTAATATTCATTTCTTTGTTATATAAAGAAACAATTTGACATGTTCTATTTAAAACGATTTCGGTACCTAATTCTTTATAGTTATATCTATTCTTTAACTCCATTCCTAAACCTTTAAAATCAATTAAATCAGGGTTGAATTGGTCTCCATTTTCTGTATATAATTTTGTTCCTACGCTATCTGTTGGGTTTATATAATAAGTAAACCCACCTCTATCTAAAATGATACTAAACGGCGTACTTCTTAATTGAGTTGCACCAAAGTTTTCAAACACTAATTTTCTAGTACTTTTTCCCATTTGGCCAAAATCAGTTTCATAATTAATTATTCCTGATTTTACATCATATTTCATTATCCCTTCGTTGATAGAATCTTTTGCCAATTCGCCAAGAGAAGCTATACTATCATTATAGTTTTTGGTAAATGCTTCAGCTGCTTTCTTTTCAGCGTCATTATTCTTACAACTTATATAAAATGTAGCAATGAATAATGAAATTAAGCCTATTAGTTTATTTCTCATTTTATCCGATTATTTTAGATTTATAACCTTCTTTAGTTAAGTATGTAAATATTTTTTGTCGATGGTCTCCTTGTATAATAATTTCACCATCTTTAGCACTTCCCCCACTTCCGCATTGGTTTTTAAGTTTCTTAGCTAATTCTTCTAAATCAGTTTCTTTACCAACAAATCCAGTTATAAGTGAAACTTGTTTGCCTGCTCTTTTTTTTTTGTCAAGTAATATTCTTAAGCTTTGCTTTTGAGGAGGAAGGGTATTAGGAGAATAGACAACAGGCTCATAATAATCAAAATCATTTTGCGTACTATATATAACACCCTCTCTATTTTTATGTTTACTACTCATTATAAGTCAATTTTAAATCTTTCTCTTCTTAGTGGAGTAAATTTCAAAGGCTTTTCTCTAAGTTTAGCATTCACATGTCTATTTGATACTAATTCGGCTGCAGTAAACAATGCATTTCTAAATGACTCTTCACTAGCTGTGTTTTTACCAACTAAACTATAACCAGTTCCATGATCAGGTGAAGTTCTAACTATTGATAATCCTGCTGTATAGTTAACACCATCATTAAAATGCATATATTTAAAAGGTATCAAACCTTGGTCGTGATATATAGCTAAAACTGCATCAAATTGTTTGTATTGGTGTGAACCAAAGAATCCATCAGCAGGGTAACAACCATATACAAGTGTACCTTCGTTTCTTACTTGCTCTATAGCAGGTACAATGATATTCTTTTCTTCATTGCCCAGCAAGCCATCTTCGCCAGCATGAGGATTAAGCCCTAATACAGCAATTCTTGGTTTTACTATAGAATAATCATTAATTAATGATTGTTTTAATGTATTGATTTTTTGAATAATTAGTTCTTTGGTTAGTTTTTGAGATACTTCTTTAAGTGGCAAATGCACAGTAACTAATCCAACCCTTAAATTTTCTGAAACAAGCATCATCATTGGTTTTTGGGTGCCTGTTTTTTCAGCTATATAATCAGTATGCCCTGTAAATGAACCAGCATTAAGTTTGATAGTACTTTTATTAAGCGGCGCTGTTACTAAAGCGTCTATGTGGCCATCTTTCCAATCTGATATAGCCATATCAAGTGCTTTTAATGCATATTTTCCAGCTAATTCTGTTGCAATACCCGGCTGTATATCTACCTCTTCTTCCCAACAATTAAGTATATTTAATCTTTTTAAATTTGCTTCTTCAGGTTTTTTTATATTTACCCATTGAAGGTCATTTAGACCAAGAGACTTTCTATAATAATTAAAAACTTTACTTGAACCATATACCACAGGGGTAAAGAATTCGCTCATTCTAATATCAGAAAATGTTTTAAGAATAATTTCAGGACCTACGCCATTAAAGTCGCCAAGCGTAATCCCTATTCTTAAGTTTTTGGTGTGAAATGTTTCCAATATATATAATTATTTTTGGTAAAACTCTTTTGGTTTTACATCCCAATTTTCAAGTGATTTAAAGTAATCATAGGTAATTTTTAACCCTTCTGATCTAGACACTTTGGGTTCCCAACCAAGTAATTCTTTAGCTTTTGTTATATCAGGCTTTCTTTGTTTTGGGTCGTCGGTTGGTAATGGTTTATATACAATTTTAACATCAGAACCAGTAAGCTTTAATATTTCTTCAGCAAAATCTTTTAATGATATTTCATCTGGATTACCAATATTAACGGGTTGCTCATAATTACTAAAAAGCAATCTGTATATACCTTCAACTAAATCGTCTACATAACAAAAAGATCGTGTTTGGCTTCCATCTCCGAATACAGTCAAATCTTCACCTCTTAGTGCTTGCCCAATAAATGCGGGTAATGCACGTCCATCATTAAGTCGCATACGAGGGCCATATGTATTAAATATACGAATGATTCTGGTTTCTACTTGATGAAAAGTGTGATAAGCCATAGTCATTGCTTCTTGAAAACGCTTAGCCTCATCATAAACACCTCTTGGGCCTACAGGGTTTACATTCCCCCAATATTCTTCAGTTTGAGGATGAATAAGAGGGTCGCCATATACTTCAGAAGTAGAAGCTACCAAAATTCTAGCATTTTTTGCTAGTGCTAAACCTAAACAATTATGTGTACCTAATGATCCTACTTTCAACGTTTGTATAGGAATTTTTAAATAATCTATAGGGCTTGCTGGCGAGGCAAAGTGTAATATATAATCTAATTCTCCTGGAATATGTATATATTTTGTCACATCATGGTGATAAAACTCAAAATTGTTTAATGGCATCAAATGAGCAATATTTCTCATATCGCCAGTGATTAAGTTATCCATTCCAATAACATGATAGCCTTCTTTTACAAATCTATCACTTAAGTGTGAGCCTAAAAATCCTGCTGCTCCTGTAACTAATATTCTTTTTGTCATTTGGGTTGCAAAATAAGTCTAATATATTCTATTTTTATCATCAATTTTATCTATTTTTTCACAATTCCAATTTTTAATAAATCATTCGGCTTTTTTCCAAATGGCTGTTCTCCCTAGAAGAGAAATACCAACATATCCTCTAACATGTAGTGTGTTTTTGTCGGTCATGTTTATTTTGCAACTATACTCTTTGCCGTTTTTGGGGTCGTAAATCAAACCACCTTCATATTCTGTTTTGCCTTTCCAACTAAAGCGTCTTAAAATAGTTAAATTCAATAAAGGTATATTTTGTTTTTCTTTGTTTGGATTTAAATGGTCGGTTTTTGGTTTTCCGGTTTTTTCATCATTGGGTATTTTTAACCAAATTATTTTACCATAATACATATTATTCATCTTTACAATCTGTATTTTAGATGTTTGCTCTTGGTTGTACCATATTCCTAAAATTACGTCTCCATTATTCTGTCCATAAATAGTTTTAGATTGAAAAAATACTATTAAAATAAAAGTATATAAAAAATGTTTCATTAAGCTTTGCATGATACAAAAATAACTTAATGAAACATTTATTTTTAAAAATTATTTAATCATAACAGGAATTTCAATATCAATATCACTTTCATTTGAAGGCGAAGTAGTTTTTGTAACGCCATCATAATGACTTAATACTATTCTCAAACTTCCATTTCCCTTTTGTTGTTTTGTCGTGAGCTTATAAGCCAAACCTATAGGCAAACCGTTTTTATCTTGATCAGTTTTGTCAAAAGTAAAAGAAGAAGAAATAGAACCTAAACTGGTGTAAAAAAACTGATGGACATCACTTTCTTTATCTATCTCCTCAGTTAGATTAGCTATGGGGTTTTTGGTTTCGTCAAAAACCTCAATAGTGCCTGTGTAAATAATATTTGTATCTAAAATCATTGTGTCAATGATTGGGTTGTTTCCACCCGCTCCATCTGCATCTTTCCATTGAGCAATAGTGGTTTTGCCTCCATTATTTAATGTTAGTTTTACAGTTGTGATTGTTTCTTGTTCGTGTGTTGATTTTTTCTTGCAACTTCCAGCAAGTATTATTATTGAAAAAATAATTATTTTAAAATTTGTTTTTGTATTCATTGTTGTTAATTTTTTAATTGTTGTGAATGTGTTTTGGAATTGTATTTATTGGAACTTGAATTTTTAATTGAACGTCTCTTCCTTGTTCATCTGCATAGTATCTAAACCTATATAAATAATCTCTATAAGATTTATTCAATACATTGTTTATGGTGAGATTTATTTTGATGGTTTGTTTTTTAACCTGTATAAAAGTTTCGAATTTTAATCTTAATATGGTATATGCACTTGGAGGTAAAGCATAGTCTAAATTGGGTTGATAGTGGTTTTGCTTAAAGGTATATATGCAATCTAATTCAACTCTTTTTTCTTTTAATACCTTTTGTTTTTTGGGTATATATATATAAGAAGTTTGAATTTTGTTGGTAGGCATTAACCAAAGCGGTTGTTTTAAATCTGTATTTTTTGCATTTATATAAGAACTCAGAAGTTCTAATTGCCAATTACTTGAAGGTATGTACATGCATTTAATTTCTGCCCCAGCCATATCAACAGTTCCTGAATAGTATTTCATAGTTGGAAATGCTCCATGTATAGTTAAAGTCGGCTCTTTTTCAGGTTGCATATATATATAGTTTTTAAATTGATTAAAATAGATGTTTGTTTCTAAATTGATTTTTTTACGTTGAACTTTTAAAGTTATTTCATTGTTCCATAAAACTTCTTTTTTTAGATTGCTATTGCCTATTTCAAAGTTGCCAGTAGCTCCATGTAATCCATTGCTGTATAATTCGCTAACATTGGGGGCACGCCAACCTGTTGCTGTAGTGTAGCCAAGTTCGATGCTCTTTGTTAACTCTTTGGCATATGAGAATATGGATGTTATACCATTATATTTTTTTGTTTCATTTAGTATAACAAAATTTCTAACCGCATTTGATTTTATATATCTAGCATCACCCCTAATTCCAAACTCTAAAGCATTGTTTTTTTTGCGGTAAGTTGAACTTGCATATACACCTGCCAAATGACCATTGAAATTTGGGAGTAAATATCTTTTTCCCCAAGCCAAATTGTTTTGATACATATATGAGAAACCTATTGAAATTTTCCAGTATTTCTTATACTGTAAATTCCACTTAGCATCTAATGAACCAGTATATATACCTAAAGAAAATGCAGCTAAGTTTTGTTTACTTATATTTTGATTATATACAATATCAGCATCAAATTCATTCCTTTGATTGTATTGAGAAGCATGTTGTAACGTGAGCGTACTCCCATTTTTTAAAATTGTATTCCATTTAATAGATGCTGTTTGATGAAGCACGTCTTGGTATGGTTTTGATATTTTATATGTAAATGGTTTTATATACAAAGGTGTATCTGATGCTATAGCTTTTAATAAATCAGATATATTCCCAAAATGTGAAGCCTTGAGCATTGCATTTTTTGCATAGTAAATGCTGTAATTAAATTCCATAAAGTAATTATTTGTCACATATTTATAACCTGTTTGAAAAGAAATATTTTGATATCCAGTATTCGATAGTATATATTGAGGTGTTTTTGAATCTCCAGCTCTTTTATAACTGGCTATAACTCTCCAACTTTTCTTGTTCAGATGGCTGTTTAGCACTAAACCTCCTCCATACAATTTGTTATTACTATTTATATCTGAATATATTGTTGCTTCTTTTCCATTATAGGGTCTATAACTTATAGGATTTATTTTAATTACACCACCTAAAGCATCAGCTCCATACTCAATACCTCCTACTCCTTTTAAAATCTCAATACTCCCAATACTTAAAGGGTCAATTTCGGGAGCATGCTCTATGCCCCATTGTTGCCCTTCTTGTCTTATTTGGTTATATACAGTTATAACTCTGCTGCCAGTTAATCCTCTTAAAACAGGTTTAGATATACCCGCACCACTATTGATCATTGAAACACCGGGTATATGTTTTATAATATCGCCTAATGTTTGACCTTTAAGTCTGTCTATCTCAGGTAAGTTCAATTCTATTTTACTTTGCCCAGCACAATCATCATGTTTTCCATGTATTGTATATCCACCTAAATGTACTTCATCCGGACATAATTCTATTACTAATAGTTTACTTTGCGGTATTGATATGCTAATATTTTCAGTATGGTAACCTGCTCTTTTAATTGTTATAACTATGCTAGATTGATTAGAAGTTGTTAATTGAAATTCACCTTTGCTATTGGTAAATGCTAAAATAGAACTTCCATCAATACTTATTGATGCTTTTTTGAGGGGCTGTTTAGATAAACTATCTATGACAATACCCGTAGTTTTTTGTGCGTATATATTTGTTGATACAATCAAAACAAACAAATACAACAAACACTTGTATATGTATTTCAAAATATTTTAATATGTAAAATAGAAAATTTTGTAACTACTAATTAGTTACTAATATGCTTGTGTTAAGCGATAATAGGGGGAGAGCGACCCTTTGATATAACGATTTTTGAAGAACACTTTAATGTTCTACAAAATATTTTGATCATATTGCTGGTTTCAAAGGTTGTGTATTTAAATAAACCTTCTTGAACCAAATCTTTTGTAAATTCAAAGTTACATATATTGCAAAGGTCTTTGGTCTCTTCTATATGATTTGGGTGAGAACAAGCATGTGAATCATTTGTGTTTGGAGTTATAATCCTAATATGGCAAGCATGTTCGTTTTGGTTCTCAATAGAATGGCAGTAGTCTAACTCATGATGGTGAATGGCATCAAAAGGTATTATGGCCACCAAAATTAGTAAAGCCGTAAACAAAGAAAAAATGATATGTATATATTTTTGCTTAATGCTGCAAAAATACTTCTAAAAAAAATAGTAATCCTTTTATTTTTTAGAAAATATATATTTTACTTTATTGAAATCTGCAGCCGCATTGATTACTTTTCTGAAGTCTTCGTAATCACTTACAGACATGTCTATCTGTAAATATTCTTCGTCACATGTAATAGTTACTTTGTTTCCTTCAATAGAAAAGTCGGAGTTGAAGTAACAAGCCATTTTATCATTCTTTTTTAACTCAGCATGTATTTTAATGTCATTCAAATTTTGAATTTGATATCCTTCAGGAATTGTAAAAGTAATGACTCTATGGTAGCCATGGTTATGGGTGTTCTCTATTGGGTTTTGTCTTTTGTCTTTGTTATACAATTCACTTTGGGGTCCTATAAGTGTACCTACTTTTAATATGTATTTATTCCCAGCTTTTTCCCATAACGATGCGTCTGTTACTGTAGTGTTTATAGTGAATGGAAAATGCTTGTCAAAATTCTCTAAATCGTTTATAACAATTGGTTTAGTATATTTACAATTATCTTCAGTTAGTTTTAAATATGAGTCATACAGTTTAATTTTTTGTTCGTCTACTAAATTGTCCCAAATATATTGAATATCTGCTGTGGTTTCGCCATGAGTAACTCTCTGCAAATTATAAGTAACGTCTTCAAAGTTGTCATCTAGTTTTAAATTGATATATATATCATCATGGTTAATATTACAACTATTTGCTTCAGTAAATTTTACTTCACCTTTGCCAAATATGGTTTCATTAATGTTTAATTTTTTTATATACAATGCATTACAATTGGCATAAGATGATGTTAACCAACCATTGTTAGCTGAACCTTCTGCTGGCATAATATAAAAGTTGAGTGATGGAATGTATATAAACCCATAATTCAGGTGATTCCACCCTTCAAATTCTTTATCAAATTTTTCTTCAAATCTATTTCTGGTAAATGCTAGTTCATATTCAATATTTAATCCATTTAGTATTTGACAAAACAATTTGGTCATGCCTTGTGTGTTAGCATATTTATTTTTAAGAATAGCTTTTAAATCTTCAAATCTGTCGTCGTTTATTTGTTGTAATTTGAAAATTGTTTTAATTGTTTTCTCAGTATGCATCATATCTAAATATGACTTTGCATTTATTTTATTTGTTTTGATAAATTTTAGTATTTCTTTTTTGTTCTTTTCGTCTTCTTTCATATATGAATTGAACTTACTATCAGCAGCCACTGCCCAAGTTACAAACTTAGAAGACTCTCCTTTACTTTTGTCATAGTCAAACTTATATATAATCTTTTTTAAATTAGAGTTATATGCTGAGTATTGTTCTTCTGCCAAAGGCTTTATTTGATCCACTTTTACACGATATATATTTTTGTCTAAATCATATGTTTCTTCTTCAACATCTGGCAATCCATTTAAAGATTTAACTTTAAATTTTAATGTTGCTGGTGCAGTCAATTCAAATAATACATTTTTACGGATAAATTGAGATTGTAATGTTTCAATAGACCCATACAAATAATACTCATACGACTCTTCTAGAGTATATAATATTTCTAAAGTATTTCCTACCTCAAGTCCATCTATGCCAAGTAATTTATGAGGCCCTTCGTTGTCAAGATTTTCAATAAATTTAATATTGCTGGTATCTAATTCCTTTATTTTTCCTGCATTATTAATTGTTCTAACTTTAAGTTTTGCAATTCTTTGAACTTCAAACATAGAAAATGAAAGTTTATTAAAACCTTCTACAGCATCATTACTGTTTAATTTCACAATCATATGTTTGGTCCAATAATGGGTAAGTAAGCCTTTGTCATTATATGCAAACTCTCTTGCTGATAAGTATTTTGCAAAAATTAAAGGTTCATCTTTTTCTTCTGGCAATAACTGATAATTAGTAAAATTTTCATTCCAATCATAGTTTTCATATTTGTATTTATTGGTTTTTGCCGATACCGTATTGTTTTTTACATTTATGAATAAACAAAAAAAGACAAAACATATATATATTATTTTTTTCATTAACTTTATAATATTGATTTGACTGTATAACCTTTTTCTCTTAGAAGTTTTATTAAACCTTTGTTGCCTGTCAAATGACCAGCACCTACAGCAATAAATATTTTTTTGTTTTCACTTAACAAAGGTTGAATAGTTTGCATCCATTTTTCATTACGTTGCGTTAAAAATATATCTACAAAACTTGTATTCATTATTTGTTCTGTCATTTTATTTATCTCATTTAAATTTCCTTGGTTATAAAATGCAATCATACTTTGAATAGATTCTTTTGAAAATTGATTGGTTTTAATAGATTCAATTAAATAATCAGCTTGGTCTATTGGAGTAATTTTATTAAACATAATCTCGCCTTGATTTTTAACACTTTCAAATCCTTTTATTTCTATTTTGTTTTCACTAGCTATTTGTTGTAATTCTTTATCTATAGAATAGTTAATATCATCCATTCCTTCCATTTTTGACATATATGCAATACTTATAAGTATAGAAACCATCATAGGTTTCATTTGTGCATATACTGACTCGTCCATGGCCACTGAATCTTTCATAAAATTTTTCAATAGTTTATAGTCATCTTCATTAATTAAATCAGCTAATTTTATGCCTTCGTCAAGCATACCCATTTGTTGAATTTGTTGTGGATTTTGACCAGCTTCTGTTATATCTATTTCTCCATAAAATTGGTTAACTTGTTTGATAAACTTTGTGCATGAATCAATTATTTTGTTTGAAGGCTTCACACCTAAATGGAAAGTTCCAAACAAATAACTTGGTTTTTTTAAACCATTACCTGTTATTTTCCATAGGATACCATTTTCATCTTTCATCACATTGTTTTGACTTTGTATGACTTGTGTTAAGCCAAGTATAAGGGTGAAAATACAAGTTAGTTTTTTCATTTTTTTTTCGTTTAAAGTTTAAGCATATCATTCATGCTATATATACCTTTTTTTTGATATAACCACTCTGCAGCAATTACAGCACCTTCAGCAAATCCAATTCTGTTAAAAGCTTCATGCGTAATTTCGATTTTATCATTTGTGCCTTTCCAAATAACTTTATGAGTACCCGGTACTTCAGCTTCTCTAGAGCATATGATTGTTAAATCTGATGCTTCAGTATTTTTATGGTTCACCTCAGTTTCTAATTTGGCTTGAATAGAAGTTTTTGTCGTGAAATTTCTTAAAAGTCCTTCTGCCAAAGTAATTCCTGTTCCACTAGGATGGTCTTTTTTATGTATATGATGTTGTTCCCATATATATGGCTCATATTGTTTATCTGTCATCAGTTGTGATAACATTTCATTCAATTTAAAGAATATATTGACACCTATGCTAAAATTTGTTGCATAAAACAAACTGCCATTTTGTTGTTCAACTAAATATGCTACATCATTATAATGTTTGTACCAACCTGTTGAACCTGTTACAACTGGAACACCCCATGTGATACATTTTTTAAGATTGTATACTGCTACTTCAGGATTTGTAAACTCAATAGCTATATCAATTAACTTAAATTTTTCTTTTGTAAAATCTTCTAAATTCGAAGAGGAGATTTTTAATATACATTGATGTCCTCTGTTGACAAGAATTTTTTCAATTTCCTTGCCCATTTTGCCATATCCAATTAATGCTATATTCATATTATCGGTTCAAATATAAATGCCAAATAACAATTGCTGCTGAAACTGAAACATTAAATGAATGCTTTGTCCCAAATTGAGGAATCTCTACTATTTTATCACATAATTTTAATACAGATTCTTCTACACCATTTACTTCATTTCCTAAAACCAAAGCTATAGGAAATTGTGGTTTTATATATTGAAGCATTTCACTGTTTGATGTTTGTTCTAATGCATATATATTATATGAAAGTTTCTTTGCTTCCATAATAGCTTCAAATGTATTGGTAAAGTATTTCCAATTCACTGATTCAGTAGCTCCTAAAGCTGTTTTGTTTAATTCTTTGTGAGGAGGAGTTCCGGTTATTCCACATAGATATATAGCGTCTACTCTAAATGCATCAGCTGTTCTAAATAAAGAACCAACATTGTGCAAGCTTCTTACATTGTCTAAAATTAATATCAAAGGAAACTTATCAGCATTTTTATATTCGTCTACTGAAATTCTATTTAACTCTTCTAGTTTTAGTTTTTGATTCAATTGTATTGCTTTAATTATTGTTTTGGCAAAGTTATTGTCAATGGCATCGTATTAAATTACTTTTGTGATGAAACGCTTAATATCTTATTTAGTTATTATTCAAATTATATTGGTTTTAGAAAGCTGTTGTTGTGGCTTTTTAAAACCACTTGACCAAAAGCAACCTAAAGAAAAGAAAGAGCCTACTCACAAAATAGAATGTGCTAGATTTTAGTTCAACTAGTTTCGAAATAGTCTAACTCTTTGTGGAATGTTTCTTTGACATACCAAGTAGCTATAAATGAAAGTCCTATACAAATAGCTCCAACGATACTACAAGCAATTCCGGCTCCATAAGGTAGAAGTGAAACAAATCCCATGGTTATTAAAACTGTGGCCCCTCTTACAAAATTAGGTACAGTGTTGGCAACAGTACTTCTCAAATTGGTTCCAAATTGTTCTGAGGCTATTGTTACAAACAAAGCCCAAAAACCTGTAGATGCACCAAGTAACATGCACATTAAATGGAATGTATTAATGGATATTTGATGGTTAAATAAATATATACCCACCGTTACACTCAGAAACCCTAAATATATAAAAACAACTTTTCTTCTACTTTTTAGCCATTGGCTTAACACCCCGCTTAGCAAATCTCCTACAGATAAACCTACATAACTCCACATAACACTATCTCCAACTTTCACTTCTCCAATAACCCCAATATATGGAGCTATTTTATGTGACTGGTTGATGAGAACACCTACAACAAACCAAACAGGCAAACCAATTGCAATACAAGCTAAATATTTTAAGACTCTTTCTTTGGTTTTAAACAAACTCAAAAAATTACCTTTTGAAACTGAAGATTCTTTCATTTGCTTAAACATCCCTGATTCAAAAGCACCAGCTCTTAACATTAACAATATAATTCCTAAAACGCCTCCAACTATATATGCCATTCTCCAACCCTCTAAATTCCAACCTAAAGTCTGTGCTAAATCCGCTCCTTTGCCACCTACAATTCTAGCTGCAACACCACCTAAAGCACCAAAAGTTACAATTATCATGGTACCATATCCTCGTTTTTCTTTTTCCATACTTTCAACCACTAGTGTTATGCCAGCACCAAGTTCTCCAGCCAAACCTATACCTGCCACTAGTCTCCATAATGCATATGTAGTAGTATTGTCTACAAAAGCATTAGCAATATTAGCAATTGAATATAGTAAAATGGAACCAAACAATACTTGGATTCTGCCTCTTTTATCTCCCAAAATTCCCCAAAGTAATCCACCGATAAGCATTCCTGTCATTTGCCAGTTGAAAAGAGAAACATCATATTGTTCCAACATGGCACCTGATAGACCAATAGATTCAAGGCTTTCTTTTTTTACTACATTAAATAATACTAAATCATATATATCTACAAAATAACCTAATGAGGCTACAATGATCAATCCCCATATACTTTTTTTGTTTTGATTGTTGTTTTTTTCTTTCATCTGTTGTTTGCAAATATAGAATAAAACATGTAATTAATACCGCTGCCATTCCTATTTACAAATCAAATACTGTGTTAAAAAAAAATAGGAATTGACAGTTGAAAAAAACATTTCAAGTCTTTTCTTGTTATTAATCCAACGCAATGAAAGAAAAGGAAGATTATTATATTAACATTGAAGGCTTAATGGTGTTTACAGAAGCTTGGCACCTTAAGAGAGGTCATTGCTGTGGAAGTGGTTGTAAAAATTGCCCTTATGGTCACGAAAAAGTTCCTAGTTGGCTTAAAGTAAAATTAATTGAAAGAGCCAAGAATAAATCTTAAACGGTCTTTGTTTTTAACCTTATTCTACTTGCAATTTCAGACCCAATTCCTGTAATTGATCTGAAGTTTAATGGAAATTCTAAAAAGACATGGACCATAGATAAAAAATACAAAAGTTTGAAACCGTGTTTGTAATTAAATATATAAGCACCTACAGAAATCACCCATATTGCCGCAATAATCATCATTCTTTCTTTAGGTATTTCATGCCATTTGATTACACTGGTTTTTGAAAACCAATTTAAATAGTGGTAGGTGTAGGCAAAGGCTATAAACCGCATCAACATTACGCCTGGTTCACTGTGAAACAAAAATTCTTTAGAATATCTAACGGGGTCTGTTACATGTAGTCCGTTCACCCCAAATGCCTTCAACATGATATCATTTTGTGGTAACAACATATCATACGTTTTTTGGCCTTTAATAGTTAAAATACTTACCCAATCTGTACCTAACCAAAAGAAACAAGATCCACATAAAATAAATACTAGCATAGATATATAGCCTGAAATACTTTTTGTTTTTAATGCACCGTATATGATAAATAATCCTGTGAATACAAAAACATGTATAAGGGTAGGTAAGAAAACTCCAAAGAATAATTTATAAAAAACTTCATCTCTTACCATTAATACTATAAAAACAGAAAGACCAATGGCAACAAATTTTATATATTTATTTTTAATAAAAACCATAAAAAATGCTGACATAAATGATAAAGATACTGCTAACTCTCCAGTACCCATTCGAGCAATTTTTTCGTTAAAAAAAGCAATGGTAGCGATCATGCCAAATGAAATTAATATCCATGGATCTAACTTACTATGTATATAAAAACTGCTTTTTTGTAACCATGAAACTTCAGTTAGATAATGTAAAGGTCCTAAAACAGCATAGGAAAAAAGGAACAATTCAAAAGGCAAAATAAATGCTATAATCGTTGAAATTAGCATCAAACCTATATTTAGGTAATTTAGTTTGTCAGCACTTGTCATAACCATTTGTGCAATATTACTACAATATTTTATGTACTAAATAATCTTTTACAAAATTCTTCTAAATTTATGTTAATTTGGTATTCAGGATATAGATTTGCATTGTTAAATTATTGATTTTAATGATTGTATGATAAAACTAACAAATGTATTTTTATTTTTTATAATATTAGCTGTAGTAGGATGTACTGCTTCAAACTCTTCTAATACACCTCAAAATATTGATTCTACAAATACTATAGCAGTTAAAGCTGTTCCTGGTATTACAGGCAATATCATTTGTGATAACAATGCTAAATATTCTTATAAAATATATTTACCATCTAGTTATACTTCTTCTAAAAAGTTTGCATTGGTGATGATGTTTGACGCTCATAAAAGATCAAAACTACCTTTGAAATTATATAATAAGCTTGCTGATAAATATCAATATATATTGGTATGTTCAGACCAGGCTGAGAATGGTTTAAATATAGAAGAATATAGGTCAATAGGGAACGCTATTTTAACAGATGTGTTTAGTAAGTTTAGTGTTGATACAAATGAAGTATATACTTGTGGTTTTTCTGGAGGGGCTAGGGTAGCAGCAGATTTTGCCATATATAACACTCATGTAAAAAGTGTCATTATGAATTCTGCGGGTTTTGATCCATTAATGTTTAACAACAAACAAATAAATTTAGTGGGTTTAGGCGGAATAGATGATTTTAATTTGTTTGAAATGTATCAAAGTTTTCAAGGAATATTTTATAACAAAGTTCATCAGCCTTCATTGTTTTTGATGTTTAATGGAAAACACGATTGGGCACCCGAAATTTCGATGGATTTAGCTTTTGATTTTATATTTTCTAAAACTCAAAAGAATAACAATACTGCAAATGAAGCAGATGAAGAATTTGCAAGAATAACCCAAGAATTAAAGCCAACATTTCAAGAAGAGAATATATTAAGAAATGTATATATTGATAAGCTGATGAACATTATAGACATTGAATGGTGGACTAAAGAAGTAAATAGTATTAACGCCAAAAGTAATGTTTGTAGTGGCGATAAAAAGGCAATGTATAATAGGGTTTTAGGAATTCTAAGTTTGTATTGTTACTCAAATACTCAAGCTGCAATCAAATCTGAGCAAATAGATAAAGCTGTGTATTTTTCAAAACTATATCAATTAATTGACCCATTAAATGCTGAATGGGCTTATTTGCAGGCATTGATAGCTGCAAAGAAAAATGAAAAGAATGCCTGTCTTAATTTACTTGAAACCGCTGCTCAATTAAAGTTTAATGATAGAGCTAGAATGACCAACCAACCTGAGTTTTCAAGGTTTAGGAATGATTCTAAATTTGTTCAAATTACCAATACAATTGTAGCCGATACAGCCAATAATTAGCCCAATATATTTTTTACAATTCTTGGCCCTTCATATATAAATCCTGTATATACTTGTACTAAACTAGCACCTGAATCTAATTTTCTTTTATAGTCGTCTGTTGTATATACACCTCCTACACCTATAATCGGTATTTTCCCTCCTGATTGATTATAAATATAGGAGATAACTAAATTTGATTTTGATTCAACAGGCCTTCCACTCAGCCCCCCAGTTTCTTGGGTTAATAAAGGGCTTGAGTTCAATCCTTCTCTAGATAAGGTAGTATTGGTAGCTACAATCCCATCAAGTTTTAATTCTATAGCAATTTCAATTATTTCGTCCAGTTGAGTATAAGTCAAATCAGGTGCAATTTTTAAAAATATGGGTTTAGTTTTTTGGTCTTCTTCTACTATTTTACTTCTCAATATATACAGTTCTAATAACAATTGTTTTAAAGGTTCTTTTTCTTGCAATGATCTTAATCCTGGTGTATTTGGACTACTTACATTCACTGTAAAATAATCTACCCAAGGATATAATTTTTCAAAACTATATATATAATCATCGTTTGCTTTTTCGTTTGGAGTTATTTTGTTTTTACCAATATTGCCTCCAATAATCAAATCAGAATTTCTTGTTCTCAGTCTTTCAACCATATGCTCAACACCTAAATTGTTAAACCCCATTCTGTTTATAAGTGCTTCATCGTCTTTTAATCTAAATAATCTTGGCTTGTCATTTCCAGGTTGAGCTTTGGGCGTTACCGTCCCAACTTCTATATGACTAAAACCTAACCAACTCAACTCTTTTATCCATTGAGCATTTTTGTCAAAACCTGCTGCAAGTCCAACTCTGTTTTTAAATGTAATTCCAGCAATATTGATGGGTTCTTGTTTAGCTTCAAATAAATTATGTATTATACCTCCCAATCCAAGCTTTCCTGCTAACACCAATAAATTCATAGCAGTATAATGAGCCTTTTCAGCTTCCATCATAAATAATATATTCCTAAATTGCTTATACAATGTTGTTTATTTTTCTCTTTCAATAATAAAATCTATAAGTGATTGAAAATGTATATAATTTTCATGTGTTTTAAAATCTTGTAAAAGTTCGGTAGCCTCGTCTTTAAGTTTAATCATTTTTTTTGATGCATATTCGATACCTCCACTATTAATAACCATTTTAATAATCTCGTCAACCTTTTTAGGGTTGTCATGGTCTTGTTTAATTGTGTTAATGACTTTACGTTTTGAAGATTTATCTAAATTATTAAGCATATATATTAAAGGCAATGTCATCTTCTTTTCTTTAATATCAATACCATGCGGCTTGCCAATGTCAGCATCACCAAAATCAAGCAAATCGTCTTTGATTTGAAAGGCCATTCCAATTTTTTCCCCAATCAATCTAAATTTCTCAATTACTTCTGCGTTTGCTCCTGCAGAAGCAGCTCCTACCGAACAACATGAAGCGATAAGTGAAGCAGTTTTTTTTCTGATAACATCATAATATATTTCTTCTGTTATATCTAGTCTTCTTGCTTTTTCTATTTGTAAGAGTTCTCCTTCACTCATCTCTCTTACTGCCGAACTCACAATTTTTAATAATGCAAAATCATTGTTGTCAATAGATAGCAGTAAACCTTTTGAAAGCAAGAAATCTCCAACCAAAACGGCTATTTTATTTTTCCATAAAGCATTAATACTAAAAAATCCTCTTCGCTGGTCGCTGTCGTCTACTACATCATCATGCACCAAAGTGGCTGTATGTAACAACTCAACTAAGGCAGCTCCTCTGTAAGTAGATTCTGTGATTCCACCATTAAGTTTTGCTGAATACATGACAAATAATGGTCTTATTTGTTTGCCCTTACGCTTTACTATATAACTCATCACTGTGTCAAGTAATGGTACATCTGTTTTCATTGATTGTCTGAAAAGGCTTTCAAACAATTCTAAATCTTTAGTAAGCGGGTTTTTTATGTCGTTAAATGATATCAATGAAATGGCATGCAATATAAACCAAAGGCTTCTTTAACCCAAATAAATCAACAGTATTATAGTAATAATTTAAATACATTTAATAGTTTTTTCTTTTATCAACTATTTATACCACCAAAAGTTTTTCTTGTCTATATATTTTCTTAAATTTACTAATTTTATTTGATGTTTTTTTAATGAATAAGCTAATTTGGTGGGGTTTCTTTTTAATGGCGAAGGGAATGTTGTTACTATGGCAGCACATTCATAAACCGATAGATTTGAAGAAGATTTATGGTAATAAAAATTTGATGCTGCCTCAACTCCAAAAATTCCATCGCCCATTTCTATAATATTTAAATATACTTCTAAAATTCTTTTTTTGTTCCACATAGCTTCCATCATTAGTGTAAGAGGCACTTCAATAGCTTTTCTTATAAAACTTCTTATGGGAAGTAAGAATATATTTTTTACTGTTTGTTGACTAATAGTGCTTGCTCCTCTCAGTGTCTTTCCTTTTTCTATTTTCTTTTCTATTGCATTTTTTATTTGTTCAAAGTCAAATCCTATGTGATTAAAGAACTGTGGATCTTCTCCTGTCACAGCCAATAATGGCATATTGGGAGACATGTTTTCTATCTTAATCCATTTTTTTTGAAGCTTAAATGATTCATTAGTAGTCTCTAAACTTCTTTGTAACATTAATGGTGTATAAGGCACAGGCACAACTCTGTATACTATAAATGCCAAAAGCGATAGTTGAAAAACTATTAACATGGCTCGCCATATAAACTGCTTAATTTTTTTTATCATATGAAGCCGCAAAGAAAATATATATATAAGATAAAACAAGGCTTTAATTTTAATTGAATAGGTTTATGTTTGTAGCTGAATGTTAACTCTTAAAAACATTTTCCTTTCAGTAAAGTATCAATTACTTTTAATACTCTTAGTTGTTCTAGCCTATTGGCCCATCTCAAGTGGGCAATACTTTTTTACCAATGATATGGTTGATTGTTGGCTCCCTTGGCGACATTTTATAGCACAACATATTAAGTCTGGTGAGTTTCCTTTATGGAACCCATATCAAGCATGTGGCGTTCCTATATATGCTGACTTGCAAGGCCCGCTTTGGAGTCCTGAAAGTTTTTTGACATCTTTGTTTTTTACCCATACTACCAAAGCATTATCTTTTTTATATATCATGTATTTGTGTGTTGCAGCATGCGGCATGTTCGCTGTTATAAAACACTTTAATACTGCTGATAAGTTTGCTTTTGTTGGAGCTGCTTCTTTTGCATTAAGTGGTTTTTTTTATGGCCATTCTCAACATTTTTATGCTATAATAAGTGGTGCTTGGTTTCCTTGGATGTTTTTGTTTGCCATTCAGTTTTTTAAAACAAGTAGTTATAGGAGTGTATTTAAATTGTTATTAGTGGTTTTTATGACCACTACTACTGGTAATCCTGCTTTTACAATTATGAGTATATATATACTTGCTATTATGTTTTGCTATTATATATATACCCATTTAAAATCCCATGATTTTATACTTGTAAAAAAAATATTTAAACATTTATGTTTGTTAGGTTTAGTTGCTATTCTACTTCACACTGTTTTGATAGTTTCTGCATATCAAGCATTTGATTTTATTAGTAGAAACAAAGGCTTGACTGTTGATCAAGCTACTAAAAATGCGTTCACCATTCAATCTTATTTATCTTATTTATGCCCATTGCCTAGCTATGCTGATACTGATTTTTACCATACAGACCGCAGCATGAGTAATAGTTATTTTGGCTTTATCATGCTTATTTCTTTAGTTTTGGTTTGTGTTCGTATAAAATTTTCTTCTATTGAAAAATGGTTATTGGGTATTTCTTTGTTTTTTGCAATCACATCTATGGGGAAAGATTTTCATGTTTTTATATGGGTGCATCATTGGCTGCCAGGTGCTGATAAATTTAGGTTTCCTGCTTATTACCAATTTTTTACTATGTTTGTTTTGGTCTTAATTACTTCCATTCATTTAAAAGAAATTTGGAGCGAATTATATAGGCGGTTTTGGCAAAAAATAGCAATTCTACTTTCTGTATTGTTATCAATTTTATTGATATATATATTCTTTAATTTTCATTTGTCTAGTATGCTTTCTCTTTCACAATTTTTGACTTCTCTAAGTATGCCTAATGCTTTGTTTATAAATGTTTTTGTCATTTGGTTTATTAGTGTTTTTGCTTTTATAACAATTAGATATTCAAATATAAGTGTTGAAAAATTGCTTGTTTCGATTGTAGTAATGGATTCAATAGCGACTGTTAATATATGTTTTAAACATTCATCACTAGGAAATTGTAGACAACCTGATATAGTGCAAGCCATAGAAAATTGCCCTAAAACCCAAACACATAAATATCATGTGAGCGATACCCATGACCAAAACAATGGCGTTGCCTGTTTGTGGCGTAATACCAATATATATAAACAACAAGTTTCAGCTGATTATTTTAACTCATTTGAATTAGATAGCTTTGTGAAATTCACTTCTTTTTACCCTATTCAATCAAAGGAAATGTTGAATCATCCATTGTTATATATTCTTCATCAAAATCAGGATTCTTTTTCTATCATAAAAGATATAAAAATACAAAATAATGAAATAACTGCTACTGCAAAACTGACTCAGCCAAGCGAACTTGTTTTGCTGCAAAATTATTTCCCTGGCTGGTCTTGTTATATTAATGGTCAAATGCATGATATAAGTCAAGAGTATTGTTTTATGAAAGTAAAAGTAAGTGCTGGTGTTCATTCATTAAGGTTTGTTTTTGAACCCCAATTTATATACATTTCTGCCCTTATAAGTTATGCTGCATTTTTTATCATTATAATTGGTTTATTGTTTTATGGTTATAGAAATCGTACATCCAATAGAATTAATCTTTAATTTTGCCGTGCATGAAAAAAATATATCTTTTTTTAACAATTCTTATAGCTGGGCAATTTAGCTATGCCCAAAAGAAAAAATTTACTTTAGAACAAATTTGGGCCAGTGGCGAGTTGTCTCCCAAATCAGTATCTGGTTTTCAGCCCATGAAAGATGGTGAAACTTATAGTAAACTCGATTTTGATAGCATTCTAAAACAGTTTGAGCTAAACCAGTATTTTTATAAAAATGGCAAAAAGAAAGGATTGGTTTGTGAAGATAGTTATTTGAGGATTGCCAATAAAGAAAAACCTCTATCTCTATCAGGATATAAATTTAGTCCTGATGAAATGTTTATCATACTTGAAAGTGAACAAGAACAAATATATAGACACAGCTATAGAGCCAAGTATGCTATATATGACAGACAGAAGCGTAAATGTTTTTATATAAGTGATAAAAAAGGTATGTATGCCTCATTTTCTCCTGATGGTAAAAGTATAGCTTGGGTTAGAGATAATAATTTATATATTATTAATTTAGAAACTTTAGTTGAAACAGCAGTAACTTCTGATGGTAAAAGAAATGAAATTATTAATGGAGCGGTTGATTGGGTATACGAAGAAGAATTTTCTATGGACAGAGGTTTTAGTTGGAGCCCTGATAGTAAAAGTATTATCTACTATAGATTTGATGAAAGCAAAGTGAAAGAATATAGCATGCCTATATACGGTGGGCTGTATCCTGAAAACGAAACATTTAAATACCCAAAAGCAGGTGAAGATAACTCAGTAGTAGAGGTTTATATATACAATACTGAACAAAAAAAATCAGTTAAAGTGGATGTAGGAACTGAAAAAGACCAATATATACCTCGCATTTTTTGGACAGGTAAAAACAATAGGGCTGGGTTTTTCAGAATGAATAGATTGCAAAACAAGTTAGAATTGATGTTTGCTGATTTGTCAGGAAAATCTAAAGTGGTGTATACTGAAAGTAGCGTGTCTTATGTTGATTTATTTGATGATATCACATTCTTTAACGAAGGGAAAAACTTTCTTTGGAGCAGTGAAAAGTCTGAATTTAAACATATACACTTATATGATGAAAATGGCACTGAACTTAAACAAATAACCAAAGGAAACTTTGATATTGCTGAGTTTTTAGGTTTCGATGAGAAAAACCAAGATATATATTTTACTTCACATGAGATTTCAGCAGTAGATAAAAATTTATATACTATTAAACTGGATGGTACTGGCAAGAAAAGACTCACACTTAGAGACGGTACCAATAATATTGCTTTTAGCTCTAATTTCAAATATTTTTTATGTACACATAACACCATCAACAGTCCCAATTTTGTGTCTTTATATAATAACAAAGGTGTTGAATTAAGAATACTTGAAGACAATGCCAGACTAAAAATGAAATTGTTAGACTATGATATATCGCCTGCTAAGTTTTTTCAAATTACTACTTCCGAACTCATCAATCTCAATGCATTTATTATACTACCACCTAACTTAGATACAACCAAGAAATATCCTGTGTTGATGTATGTATATGGCGGACCGGGTAGTCAGCAAGTGGTTGATGGATGGAAAGGTGCAAATTATTATTGGTTCCAGTATATGGCACAACAAGGTTATATAGTGGTATGTGCTGATAATAGGGGCACAGGAGCAAGGGGAGAAATATTCAAAAAAATGACCTATAAAAATTTAGGTTATTATGAAACAATAGACCAAATAGAAGTGGCCAAATGGCTTGCCGACCAACCCAATATTGATGGCTCTCGTATTGGTATTTTTGGTTGGAGTTTTGGTGGATATATGTCTAGCATGTGTATTACAAAAGGAGCTGATGTGTTTAAGGCTGCTGTAGCTGTTGCACCAGTTACCAATTGGAAATATTATGACAATATATATACCGAGCGTTATATGCAAAGACCCATAGATAACAAGAAAGGATATGATGAAGGAGCTCCTGAAAATTATGTAAAAAATATTAAAGGAAATTTTATCATTATACATGGAACTGGTGATGATAATGTGCATTTCCAAAATTCTGTTTCGATGGTAGATGCCATGATTAAAAACAATATCAAATTCGATTCAGAGTATTACCCAAACCGCAACCATGGCATTAGCGGTGGTAAAACCAGGTTGCATTTGTTTAGTAAAATTACTTCGTGGCTGCTGACTAATTTATAGTAATATATTATTCATCAGGTTGCATCAAGCTTCTCGGACCTAGTTCTATCACCTCTGGTTGGATAATTTTTCCAGCGTCTATAGAAAATCTGATAGCAGTTCGAACGTGATGGAACCCCACATTTCCAGCAGCTCCTGGGTTCATATGTAGGAGTTGTAACCGTGGGTCACGTATCACTTTTAATATATGCGAATGACCTGATATAAATAAGTCGGGCTTCACTACTTCTAACCATTTTTTAACGTCCATGGCATAGCGTCCGGGATATCCACCTATATGTATCATAGCCACTTTTAAGCCTTCAACTGTATATATGTTTTTCTCTGGAAATTCTGCTCTTATTTGTCTGCCATCAATATTGCCATAAACGCCTCTTACTATAGGTTTAAAAGCTTTTAGTTTTACAAATGTCTCCTCATATACACCCCAATCTCCTGCATGCCATATCTCATCCACTTGTTCAAAGTATGTATATATTTTGGGGTCTATATATCCATGAGTATCTGAGAGAAGGCCTATTTTAATCATATATAATTTTTTATTGATTTCTCTCTATCAACCATTGCAAAGTATCAACCCCGTCAGCATAGTCCCAAGGGTTTGGGCATTGAGCTTCACCAAACAAAAATGTTCTGTCTTTTAGTTCATCTATGGTAACTTCAAATGGATTTTGGTTTGATTTTACCACACATTGTATATGTTCTGCATCTCTTTGTAATAGTCTTTGTAAATCTACTTCGTTCTTGTAAAACTCATAATGACACACCGCCACCGGACTTCCCACTTGCTCGCTTTCATATAAGATCAAAAAGTCGTTATCATATATTTTTACCAAATTCATAATATTAATAGCTTTGTTATATGTATGATTATTGGCGTATTTATTATGGTTTTTGATATCGTTAAAAGATTCTATAGAGTCATAAAATGTTGGGTAATCAAAAGGCTCAGGCACATAAAATTTTGAGACATTGCGGCAACCCAAACCAAAATATGAAAACAAATCTTCTGCTAATAATTCAAAATCAGACTTGGTTTCATCTCCTTTTATTATGGCTACACTGTGCCTGTTTTTTCTAATTAAGTGCGGCACATGTTTAAAATAATATTGAAAGTGCCTCGAAGTATTATTGCTGCCTGTGGCTATTACAGCATCATATGTTGTGAGTTTGTCTACTAGTGTGATATGTTCTTTCCAGTAAGGGAATTTATTAAACAATTGCTCTAATAAATATGGCAATAAAACTTTGTCATCCCTACTCATTTTTATAACAGCATCGTGGCCTGCAATCATACAACTCACCAAGTCGTGCAAGCCCACTAATGGGATATTACCAGCCATAATAATACCTATCTTTTTATTTGAACTTTCATCTGATATGTTATACTGATTAAGCCATTGGCTCACTAAATCTTTGCTGAGCATGTTTCCAAGGTTTGACAATGCTTTTACAGTATTGGTAGGTGTAAACCATTGATTTTCTTGATAGGTCTTGCTGATACATGGTTGCCAATGTTCACTGTTTACATCTTCAAGTATATGTCCCAGGTATTCAATAGATTCTATTCGTTGTTTATAATGCATAAAAATTATAGCAAATTTGAGTTATCAGATTTTTAAAAGTACATTTGCACCTAATTATAGGTAGCAAATACTTGTTTACAAAGATAAATGCACCTTTATAAGATAAACATTTAAAATTAAAAAAAATATACTGAAATGGCAATAATGATTACCGACGAGTGCATCAACTGTGGTGCCTGCGAACCAGAATGTCCGAACAATGCAATTTATGAATCAGGTGCTGAATGGGCTTTTAGCGATGGAACTTCTATCTCTGGTCAAATTGAAATGGATGGACAAATGGTGGATGTTTCTAAAAGATTTGCTCCGATATCTGAAGATACCTACTTTATTTCTCATTATAAATGTACTGAATGTGTAGGTTTCCATGAAGAGCCTCAATGTGCAGCTGTTTGTCCAGTAGATTGTTGCGTTCCTGACCCTGAACATACTGAATCACAAGAAGATTTATTAGGAAAGAAAATGCGTATGCATATGTAAACTTCTCTTAAAATTTTTATAAGAATCCTGCCTTTGTGCAGGATTTTTTTTGTGCTTTATACTTATATATAATTATTTGTAAGACCTACTAATTTTCCATTTTAAAAGCAAAGAATTTCCTATCACTACTAAATCACTAAATGCCATACCAAGTGCAGCCAATATCGGACTTAAATATCCGGCTGCCGCTAAAGGAATAGCAACAGCATTATATAACATTGCCCACAATAAGTTTTGCTTTATAGTTTGATACGTCACCTTACTCAAACCTACTGCAGTTCTCAATTGGTCAATGGCATTACCTGTTAATACAATACCAGAAGTATTTTTTGCAATATCTGTTGCTAACCCATGTGAAATGCCCACATGTGCCAAGGCCAATGCTGGAGCATCATTAATTCCGTCACCAATCATGGCTGTTTTGTATTCTTTGCTTAGTTTTTTTACAAGCCTTAATTTTTGTTCAGGTGTTTGATGGGCTTTAATCTCAGTGATACCTAATTGTTTTGCTACATCTTCACATTTTCTAAGTGAATCACCACTTAAAATCATCGTCTTTGCTTGGAAGTTTTGAATGGCTTTGATGGTTTGTGCTGCAGCGTTGATCACCTCGTCATTTATATTAAAAGTAGCTGCTATTTTCCCATTATAAGTAAAATATATATCAGCTTGTATATTGGTTTTAATAGGAATTTCAACCAATTTTAAACTTCCTACAGTGTATTTGTTTCCAAACATATCATTAGCATGCATTCCCAGTCCTCTTATTTCTTCAATTTTATTAAATGCAATATTGTGGTGGTTCCAATCTTCACATTGTTCTAATATTGATTTAGCAATCGGATGATTGCTATGTCTTTCTAAAAAATGTATATAGTTTTTTGCATCTCTTTCTGAGAAATCATATACTTTAAAATCTGAAACTTTAAGATTGCCTGTGGTTAAAGTTCCTGTTTTATCAAATATATAATAATTGGCTTGTGATAATGTTTCTATTTGTGCACCACTTTTTATTAAAATTCCTTTTCTAGCAGCTGATCCAATACCCACCATTACAGCTAAAGGCGTTGCTAACCCCATAGCACAAGGGCAAGAAATTACTAATACGGCGATAGCTCGCATCATACTTTCACTTACTATTTTATCTATAAAAATATAATTTATAATAAAAGTTAATATAGAAATTGTAACTACCACCGGAACAAATATAGCTGCTACTCTATCGCCAAATCTTTGAATTGATGGTTTCTCAAGTTGTGCGTTTTTAATCATTTCTATCAACCCACTCAGCCTTGTATTTTTTTCTAATGCAGTTGTTTTAACATATATGTTTCCATCTAATATCATGGTTCCTGCAATTACCTTACTGCCTATATTTTTTGCAGCAGGTATGCTTTCTCCACTAATCATAGCCTCATTTATAGTTGCTTGGCCTTTCATCACCAAACCATCCACAGGTACTAAAGTTCCAGAATTTATCAATACTAAATCTCCAACATTTAAGTCTTTGACAGAAACTTCAGTATAAATTTCATTCGCACTTAACAAATCTTTTATAACTTTAGTAGCTTTTGATGGCTTAAGTTTTTCTAAGTCTGATATCACAGATGCTGTGCGAGAAGCTGCATTTTTTTCAATCATATTTCCGAGCAACACCAGTGTGATAATAGATGCTGTAGTTTCAAAGTATATATATTGCATATTGGCATTATATACCAACCAACCTATTAAACTATATATAAACGCCGAACTAGCTCCAATAAAAATAAGAACATCCATATTGGGTAGCTTTTGTTTGATACTTTGGAAAGCACTTCTGCCAAAATGCCAAAAACCTATGGCAGCTACTGGTAAACATAAAATAAATTGTACCCAAGCCATATGTAATGGATGCCAATTGACAAACATATGTAGCATCAAAATCAAAGTAAATGGGAGGGTTACCCAAAACTTAAATTGTATATTGTTAAAATTAATGAAGGAAGACTTTTGGGCGTCAGGAAGAATGGCCTGATATCCAAGTGAGTTAATGCCTTTGGCTAGTTTGTCTATTGAAAGTAGTGCCTCATTCGTAAATCTCACTTCATCTGTAGTAAAGTTTACATATACATTTTTTAAACCTTGATTTTCTAAATATTTGGTAACTGTATTGGCACATCCGCTGCAAGTCATTCCCTTTACTTTTATCTCTATTTGGTTACTCATGTGCTCACAAAATTAGTGTTATATTTTTATTTTAAGTATGATTAATTTAAATATTATTGGCTGCCTATGGCTACTAATTTCCAATTATTTTATCCTCCATTTACTCATCTGTTTTTAATACCTTTGCCTTGAATTTATAGCACATATATATGATACTTCGATCAGAACATTTAGTCAAAAAATATAAAAGTCGCACCGTAGTGAATGATGTTTCTATTGAAGTAAACCAAGGTGAGATTGTGGGTTTGCTTGGCCCTAATGGAGCTGGTAAAACAACTAGTTTTTATATGATAGTTGGGTTGATTAGACCTGATAAAGGTAAGATATTTTTGGACGACCAAGACCTGACCAAACTAGCCATGTATAAAAGGTCACAAAAGGGTATTGGGTATTTGCCCCAAGAAGCCTCTATATTTAGAGCGTTAACAGTAGAAGATAATATTGCGGCTGTATTAGAAATGACGGATCTGCCTAAAAGTGTTCAAAAACAAAGAGTTGACGAATTGATTGAAGAGTTTAGTTTAGAAAAAGTGAGAAAAAGTTTAGGAAATGTTTTATCAGGTGGCGAACGTAGACGGACAGAAATAGCCCGTGCTTTAGCCGTTGACCCTAAATTTATATTATTAGATGAACCTTTTGCAGGGGTAGACCCAATTGCTGTTGAAGATATTCAATCTATAATTTATAAACTTAAAAGTAAAAATATAGGGATATTAATTACCGACCATAATGTTCATGAAACATTGAGTATAACTGATAGAGCATATTTGCTTTTTGAAGGCAATATTTTGAAGGCTGGTTCTGCTGAAGACTTAGCCAATGATGAAATGGTTAGAAAGGTATATTTGGGCCAGAATTTTGAACTAAGAAAATAATATATATATGTTAAGTTCTAATGATATAATAGCAGTTGCCAATGAAACTTTTGATATAGAGTCTGCTTCCATTAGTGGTTTGAAAAAATATATTGGTGAAAGTTTTTGCAAAGCCATTGTTGCAATATACCAATCAAAAGGTAGGGTTGTAATCACAGGGGTAGGCAAAAGTGCTATCATTGCTCAAAAGATTGCAGCTACATTTAACAGCACCGGAACACCTGCATTGTTTATGCACGCTGCTGATGCTATACATGGAGATTTAGGAATGGTGCAATCAGGTGATATTATTATTTGTATTAGCAAAAGCGGTGAAACGCCTGAGATTAAATCGCTTATCCCATTATTAAAAAGAAGTCAAAATATACTTATTGGAATTGCAGGTGAATCAAACTCTACTCTCGCTTTACAATCGGATATATTTTTAAATACCACAGTAGAAAAAGAAGCGTGCCCCAATAATCTTGCCCCTACCAGTAGCACATCAGCTCAAATGGCTATGGGTGATGCATTGGCTGTAACATTACTTAAATGCAGAGATTTTAAAGCCATAGATTTTGCGAAATATCACCCTGGAGGTGCTTTAGGAAAAAAATTATACTTAACCTTAGGAGGTTTGATCAATGATAACAAACCTCAGGTTTCAATAAATGCCAGTATTCAAGAAATTATATCAGCTATATCTCTTGGCAGAATGGGTGCTGTTGCTGTAATTGAAAATAATAAATTAATAGGTATAATAACTGATGGAGATTTAAGAAGAATGCTTGAGAATCATCGAAATATATTTGATCTAACAGCTGAACATATTATGAATAAAAATCCTCAAACACTAGATATAAATACGCTTGCTGCTGAGGCATTAATAATTTTTAGAGAAAAGAAAATTTCTCAGATGATTGTTACCAATCAATATATATATGCAGGTATGGTTCATATCCACGACCTAAATAGAGAAGGAATTATTTAATTTATTGTTCTTTCCAAGCACTTGCAGTATAGCTCTTAAATGCTTCATATATAGACTCAGCAGTTTTTAATTGACCATCATTACTCACTAAATATTTTCGTTCGATAGCGTTGCTTAAATAACCTGTTTCTATAAGTATACTAGGCATGGTTGTTTTCCAAAGTACTAGAAACCCCGCTTGTTTTACACCTCTACTGTATCTTTCTTTTGACTTAAATTTGTTTTCAACAATAGAAGCTAAAGACAAACTCTGACTTAAAAATTGGTTTTGATATAAACTAAAAATAATATGTCCTTCAGGTGAGTTGGGGTCAAAACCATCATAGTTTTGTTGATAGTCTTTTTCCATTAAAACAGACGCGTTTTCTCTTTTAGCTACAGATAAATTGCCCGCTGTTTTATGTAGTCCCATGGCATAAGTTTCTGTTCCATAAGCACTTATAGATGGTGATGCATTTACATGGATTGAGATAAATAAATCGGCATTATTTCTGTTTGCAATGTTTGCCCTCTCATACAATTCTACAAACGAATCGTTATTACGTGTAAATATAATTTTATAGTCAGGAAAACTATCTTGAATCATCTTACCAAACAACAAAGAAACAGACAACGTTATATCTTTTTCGTTAGCTCCTCCATACATACAACCATGGTCATGTCCACCATGTCCTGCATCTATAACTATTGTTTTGGTTTTAGATTTCGGGTCTTTAAAAGCTCCCAAAATAAGAATAGTCAATATTGCAATACCTATCAAAAGGTAGAATCCGTATTTTTGCCATTCTTTTCTATGTATCATATCAGTAAGCATCAGTGCAAATGTATTTTCAATTACCTTGCCGAACTCAAAAAGTTCAAGGTATTTATCCCCGCATTGTTGTGTATATGTATATTATTTAGTTCAGATGTTTCTTTTTCTCAAGTAATTCAAGCAGCAGACTCAACTCAATTTAATAATTCAGATTCAACTGTTCAAAATTTTGATGATAGTTTACCTTCTTCAAAAGATGCATTTAAAACGGATGTTACTTATTCGTCAAAAGACAGTATATATTTTGATGCTCAAAATAAAATTGTTCATTTATGGGGAGATGCTAAAATGCATTACGATAAAATAGATTTACAAGCTGCATATATATGGATTGATTTTAAAAATAATACGCTCCATGCAGTTCCTATGGTTGATAGTTTTGAAGGTGTCATGGGTAAACCTATTTTTAAGGATGGTGATAAAGAGTTTCATGTTGACTCCATGTCTTACAATTTCAAATCAAAACGCGGTAAAATTTCAGGTTTTGTTACTAAAGAAGGTGATGGAATTATATATTGTGCTGATGTAAAAAAAGATTCTGCTGATAATTTATATGGGGCTCATGCTAGGTATTCTACATGTATAGATACTCTTCATCCACATTTTTATATCAATGCTACCAAACTTAAAATTATTCCTAAAAAACAAATCATTACAGGTCCAGCAAACTTAGTAGTTGGAGATGTGCCCACTCCTGCTTTTGTTCCGTTTGGTTTTTTTCCTATTAGCCAAGGTCAAAAGAAAGGTTTCTTGTTTCCTACTTATGGAGAGTCTCCAGGTATTGGTTTCTTTTTTAGAAATCTAGGATATTATATTCCCATTAACAGACATATAGACCTCAAATTGCTGACTGATATATATACCAATACCAGTTGGGGTGCTACTGTTAGCAGTAGTTATAATTATATATATAAGTTTAAAGGCAATTTTTCTTTTTTATATAATACCATTAAAAAAGGTGATCCTGATGTGCCAACTGAGTATACAAAATCTAAATTGTTTAAAGTTAACTGGGCTCATACTGTTGACCCCAAGGCTAGACCAGGCACTACTTTTAACTTAAGCATCAATGCTCAATCTAGTGGATATAATACCAACGTTCCTACAGCTAGTTATCAAGACCTCACAAACAATCAATTCAACTCTAGTATAAATTATGGCTATACTTTTGGCGAAGGAAAATATAATATTACTGCTGCCATGCGTCACAGTCAAAATACTCAAACACATGATGTGAGCCTCTCTTTGCCTGATGTCAATTTTTCAATAAATAGTTTTGCCCCTCTTGCTCGCAAACAAATGGTAGGTACTTCTAAATGGTATGAGAATATCCGAATTGGATATAATATGCATATGCTTAATAAAGTAGATGTGAAAGACGAAAATTTATTTAAACCCCAAGTATTTGATTCAATTAAAAATGGAATAATACACCAAATCCCACTACAATTGCCCACGCTAAAAATTCTTAAATACGCTACTTTATCTCCTCAATTTAGATATCAAGAATATTGGTATACACAGACCTATGAAAAAACTTGGTATCAAAGCCAAAACAAATTCAAAGAGTCATATAACAATGAAATGAGAAGAGCCTACGATTGGAATACTTCTGCATCATTAACTACTCGTATATTCGGCTTCTTTAATATTAATAAATGGAATTTAGTGACCATAAGACATACTGCTACTCCAAGCATTAACTTTACTTACCAACCAGATTTTGCTAGCCCTCAGTATCATTTTTATAGATACGAAAGGCCAGACTCTATTCTGAAATATACAGGTAAATATTCATCATTTACCAATAGCGTTATAGGTGGCCCATCTGCTGGTAAACAAGGAACCATCAATTTTTCATTGAACAATAATTTTGAATTAAAGTATAAAGAGAAAAAAGATTCTGTAGTTAAAACTCAAAAAATGTCACTTATAGATAACCTATCTTTTAATACCAGTTATAACTTTTTAGCAGATTCTTTTAAATTGTCAAACCTTGGAATTAGTGGATTTATAAAGCTTTTCAAAAATCTAAATATAAATTTTAATGGTTCGGTCGACCCTTATAAATATATAAATGGAGTTAAAAAAGATATATATGATCTGCAATTCTCAAAAGGAAAACTTGGTAGATTGGCCGTAGGGAATATTGCACTTAATACACAGTTTAACAGTGATATGTTTAAGAAAAATAAGAAAGAAAAATCAAGTAGCTTCGGAACTGAAGCCGAAAGAAAAATGGTGCAAGAAAATCCTGATGACTATATAGATTTTAATATGCCTTGGAACTTGTCTTTGAACTACACTTTCAATTATTCAAATTATTACACCAATGGTTTGCCTTTAAAAACATATACGCAATATATCACCTTTACTGGAAGTGTAAGTTTAACTACTAAATGGAAAGTGAGTATAAGTTCTGGTTATGATATTCATCAAAAAGCTTTAACTGCTACTACCATAGATTTGTATAGAGATTTACATTGTTGGGAAATGAGCTTTAATTGGATTCCAATCGGACCATTTCAAAGATATATGTTCACCCTTAAAGCAAAATCAGCATTGCTTCAAGATTTAAAACTAAACAAAAGAAGAGACGCTTGGGATAGATAGTTTGATTAAAAAATCTACCCCACATTAAATATATAATGCAGGGCAGATTTAAAAAATGAGGGAAAGTTGTCAAGTTTTGGTTAGACATATAAGTCAGAGTGCAAACTCAGAAGCCTTTTCTACTTAGATAAAAGCTGTTTTGTTTTTTGACATCTTTCTCTCAAGTTGATATAGTAACGCAATAAATATGTTTTTATTGCCTCAGACCCAAAAAATAGTTAAAAAAAAGAAAATTATATATATAATCTATTTTACTATACCCACATAATTAGCAGGTGTAATTGCTTTGAGTTGGTTTTTTAAAACTTCTTCTATCTCTAAAGAATCAATAAATTCATTGATGGTTTCTTGAGAGATTTTTTGGTTTTTTCTTGTCAATCCCTTTAATGCTTCATAAGGCTGAGGATAACCATTTCTTCTCAAAACAGTTTGTATTGCTTCTGCTACTACAGCATAGTTATTGTCTAGATCTGCTGCAATGTTCGCTTCGTTTACTATAAGTTTGTCTAGACCCTTTAGAATTGATTTAAAAGCTATAAGTGCGTGAGAGAAAGGCATACCTATATTCCTCAACACAGTTGAATCTGTTAAGTCTCTTTGTAGTCTAGATATAGGAAGCTTTCTACTCATATACTCAGCTATGGCGTTAGCCATACCTAAATTTCCTTCGGCGTTTTCAAAATCAATTGGGTTTACCTTATGAGGCATGGCACTGCTACCCACTTCTCCTTCTTTAATCTTCTGACCAAAATAATTCATCGATATATATAACCACACATCTTGACAGAAATCCATCAGTATGGTATGTATACGCTTGGTATTGTCTAGCAAAGCACTTATTTGGTCGTAGTGGTCTATTTGAGTAGTATATTGATTTCTATATAACCCCAATTGGTTGTTTACAAATTCATTAGCAAAAGCTACCCAATCTATTTCAGGGTAGGCTACCGCATGGGCATTAAAATTACCAGTAGCTCCTCCAAATTTAGCTGAGAACGGAATAGATTTTAAGCTGTTAACTTGAATTTCTAATCGCTCTATATATACCCTCCATTCTTTGCCTAAACGAGTAGGGGAGGCAGGTTGGCCATGCGTGCGGGCTAGAAGTGTGATGTGTTCCCATGCCTTTGCTTGATCATTTAGTTTGCTTATCAAATCGTTGCACAACGGTATATATACTTGATTAATGGCGTCTTTTAACATCAAAGGTGTTGCAGTGTTGTTAATGTCTTGTGAGGTAAGCCCAAAGTGTATATACTCTTTGTAAGCAGATAAACCTATTGCGTCAAATTCATCTTTTATAAAATATTCAACTGCTTTTACATCGTGGTTGGTTGTCTTCTCTATTTCTTTAATGGCTAATGCGTGCTTCTCACTAAAATGTATATAAATATTTCTTAAGCTATTGGTGTTTTTTGGGGTAAGCACTGCAGCAAGTTCAGGTAATGGATATTGACATAAAGCAATAAAGTACTCAATCTCTACTTGTACCCTATATTTTATTAAAGCATATTCTGAGAAATAGTTTGCTAAGGCAGCTGTTTGCCTACGATAACGCCCATCTACCGGACTAATAGCTGTAAGTGAAGTCAATTCCATTGGGCAAAGATAGATTTGAATAGTTAAACCAAAAAAACAACCTAGTCAATTAGCGGATGTATTAATTATATTCACTTTAATTTCAAGTATGAAAGGCATTATATTTGTCAGGTAAAATCTATGCGAAAATATATATATGTTTTAAAGGTGTTTTGCTTGATGCTTGTATTAACTTCTTGTTGTGTTAAGTATACATTTAAAGGTGCGAATCTACCCAAAGAAGTAAAGACATTTAGCGTTACTTATATAGAAAACAAAGCATCTATAGTAGCACCTCAATTAAGCAATGTGTTAACTGAGAAATTAAAAAACAAACTAACAAACGAAACTTCTTTAAAATCAGTGAGGACAGATGGTGATTTGCAATTCAGCGGGTTTATAAGCAACTACAGCGTGAGCAATGCTGGACAGCAAAGCAATAACCAAGTAGCTAATAATAGACTAACCATCACCGTAGATATTGTTTGTAAAAACCTAAAAGATACCACTCTTAATTTTAAACAACAGTTTACCAATTTTGCTGATTTCCCAGGCACTCAAAACTTGAATAGTGTAGAGACCAAATTAATTAATGATATCAGCGACCTATTAGTGATAGAAATATTTAATAAAGCAGTGATTAATTGGTAGGTTAATTTAAGTTATACTATAAAAAGTCATTGTTGTTAAAATATATATGATTGGAAAATTAAACAAACATGTTATTTCAATTATTTATTAATCTCTAATTCCCTTCACAATTAAATCAACCAAATGAATAGGTCTGATCGGTAAATTGTTTTTAGATATATAACTTTCTAAATGCATCATACAACCTGGGTCAGTAAACACCAAAAATTCAGCTCCTGTATCTAATGCCATTTCAAGTTTTTCTTTGGCCATAGCTACAGATAGGTTTTCGAACTTAGTAGAAAAAACGCCTCCAAACCCACAACATTCTTCAGATTTATGCATTTCAATTAGTTCTAACCCTTCTATTTGCTTTAACATTTGTCTGGGTGTGCTGTGTATGCCACACGAACGCAATCCTCTACAACTATCTAATAAGGTCGCTTTTGCTCCGAGTTTGCTTCCTAAATTAGGATTGTCTAATACATTCACCATGAAATCGCTAAATTCATAAAAGTTTTTTTGTAAACTTTTACAAGTATTATGTATAGCTGTGTTTTCAAATAAGGCATTGAAGTCAGATTTAACCATAGCAGTACATGAGCTAGAAAGACTTACGACATAGTTACCTGCTTTAAATTCATCAATAAATTTTTCACCCACTTCTTTAGCAAAATCAAAATATCCTGCATGGTAGGCTGGCTGTCCACAACAAGTCTGTTCAATATTGTATGATACTTTGCACCCAGCTCTTTCAAGTAGTTTCACCATATTGAATCCTGTATTCGGGCTGAACTGGTCAGTGATACAAGGAATCATAATTTGAACGGGTACTCTGTTGTCTTTCATCTGTGCAGCAAACTTACACTTTAACCAACTATTTTAAAATAGAAAGAATAAATATGCTGTGGTTATGGTCATATTTGTACTTTAAATAACCCAAATGATATTAGCAGAAATTATAACAATAGGCGATGAGTTGTTGATTGGACAAGTGGTAGACACCAATTCAGCTTGGCTTGGTAAAGAATTAAGTGAACTTGGTATTCAAGTAAAACAAATCACTTCTTGTAGCGATGATGCTAATCATATTAAAGAAGCTTTGACCATGGCTAATCATCGGGTTGATATTATAATAATGACAGGAGGTTTAGGACCTACCAAAGATGATATCACTAAAAAAACTTTGGCAGAATACTTCAATACAGGTATGATTATGCATGAGCCCACCAAAATAAGGGTAGAGGGTATTTTTAGTTTGCGTAAGATGCCCATGCTCGAATCAAATTATTTGCAAGCCATGGTGCCACAAAATTGCGAAGTTTTAGAAAATGAAAAAGGTACAGCTCCTGGTATGTGGTTCAACCAAAACAATAAAATATATATAAGTATGCCTGGTGTTCCATATGAAATGAAACACATTTTTACTAAAGAAGTTACACCAAGACTAAAAGCATCTTTTAAATTACCTTTTATTGTTCATCATACGATACTCACTGCAGGTATTGGTGAATCTTTTTTAGCAGAGAAAATAAAATCAGTCGAAGAAAGTTTACCTTCACATATAAAACTTGCGTATCTACCTGCTGTGGCTCAAGTCAGACTAAGGCTCTCTGGTCATGGTTCTGAAAAAGATGCAATACAACAAGAGGTTGAAAAATACGCCAATCAAATAAAAGCATTAGCCAAAGACTATATATATGGCGATGAGGATATTTCATTACCAGAAGTTATTGGTCAGCTATTGCTTGAAAAAAAAGCTACGGTTGGCTTAGCTGAAAGTTGTTCTGGTGGCTATGTTTCGCATTTAATTACATCAGTTGCTGGGAGTTCGTTATATTTTAAAGGAACTTTAGTAGCATATGCTTATGAAATTAAAGAGAATGTTTTGGGTGTAAGTAAAGAAACCATTGATACTAAAGGAGCTGTAAGTGAAGAATGTATTGTGCAAATGGCCGAAAATGCTCGTAAACTTTTAAACGTAGATTATGCCATAGCAACCTCAGGCATTGCAGGCCCATCAGGTGGAACTTCAGACAAACCTGTAGGCACGGTTTGGATTGCACTTGCTAGTGCTGATAGAACTGTAGCCAAAGTATATCACTTAGGTGATGAACGTATCAGAGTGATAGAGCGTACAGGCATTGTGGCTTTAGAAATGCTAAGAAAAGAACTAGTAAAATAATAGTCCTTTTTTAAATAAATAAAAAATCCGCCTTTATGCAAAGCGGATTCTCAAATATTTTAAATAAAGTTTTAATTTTATAACTCGTCAGAGTTGAAAAAGTAATCATCATCAGAAGGATAATCAGGCCATACTTCTTCCATGTTCTCAAAAGGTTCGCCATCATCTTCTAATTCTTGTAAGTTCTCTATTACTTCCATTGGAGCTCCACTACGCATTGCATAGTCAATTAACTCGTCTTTGGTAGCTGGCCATGGTGCATCATCTAAATATGATGCTAATTCAAGTGTCCAATACATTGTTTTTATCTATTTTAATTTTGCCGCGAAAAAAGGCAATTTATTCCTATAAAACAAGAAGTATTTTAAATTTAACTGTTTATTTATCAAAGCCATACTAAAAGGGCTATAAATAAATACAACAAAATGGTTTTTTTAATTCTTATAAATCTTGTCTTAATTAAAGATTTTTGAAATTAATTCTTCTATATTTTTTACAGGTTCATAACAAACAAAATCTTTACATATGTATACCTTAAATTCGCTAGATGTCTTGCCTTGCGATAATGGTATCTCGCCAGCTTTCATATAAATGGCATTGGGTATGAAATAATTTCTTAAACTTGAAATAAAGAAAGTATCAGGTGTTTGTGTATATACAATCTGATAAAGTCCAAACTTTTGTATCATATATATTTCCATCCAATTTGAATAACCTGTTGGAAATTTTGGGAATTTACCTTTTACTTGATTTACCATTTCTACAGACATATTTATAAATGTTTGATTTGAAAAATAAAATCCAAGTTTATATAACACATGAGCAAAAATCGAATTGGCTGAAGGTATTACATCATCACCAATATCTATTTTGTCTGCAAACAATGGAGTATCGTTTTTTGATTTCATTTTAAAAAAACCTAATTCATTGTTATAAAATAAATCAATACTTTGTTCTAGGATTTTTTTGCTTAGAGTTAAATACTTCTCATCTAATGTGATTTGATACATACTAATGAGTGCTTCAGCCAAGGTGCCATAGTCTTCAGCAAATGCAGGTGTTGATATTTGATCATCTTTCCAAATTCTATATAGTATGTTGTTAATATATAATTTGTCTAAAAGTGTATCACAAAGTGTAACCGCTAAATTCAATACATTTATATTTCCAAAAGTTTGATAAGCTTCGCATAAGCCTTTTATTAGCAAAGCATTCCAACTACATACAACTTTATCATCTAATGAAGGTTTAACTCTTTTGTTTCGTTTTTCGAGTAATTTTGTTCTACAACTATCTAAAAAGTTTTGAATCTCTTCTGTCGGCATTTGTTTGTTTGAAGCAAACGATTCTATGCTTTCTAGGGCTAGTAAATTGTTCTCCCCATCCTCCCACAAAGCTTCTTTATCAACCCTAAAATAATCATTAAATAGAACGGCATCTTTACCAAGTATTTGTTCTATTTCTGATTTCTTCCATATATAATATTTTCCTTCAACTCCTTCGCTATCTGCATCAAGTGCAGAAAAGAATAACCCATTGTTATGCATCAATTCTCTTTGTAAAAATTCAATGGTTTCAAATGCTGTTTTTTTATATAAATTGTTTTTTGTTAAACAATATGCTTTGCTATATATACTTAACAATTGAGCATTGTCGTATAACATTTTTTCAAAATGAGGGATTTTCCATTCTGCATCTACAGAATATCTCGCAAACCCTCCGCCCAATTGGTCATATATACCACCTAAAGCCATTTTATTTAAGGTGTTTTCTATTTGATGTAAAGCTCTTGGGTTGCATATATGGCTGTGTAAATGTATTAGACAGCTGTAGTTAGATGGCATAGGAAATTTAGGTGACCAATTATATCCACCTAATACTGGGTCGAACATGGTTTGCCACTTCTCAAAAGTTTGGTCAATGATAAGTTCCTCATTCATTGATGGTGTTTTGGCAATAGATGCTAAATCCATTTGTTTCACACCTTCTTGAAGTCTTTGGGCATATACCTCAGCTTCCTCACTTTTATTTTGATAGAAAACAGAAAGTTTCACTAACATATCATTCCATTGTGGCTTCGGAAAATATGTACCAGCATGTATAGGTCTTCCATCGGGTAAACAAAATACATTTAGTGGCCAGCCTCCTCTTTGAGTGATAAGCTGACACGCATCCATATATACAGCATCCACATCTGGCCTTTCTTCTCGGTCTACTTTAATACATATATACCGCTGATTCATCAGCTCAGCTGTTTCTTCATCTTCAAAACATTCATGTTCCATTACATGGCACCAATGACAAGCAGCATACCCAATAGAGACAATGACTAACTTGTCCTCTTTCTTGGCTTGTGCCCATGCCTCTTCACTCCATGTTTGCCAATCTACAGGATTGTGTGCATGTTGAAGTAAATAAGGACTTAATGAATGTATAAGTCTGTTAGTATGTTTCAAGTACTTTATAGTTTATTGAACTATAATTTTTTGATTATAAATAGATGCTCCTTCTGTGTTTGTAACTTGAAGTATATATAGACCTTTTGAAAGAGCAGAAATATCAAAAGCTTCAGTATTGTTTTTCATCACTTTAGAAGTTATAATTCTTCCACTCATGTCATATATAAATATATTGTTTGAATTGCGTTGAGTAGTTTGAATATATATATAATTTGAAGCAGGGTTTGGATACACTGATATATTTTGATAGTCAATTGTTTTAATGAAACCTATATTATCATTAATCACTACATACTGAACAGATGAATCAGAAATAGTACCATTAGATGCAATTAATTTTACTTTATATGTTCCGGCTGCATCATATTTGTGGCTAGTGGTGGCTGCTCCATTATCTGTTTTTCCATCGCCAAAATCCCAAGACCAAGTATTTGGTTTAATGGTACTTTTATCTGCGAAGTTGATAGAGGTAGTTTTGTCTGTTATATAAGCATCAGCAATAAAGTTTACAAAACCTTTTAAAGTTTTACCAGATACAGCTTTGTATAAGCTTGAGAAAGATTGATAATATTGGTTAGTAATGTCTGCATCATGTATAATCACTATATTTTCGTCATTATCATTTTCTGCATTGTTACTCCAGTTGTGAGAACCTGAAAGTACTAAAGGATCGCTACCACAATTGTTTGCATCGATAATGCCTGTTTTTTCATGCATAATTCCTGATTGGTTATCAATATATACTCTAGTGCCTAATACATTGTTTGCAGCTAACATATTAAAAACATTGGCAGATGCTCCAGTAGTATCATTCATGATGCCTGCTCCATAGGTACCAGCATAGGCACGATTTCTAATGGCAGTTGAGATATCAGAACGAGTAAAACTCATGCTCATAAAATATTGGTCAGTGTTGGCTGTATTAAATGAATTAATGATATGTGAAGTGGTTAAATCTGAAGGGCTAAAATATTGCTCTATATATTTACCTCCGATGATAAAATCATGCGGGGTATTATTAGATTTTTTAGCACCAAATTTAGATTTGTTTACATTAGGTAAATTAGTAGTAGATCCAAACATTTCTTCAAATTCTAAAGTATAGGCTCTTGCTAATGATTGGTCTTGTATAAAAATTATACTGTTTTGATCTGTTTCAATTTGAGCTTTGGTAAGGTTTGTAGTACCTGTCCATACCATAGCATTTTTTGCGTTTTCATCATCTGCATCTATAGCCATAAATTTATTATGCATAATGGTGCCAACATCATTTCTTCCTATAATACCAATGGCTGGGTCTAAGCTGTTTAATCCAATATTGGCTGTGCTTCCTTCATACACCACTCTTACTCTAACTCCTCTAGTATGTGCATCATTTAATGCTTTTATAAAATCTGCTAAGTTTGTTGGGTTTAAATTATATATAGCTAAGTCAATAGATTTTGTTGCTCTATTCATATAAGCAAATACGGTATCATCCATTTGTTTGTCTAGATATACAGCTTTATTAAAAGTAGCCAACGAAGTATCAGGCATGTGGTTGAAATAAACTTTAATACTACCAGTAGAATTACTTTTTGTAACTACAGAAGAAATTTTTGATACAGATACACCATTAGGATTTGAAGAAGTTGCTCTTATATAATAAATAGTTGCTGGCGATAATCCTGAAAGTGTAACTATATGTTTTTTTACATATAATGAATCTCCTAATGAGCTACCAAATGTAGGTGTTGTTCCAAATTCTAAAAATGTTGTTCCAAGGTTTTGAGTAGTAAATTCAACTTCAATTTCATTTTCTTTAATATTAGGTAACTGTGTTTTTAAGTTCCAAGTTGGTTTTGGATCTTCAATAAAATTTGGTTTTGCAGGTAAAATAAAATCTTCATAAAGTCTAGCTAATAATTGAAAACCTGAGCTTAAAGTTGTGTCATAATATTGAGGGTCTGTTGTAGTCCCTCCTCCAGGTAGTGCACCTTTGTTAAACATACTCATGATGCCTACAATAGCTATCGAGCCTGAAGGAGCATTTTTGCCAATAATATCACCAGCTCCATTTGTCGGATTACTAACCCTTACTGGGGTTGCACTTGCATTATTTAAACAATAATTTTTGTTTCCAGCAAAAACTGAAGCAGCTCCAGTACATGTAGTTCCTGATATATTTGCTAATGATGTAATGCCTTTTATCATAACCAACCTTGATTCATATGCTTTGGCAAAAGCACCTGCATTCACTCCATTAAATACAATAGGTTGAGGCAAAGCTTTATTTGAATCTAATTTTGTAAATGTTACATTGCTTGAAAGCTGTAACAGATTGTTGAAATGACCCAATACACCTGAAACTTCTATGCTATCACCTCTATGTAATGTTGAGTTTAATAAAGAATATACCCCTATTCCGCCTGTTCCGTCATCAATATATCTTGATGTTCCTATTTCATCACCATTGAGAACAATTCCTCTAATTGTAACGGTTGTTCCTAAAGCTTTAGTACGTGCTTCTGCTATTGTAATTACTTGTGCTTGAGATATTAAGCAAATTACAGATAAAACTATTGTTAAATAAATATTTTTCACGTTGCAAAATAAGGTAATTAATAACAACTAAACATGTATTTAATGTAAAATTTTAGACGCATTAAACTCCTATTAACATTTAAATTTGCTACTTGTATCATGTCATATTTTAAAAACTTAAAACACCACCAATATAAATATAGAGTATATATAGCTACTTTATTAATGTTGGGTTCACTCTCTATCGGAGTGTTGGGTTTTATGCTCATAGAAAACTATAGCTTTTTAGATGCTATATATATGACATTTGTGACCATTTCTACTGTTGGTTTTGGTTTGTTAAAGCCTTTATCACCAATAGGGAAAGTGTTTTTAATTTTTTTAATTACCATCAACTTAAGTATTGTAACCTATGCTATTACCATAGTTACTTCTTACTTTTTTGATGGTGAATACCAACTCAGAAAAAAACTACATCAAATGAATCAACAAATTTTAAAACTAAAGCAACACTGTGTGGTATGTGGTTATGGAAGAAACGGTCAGCAGGCTGTTGAGGTATTGTTATCTCATCATATACCTTTTGTGGTTATTGAAGAAAATGAAAAACTGATAGAAGGATTAAAAGAAAAGAAGATGTTATACATTAAAGGTGATGCCACACTAGATAAATGTTTGATGGATGCCAATGTTGCTCAAGCTCGTTCACTTATTACTACTTTACCTGAGGATGCTAAAAATTTATTTGTAGTGCTCACTGCCAGAGAAATGAATGCCCAAGCTCATATTATTTCAAGAGCATCAGCTGATACCAGCGTAAGAAAATTGAAATCAGCCGGGGCAAATAATGTAATTATGCCCGACAAATTAGGTGGATCGCATATGGCTAGTTTACTGGTAAAACCTGATGTGATAGAATTTATTGATTATATACTTACTCAAAACACTTCTTCTATAATTGAAGAGATATTTGTAAATGAGTCATCACCATTGCTAGGCAAAAGCATTAAAGAAATTAATATTGAATATAATATAAACACTATTGGTTTAAAAGATGACTCAGGAAATTATACCATTAATCCTTCTTTAGATTTAACCATTATTTATAGAATGTCATTGATAGTAATAGCTGATAAAGAGATTTTATATAAGTTGAAATCTAACTGATAGTTTTTCATCAACGTATTTTATTCGACTATGAGTTTTTGAATATTTTCATCAATTTGAATAAAATATATTCCCTTGGCTAATGAACTAATTTCAATTTGATGAGTTGAAGAATATGGCAATATAGTTGTTTGATAAACTTTAATGCCTAAATTATTATATATGATTAAAGTTTCTTTTTTTGAAGCTGTGTATTGTAAAGTAATTCTACCATTTGAAGGATTGGGATATATTGAAAAAGATTGATGAGTAGTTTGATTGCTTAAACCACCTAAAGGGAAGCCATAACGAGCAACAAATTTTCTTCCCATAGAATCTGTATAATCTCCAACAGCTAAAAGGCTTCCAGAATTATCAAATGTCAAAGCATATATAAAATTATTTTGATTGTAAGCAACTTGATTATAAGTATTATTTCCAAGTTTACTCCAAGTAGTCCCATCCCATTTAGCTACATATGTATTACCAGTGCTATCAAACATATACCAACCTGCTGCATATACATTGTTTGAACCATCTATTAAAATGGATGAAATGTAGCCCGTGGCATTTAATGCATCTTTACCTATTCCTAGCTGAACCCACTTATTACCTTCAAGTTTAGCTACATATTTATTATTATTCATGTCAACAAAATCACCAGCTGCATATATTGCCCCTTGGTTATCTTCTGCTAAAGTATGAACATAGTTAAATAAATCACCTATTTCTTTCCATAATAATCCATCCCATTCATAAATTCTGATGCTTGAGGTAATTATAGAACCCTTTTTATTTATTAATATATCATTTATCGCAGCTTTTGATTTAAAAGAAATTGAACCTGCACCTACTTCTTGCCATATGGTATCATTCCATTTTGAAATGTAACAATAACCACTATCATTTTTAAAATCACCACCTGCATATATAAATCCGTTTTTATCTGAAACCAATTTAGAGATTCTGCCATTTGCGTTTAAATCTCCAATTTTTTTCCAAGTAAATCCATTCCATTTTGCTACATAACAATAACCATTTTTGTCTTTAAATTTTCCAGCAGCATATATATTACCATTTATGTCTGTAGTTAAAGTTAATATACTGTCATTGGCTTCTAATTCATTAAACTTACCTAAAATACTCCATTTATTACCATCCCATTTTGCTACACAATTGTACCCTGAGTCATAGTCTATATGTGCAAATTTTCCAGCTACAAAAATATTGTCATTTATATCAGTTGTAATGGCTAAAATATTATCATTTGCATTTAACGATTTAACTCCTTGACCTAAGGCAGACCATTTTTGAGCAATACAAGGATTATTTAAGTTTATTATTATAAAAAAACAAAAGCCTAAATTTTTTAAATAAAACATTTTTTAATTTGATTAAGGAAATTGAATAAAAAGTCCCATAGGTGTTCCAGACATACTAAAACCAACTGGTGAAGCTAAACTATTTCCATTACAATCTTTAATAAATGTTCCTAAAAATCCAACACTTGTATAATTAATAGAACCATCTAAAATACCTTGTAATGTTTGAAGACTTCCTGATGGACAAAATAATATTTCTGTTCCACCATAATAGTCTGTTTTAGTAATATGAGCTCCAACCAAAACAAAAACACAACACTGTGAAGGCGAACTTTCTGTATAATAATTTATTGGGAAATTATTATGGTCAATAACAGTCACAGCTAGGTAATTACTTGTGTATTGTGAACATTGTTGAGTACAAATACACATATAATCCAAATATAGTCTAACATCACAATCATAAAATGGATTTGGACTAATAAATGGGTAAGGTTTTGACATAGGTATTACACTGCATTGTGCAAATGCATTTGAAGTAAGTAAAAATCTTTGGGGAAAGGTACTTTGTTTTTCTAAAGTATCTTTCTCTTTAGATAATTTTTGTTGCAATTAATTCTTGAACCTAATTTTTATAAAATAAAAATAATTTTTAAATATCAGAAATACAAGCTAATAAAATTTAATGTAATCTATTTTAAGCATGTTTTTGGGCCCATTTTAGCTCCTTTTTTGGGGTTTGGACTTGTCGTTTTTTGCAAAAATTACTAATGACTTTCCCAAAATTTGCAGAAATTACTAAAGGGTTTGTCATTTTTTGCAGAAATTACTAAAGCCTAACCCAAAATTTGCAGAAATTACTAAAAAGTTTCGACCGATTTGCAGAAATTACTAAAATTAGTACCCCCGATTTGCAGAAATCAATTATTTTTAAGGTGAGGAGGTGAGCAATTTTGTCTCATTAAATAACAACAACAATTTAAAAAAAAACAAAATGAAATCACTAACTATTCAAAAAATCGTATTCTTATTTGCTTTTATAGTTATAGCAAATAGTTCAAAATCTCAACAATTACCAGTTTTAGGAGTACTTAACATCAAAACTTCTAACGTGGTTTATGACAACGAACAAACAGGAGATCTTCTTAGACTTGAAATGGAAAAATTAAACAAGTATGAAGTGTTACAAAGAGAAGACGCCAAAGTTGTTTTATCAAAAGCAGGTATCAAAATAGATAGCTGCTACAACAAAGAAACTTTAATTCAAGTAGGTAAATTAATGAAAGCCGATTATATGTTAAGCGGCTATGTATCTAGATTCGGTGAAAAAATAGTAATTAGACTGATGCTTCTTAATGTAAATGGAGGCTTTGCCGAAAAATCAAATGTAATGGAATACTTAAACATCCAACCTGAACTTCAAACGATGTTAAGAATAAGCATCATGAAGCTATTAGGTGAATCAGTTGACGATGCAACTCTTTCTTCATTAACCATCAAAACTTTTGATTCAAAAACAAATAACCCAGGTGTTGGTAAATTAGTACTAACAGGTCCAAGAATAGGTGTAGTAATGGTTACTGGCGAAGAAGCAAGAAGATTAAGTGCTGACGAGTCAGAAGGTGGATATGGTATTAAAAGAAACATCATGACCGTATTTGGTTATCAAAAAGAAGTGCAATATATAAATGAAGGAAATTTCCAAGCTTTGTTCGAGTTTATACCGATGGTGAGTGGTTTAGATGCTGGTAGATTTATTCCAAGTTTTACTTTTATGAATGGATTTAGAGATAACAAACGTGGATGGGAGTTTGCCTTAGGACCACAAATTGGAATTACACAAACTGCAAGAGGTTTTTATGATGCTGGTGATAAATGGCATTTAGCTAATGAGTTTGATGACCCAACTATAATTAAAAATCCTAACACTCAATTTATTTATAATATAGATAAAAGAGGTGATGCCAGTATCAATTATGCCTTTGTATTTGCAGCTGGTAAATCTATTCGTTCAGGTTCTATGAACCTACCGCTCAATGCTTATATGACTATTTCAAAAAATAGCTACCGATTTGGAGTCACTTTTGGCTTCAATTCTAAAACTAGAACAACTAAAGAAAACTTGTAGGTTAAGTTGTGTTAGTTATATATATGAAAAACTCTGGGTATATATACTCAGAGTTTTTTGTTACTACCTTTTTGCATTAACTTTGCACGGCTTTGGTTCCGTAGTTCAACGGATAGAATAGATGTTTCCTAAACATTTGATCCCAGTTCGATTCTGGGCGGGACTACCAAATACCTAATTTTGAAAATTCGACAAATTATATACGTCATTTTTGCAATTGCTCTTTCGGCTTGCCATGATGATTTTGCTCCTAAAAAAAGAGAATTCCAAAGAATAGAATTACCTAAAAAAACATATACTGTTTTTAAAACCCCTTGTAATTATCAATTTGAAATTCCACAATATGCTGTTGTGGTGCCAGATACTGCTGATAAAAAAGCTGAACCATGTTGGTATAATATAGAGTATCCGCAATATAGAGCTACACTTCATTTGAGTTATAAAAATGTTGGAGATTCTCCAAAGAAATTGATGGAAATGATTAATGATCAAAGAACATTGGTTTATAAACATTCGGTAAAAGCAGATGAGATCACAGAAGGGGCCTTTAAAACCAATAATGGGAATGTTGGTATCATATACGAACTTTTTGGGAATACCGCCACTTGGTATCAATTTTATTTAACTGATCAAAAAAAGCATTTTATTAGAGCCGCACTCTATTTTAATACACAAACTGATGCTGATTCTGTAGAACCTGTCTTTAAATTTTTGAGGGCTGATGCTGAACATTTAATTCAATCTATTAATTGGAACAAATAGTGAAAAAAGAGTTTCTTTTGAATAACCGAAAGGTAGTATATACTATTTATGGTGAAAAGAATAAACTGCCTTTGTTGCTGTTACATGGTTTCTGTGAAGATGCATCAGTATGGCAAAGCATAGTTGAAGACTTAAGTAAAACATATAAAGTTGTTGTTCCTGATTTGCCAGGATTTGGCCAAACAGAATCATGGTTTGGAATGACCATACCTGATATGGCAGAAGTAGTAAACCAAATAATTCTTCATGCAGCTATATATAATCCAGCTATAATTGGTCACTCTATGGGTGGGTATATATCACTTGCCTATGCTGATCAATTTCCTGAATCATATGCTGGCATTGGATTATTTCATTCTACTACATTATCAGACTCCATAGAAAAAAAAGAGAATAGGTTGAAAACAGCAGCATTTATTCAAGAAAACGGCTCTTTAGCATTTTCAAAAGTGTTAGTACCAACCTTGTTTTCAAAAGAATATACGTCTGCTTCTATAATAGAACAAGCAATAGAAGTAGGAGGTAGATGTTCAATTGATGGTTTGGTTCATGCAACTTTAGCTATGAGAGAAAGAAAGGATTACACGGATGTGTTTAAAAAAATTATAAAACCAACACTGATAATTTCAGGAAAACAAGATGCAGGCATTCCAGTGAGTATATCTGCTCATCAAGCTTCTTTACCCAATATATGTTCTTTTCATATACTTGAAAAATCTGGTCATACAGGCATGAAGGAACAACCTAGTGAATCAATTTTATATATACACCAATTTTTGAATTTCTGTTTTTAATATATCAATACTTATGTCACAAAAAATATCAAATGCTTTAATTTCTGTTTTTTATAAAGATGGATTAGAACCTATTGTAAAGAAACTTCACGAACTTGGAATAAATATTTACACAACTGGAGGTACAGCTGATTTTATAACAAAATTAAATATTCCAGTTTTACATGTTGAAGATTTAACGGGGTATCCTTCAATACTAGGAGGGAGAGTTAAAACGTTGCATCCAAAGGTGTTTGGGGGGATTTTGGGAAGAAGAAATTTGCAAAGTGACATTGATGAAATGCAACAATATGAAATACCTAGTTTAGATTTAGTTATTGTAGACTTATATCCATTTGAAGAGACATTGAAAGCAGGAGGAAGTGAAGCAGAAATAATTGAAAAAATAGATATCGGTGGTGTTTCTTTAATAAGAGCTGCTGCCAAAAACTTTAATGATACTTTGATAGTTTCTTCAAAAAATGATTATGAGTATTTTTATCAATTATTAACCTCGCAAAATGGGGAAACATTTATAGAGCAAAGAAAAGAATTTGCTTCAAAAGCATTCTTTGAAACAAATAAATATGATGGGATGATTCATCGTTGGTTTCAACCTAATACTCTAGAGACTTTTACTGAGACTTATAAAAACAAAAACGAATTAAGATATGGTGAAAACCCACACCAAAAGAGTGCTTTTTTTGGGAATTCAAATGATATATATGAAAAACTAGCTGGGAAAGAAATTAGCTATAATAACTTAAATGATTTAGAAGGAGCTTTGGCATTATCTAACGAATTTAAGGATGGCGTTTCATGTGTAATTATTAAACATACAAATGCATGCGGTGTTGCAGTAAGAAGTTCAGCCTTAGAAGCTTGGTCTGATGCATTGTCTGCTGATCCGGTTTCTGCATTTGGGGGTATAATAGCATTTAATAGCACTATTGATGAAGCAACCGCTTTAGAAATTGAAAAGCTCTTTTTTGAAATTTTAATTGCTCCAAGTTATTCAGATAAAGCACTTGAGATATTAACCAAAAAAAACAATCGAATTATACTCAAACTTAAATCATACAAACCAAATCAATTCCAATATAAATCGATGCTGAATGGCGTTCTTGTTCAAGAATGTGATTTAAAATCTTCTGATAAAGAAAAGCTTCAATTGGTCACTGAAATCAAACCAAATGATTCAGGTATTGATGATATGTTATTCGCTGAAAAAATTGTAAAACACACCAAATCAAACACGATAGTTTTGGCTAAAAATAAAAAATTGTTAGGTTTGGGTTGTGGTATGACTTCTAGAATTGATGCATTAAAACATGCCATAAATAAATCTAAAGAAGCTGGACTTTCACTTCAAGATGCAGCTATGGCTAGCGATGCATTTTTTCCATTTCCTGATTGTGTAGAAGTAGCACATCAGGAAGGAATAAAAAATATATTACAACCGGGTGGTTCGGTAAAAGACCAATTATCTATTGACTACTGTAACCAAAATCAACTATCTATGGTGTTTACAGGGATTCGTCATTTTAAACATTAGTTCAATATATATCTAACAAAAAGTAGCGTCTCTATATATTATGGATTTATAGTAAGCATGATTTTATAATATCCTACTTTTGCTACATTTTCGCTTACTGAAAGTTTTAATTGTGTTCCGCATTCTTTATCAGATATATCTTTAAATATAACTGAATTGAATTTTTCGTTTGAAACTGTAGTTTGTCTCCAGTTTTTAAGGCAATTTTTAAGTATATTAGATATTTGAGTAAAACTTTTATTAATAACTTTAATATCTGTTTTTTCTTGCAATTTGCAGCTCATATACCAATTTTCTCCACTTAATATTATTTTGGTATCTAAAGATGTAGGTAAAGAAATAGATGATGTATAATATAATTCTATAACACCATTTTTTCTATCTTTTTTAATTGGTTCGAAGTTCTCTTGGCTGGCTGCAATCATTTGTTTTAAAGCGGTACAGAACTCACTTTCTTGTTCAGAGCTTAACTGAGCTCCCATAAAAAGGTAGCCACAAAAAAGGCCTATAAAGATAATTTTTGTTTTTTGCATGAGCATTTATTTACTACAATACTACAAAATCAAAATCAATACCACAAATTAAGATTGAACTTTCTAAGTTAAATTTTTGTAAGTGATATTTTTTTTCTATACTTTTTTTATTAAAAAATGCCTCGAAAGTGTTTGATTTTAATGGGTTTATAGTAATGTGTTTTAAAAAGTCAACTTCCTTTTTTTCATATATTTTAAAAACAACTTCTTTACAACACCATACACTTAATATGTCTTCAGCGTTTTGAACCCAACTGTCTTCAATTGTGTTTATAAACTTATGCCTAATTCTTGAAATATCTCTTTGTTTTTCTTCAATATCAATTCCAACAGGGTACTTAGAAATGGCAACAACAACTTGTTTTTCTGAATGAGATATTGAAAAATTAATATCTTGGTCTTTTATATATAATTTCCCAAATTCAGATTTATAAATTTCTAATTTATTAGAATGATTAAACATTTTGGCTAAAAGATATCTCGAAGCCAAATATTGTAATCTTGAATGGCCTTGACTTATTTGTTTGTAGTCAGTATTAAGATCATGAATCAATAAATCTATTTTTTCAACAAAAAAAGATTCATCTTCAGTAATATCCCAAACATTTATATATACATTTTCGTCTTGATGTATATATGAAACTGGCATTAGTATTTAGTATTAGGGTTTTTTAGAAAAAAAGAAAAACTGTCTCCACGCAAACCAATTCTTAATGTTTCTAAAGGAATCACTTCATTAGGAGCAATATTTCCCATATTTACATTAGCACCTAATAATTTTATAAAATATACTTGTTGTCCTTTTTGCGGTGTTTCCCAAATGATTTTTTCTTGTGGTATTTGAGTCAGTATTTCTTCAACCAATCCTGAGCGAACTTCTCCAGTGCCTCTGAATATTCCTACATTCCCACTTTCTCTAGCTTCAGCTATTACTTTCCATGAACCTGCTTCAATTTCTTTTTTCATCAATTCTATCCATTTGTAGGGAGGAATTATTTTTTCTGCATCTTTAGATCCCACTTCTGATATAACTGTTACTCTTTTAGACATGTCAGCTATATATTGACACTTTTTATCATGTGCCATTTCTAATGATCCATCAGATATTTCAGCATATTCTAATTCGTATTTTTCTAATAATTTTAAATAATCATCGTATTGTTTACGAACCAAAAACGCTTCAAATAAGGTTCCGCCAAAATAAGTAGCAATTCCCGCCGACTTATACAATTTGATTTTCTCTTTTAAATTGGGGGTTACATAGGCAGTACCAAATCCTAATTTGATGATGTCTGTATATGCTGCTCCAACCGATAGAAAGTCTTCTGCTTCTCTTATACTTAAGCCTTTATCCATAACCATAGTTAAGCCATCTTCTCTTGGTTTTATAGTGCGTTTGGGGAGGTTCTTTAATTTAAAATTGTTTATCATCGCTGCGTTATTTATATGTAAAAATACGGAACAAAATTGGGCTTAAATTCTCTAATAAAAAAAATAAAAATATTGACTCAGTTTTTAGTAATTTTGCATGTAAAATGAAAAGAATTTATTTGTTTATTTTTGGTTTATTAATGGCTTCAGTTTCTGTGGCTCAAAACAAAGTTCCTCAAGGAGTTAAATTTAATTTTGAAACCATGTTTCCATCTCAGACTTATGAACAAGTTTATTCAGATTCATCTCTAAATTATTATTTTTTATTTAAACAAAATTTTCAACAGTTAATTGCTAGATATAGCAAGGAAGGTTATTGGCAGTTCACGGGTAGTAAACTTAAAAAAAATGAAATCCCTGAAGAGCTTAATAAAAACTGGAATGATATATATATGAAAAATAAACTGTGGACTTATTCTGTATATCAAATAAATACACCTTATACACAAAATTTATATTATATAGAAATGTTTGATGGGAAAACCAAGAAACACTATATTTTTAATCAATTTGGTGTTCTTTTGAATTATTAAAACAAAGAATCTTTTACGTATGCTAAGAGACTTTTTTTAGAGGTAAATATATAGTGGTAGTCAATTAAATCTTGGTAGAACTTTTTTGGAAGTTTTGCTTTTTCAAATTGAACTTTATTAATTTTATAAAAAGTATCGCCATCCATTTTTTCAATAATATTTGCTTCTTGTGGTTTTAGTCTTCGTGCATATTGACCATCATGTTCTTTGGTTTTTCTTAATGTAATTACCCAATCTGTATCTATAAGCTCAGCATTTTTTGCTCCATTTAAATCAAATGTGGTATTTTTAAAATCAGGGAATAAAAGCTCACTTGGTTGCCATTCCATACAATGGTCATAAATGGCAAATGTCGAATTTAATTTTTTAAATGTAAACGAATCTGTTTCAAATACTGATAAAAGAGATTGAAAGTGATTGCTTTTATAATGATGGTTTTCACCTTTCTCGCCAAAGTTTGTTGTATATGAAATTCTCGGAAATACTGTATATAAATTTTCTTTAACTAAAAATGCTGTATATATTTTTTTCCAACTGGTATCGGGCCAATTTGAAATTTTGGGATGAATAGGGAATGAATTGTTGTCATTATGTTTTTGAACAAATTGTATATATTTATTTGCTATCTCACTTGTTACAACAAACCCTGATGAAGAAGGGAATTGCATCATATATACATCTGAGTTTTCAATCAAAGGAATAAAAGGGAATTCAGTTGTGTATATATAGTGTTGGTGGTATAATGAATACATGCCAATTCTAGGTTCATCTATATAAAAATCTAACACTTGTATGGCATAATCAATAGCATTTTTAGAAACATATAAATCGTCTTCAAGCACCATGGTGGGGCTACTTTGAATTGAAGCCCATTTTAAAACCCGATGCATGTTCTCTTTAAGTCCTAAGTTAACTTCAGACTCATATATATCTGCAATAGTATAATTTTTTAACAATGTCCATATTTCGCTTCGAGATATTTTGCTTGAATTATAATCTAGAAATATATATACATCACATGTGTCAATTAAGCGTGTACTTTTGAGTGAATCAAGCAGACGTTTAAGTGAATCAATTCTATTATATGCTAGTATGGCTATATTCATGATTAAATTTCAAAAACAAAAATAAGACAATTGAAACACCTGCACCAATTGCCGAAATATAAAATGCTGTTTGGTAGTTAAAAATATCAACAATAATACCTGTCCAAAGACTTGCTAATACTATTGTTATAGACTGTATGGCATTGAAAAATCCTATAGCAGTGTTTTTATCTTCTTTGTTGGCATTCTTGGTTAACCATGCTTTTGCATTGCCATCTGTAAAAGCAGCATATATACCATATAATATAAATATAAGTATGGCTGATAATTGAGAGTGTACATTTCCAATCAAACTATAAACTAAAATAAAAATACCAAAACCCAAACCCAACATCAATTTAAACCCGAATTTATCAGCTAAATAACCCGCGGGATATGAAAAAAGTGCAAATGAAAGATTATATATGATATATGCAATTATGATAAAAATATCGTCAAACCCATTTGTTTTAAGACATAAAATTAAAAAGAAATCACTTGAGTTAAATAAAGCAAATATTAAAATCGGGAATATAATTTTTTTATATTCATTGCTAGCATTTTTAAAATACATTAAGAAAGAAAAATAACCACTTTTGGGCTTGAGTTTAGGCTCCGTTTTAGTCTCAGTGATTAGGGTTGTGATTATCCAGCCTAACATTCCAGGAATAAATGCAATATAAAATATTTGTATATATTCAAACTGTAAATAATATAGTAGACCTAAAGTTAAAAACGGTCCTATTGCTGCCCCTACAGTATCCATGCTTCTGTGAAAGCCAAATACTTTTCCTAAATGTTCTTTGTCTGATTCATTTGCTAGTATTCCATCTCTCGGCGATGAACGAATTCCTTTACCCAGTTTGTCAGAAAAACGGGCGAGGTAAATTACAAAAGGAAAAATAGAAAAGGCTAACAGCAATTTAGAAATAGCACTTAGTCCATAGCCTATAACTATGAATGATTTTCGAGTTCCTTTGTCATCGCTTAATTTACCGAAATAGCCCTTTCCCCATGCAGCTATACTTTCACCTATCCCTTCTATTAGACCTATGGTAGTTCCATTTAGTCCTATTTTTTGCATATATAATGGTAAAATAGGATAGAGCATTTCACTTGAAATATCTGTAAACAGACTTACAATTGAAAGTTTCCAAATATTAGGTGTAAGCCATTTTTTCAATTTAATCGTGATTAAGCTTCAACTTCCATCACTTCATCTTTTTCAAACCTAAGATTGTTGATGATAAAGTTTTGGCGGTCAGGTGTGTTTTTACCCATATAATATTCGAGTAGTTTTTGAATGCTGGTATCGTCTTTCATAAACACGGGTTCTAGCCTCATTCGTTCGCCAATAAATTGTTCAAATTCTCCTGGAGATATTTCTCCTAGGCCTTTGAATCGTGTTATTTCTGGCTTGTGACCTAATTCACTAATCGCTTTTCTTTTTTCATCTTCACTATAACAATATATAGTTTTTTGTTTGTTCCTTACCCTAAACAGTGGTGTATCTAAAATAAAAAGATGACCATTTTTAACCAAATCAGGGAAAAACTGTAAAAAGAAAGTAAGCAATAACAAACGTATATGCATTCCGTCCACATCAGCATCGGTAGATACCACAATCCTATTATATCTAAGTCCTTCAATACCTTCTTCAATATTTAAAGCATGTTGAAGTAAATTAAATTCTTCATTCTCATATACTACTTTTTTAGTCATGCCATAACAGTTAAGCGGTTTTCCTCTCAAACTAAATACCGCTTGGGTTTGAACATCTCTTGCTTTTGTTAAACTTCCACTTGCAGAGTCTCCTTCGGTAATAAACAAAGTAGATTCGCTTACTTTTTCATCTTTATCTTCCCCTAAATGTAGTCTGCAATCTCTTAGTTTTTTGTTGTGAAGGTTGGCTTTTTTAGCTCTTTCATTTGCTAGTTTTTTTATACCAGCCATTTCTTTACGTTCACGCTCGCTTTGCATGATTCGTTTAAGCAATGCTTCAGCTGTTTGAGGATTTTTATGTAAAAAATCGTCAAGTGCTTTCTTCATAAAATCATTCACAAATTGCCTTACTGTAATTCCATCTGGTTCCATATTTATAGAACCAAGTTTGGTTTTAGTTTGGCTTTCGAAAACGGGCTCTTGCACCCTAACAGAAATTGCTGCTATAATAGATGCTCTCACATCTGCGGCATCAAAATCTTTTTTATAAAATTCTCTTAATGTTTTTACTAAGGCTTCTCTAAAAGCAGCCAAGTGTGTTCCACCTTGTGTGGTGTGTTGGCCGTTTACAAACGAATAATATTCTTCTCCATATTGGTTGTCGTGTGTAAGTGCAACTTCTATATCTTCTCCTTTTAAATGTACTATGGGGTATCTAATAGACTCTTCATTGCTTTTGGCTTTAAGTAAGTCTAATAATCCATCTTTGCTTATATATTTTTGACCATTGTAGTTTATTGTCAAACCAGCATTTAAATAAGAATAATTCCTGATTTGATTCTCTATAAATTCTGATATATATCGGTAGTTTTTGAATATGGCTTCATCGGGTATAAACGTTACTGCTGTTCCGTTAGTTTTATCCTCAGCAGCTTCTTTAAAATCTTGTGTGAGTTTAGCATGAGAAAACTCGGCAGCTTTTGTTTTACCTTCTCTCCAACTTTGAACTCTAAAATACGACGATAGTGCATTCACTGCTTTAGTACCTACACCATTTAACCCTACTGATTTTTGAAAAGCTTTACTGTCATATTTACCTCCAGTATTTATTTTAGAAACACAATCTATCACTTTTCCCAAAGGTATACCACGACCATAGTCTCTCACATATACTTTTTGGTCGTTTATTTTTATATCAATGGCTTTGCCATGTCCCATCACATGCTCATCTATAGCATTGTCAATAATCTCTTTTAATAAAACATAGATTCCATCGTCTTGTGCTGATCCATCGCCAAGCTTGCCAATATACATCCCTGGTCTTAGTCTGATATGCTCGGCCCATTCTAGGGTCCGTATATCATCTTCGGTATATGAATTCTCTTTTGCCATAATTTACACAGCAAAATAACAACTTTTTTTTTCAGTTACGTCCACAATCGTAGTTTAATTACACACTTTTCTATGTGGAAAAATGTTTGAATAGGTCAGCTCAAATTATCAACGTAGCTTTTAGCTTATATTTTAAAGCTATATAATGCCCTAAATCTAATGCCTAAATATGATTCATTGTTCTTATAAGCCACTTGTTTTGTTTGTGAATATACATATGGGCTTATTTGAAATTGGAAGTTATTGATTTGTTTTTGTAAACCAACTGAAAAACAAAGGTTGTTAAACACTGTTGGGGCTACATGGCTATGAAACTCTTTTCGTTCTTCTCCTGGAAAATTAATTGGATGTCTATATTCAACCTCTTGTTTGGTTCTGATATCAAGGTCTGTGGCTGCATTTAACACAAGCGAAAATTGTTTTTTTATGGGTAGTATATAGCCTATATAAACAGGTAATTGAATAATATGGGTATGGATATTTATATTAGAAATAGCTATGGTATCCACTACTTCACTTGGGTAAGTTTTTTGAAATTCTGATCCTCGTCTATCATGAAAATCGTCTTTATCATGAAATCTCTCTTGTATGGGATTAACCATTCTTAACCCCAAACTAAAACTCCATTGGTTGTTTAAGACTAAGCTGTTTTGAAGTGACATACCTGAAGAAAATTTTCCTTTATCATACTCTAATCCAACCAAGTAAGACAGGTTTGTTTTTTTTCTAGGCTTTGGTTTTTTGCCATCTGCTAACATATATATACTGTCAGGCTTTAATACCGAATCAGGTTTAGATAATTCAGTAATTTGTTCTTTTGGGTCTTCTACTTTTTGAATATTATTTGCTGTGAGTTCTTCAATTTTACTTATATTATTTTGATTGTTTTCAACCAATTGAGAAGATTTACGATCTAACTCGGTATTTTTTACAAGTGTAAGTTTAGCGGTTTTATTGCCTGTATATATTCTATTGTCAGCAGACTTGTTTTTATTCTCTTTAAAATCACTAATTGTATTTTTTGTATGTTGATTACTTGTATTTTCTGATGATTTATTTATTTCTAAAGTTGACGACTCAATTGCTTTGTTATTTTTTTGAATATCTGTATCAGCTTGATTGGTGTGTTTAATTTCATCTGTTAACTTTTCAATCTTGTGTTCTAAATTCTTGTTTTCATTATATATATAAGTACTCCACAATACTAAACTGCCAATAGTAATCACTGTTGAACCAATCAATATATATTTTCTTATACTCGAAACTTTTGTTGCGTGTAAATTAGTTTGTATATATTGATGAACATGATCAATCTCAGCATCAGTAGATGGCTGATTTAAGCTGTTAAGCTTGTTTTTGATTGAATCGTCGAAATTATCAGTTTTCATGAATTTTGTTAGATTTTAAACCATATGCTAGGTATAAGTGTGGGTAATTGTTTTTAATCATTTTTTGTAATTTGGCTCTAGCATCTCTCAAATTAGATTTGGAGGTTCCTTCTTGTATGCCAAGCATGTTTCCTATCTCTTTGTGACTATATCCATCTATTACAAACAGTGTAAATACCATTCTATAAGAAGTAGGTAAATTTTGAATTAGTTTTAGGATTTCTGAAGCTGATATTTTAGATATTACATCTTCATTTACTTCGTCCATTTTCTCAAGTTCGCATACATCCTCATGAAATTGATATTTTTGATGTTTTCTATAATAATCAATAGCTGTATTTACCATGATCTTTCTTATCCATCCTTTGAAAGTTTGTGTGTGTATATATTGATGTAAATTGTGAAACACTTTTAAAAATCCATCATTGATAATCTCTTCTGCATCTTCTTTAACTGATGAGTATCTTAAACATATACTCTTAGCGTAAGAATGATACTGCTTAATAAGTGTATGTTGTGCATCTGCATTGTTTTTTAAACAAGCTTGAATCACACTGTTAATGTCATCTTCATCAAACGATATGGGCTTTTTTCTGAAAAACAAATGGATGGTATTTTATACTTTTAATATCAATACGTATCAAAGATAATTATAGTGGGGTTGGGTATTGATTTTTTTTAAGAATTTTTTTTATATATCACCCCACTTTAGGTAAAGCATCTCGTTTTGTCAATAATTAATCAATATTTAAAATGAAAAAATCAACCATCGCAGCCTCTGTTATCTTTTTGATGACCGCTGCTTCAACATTCGCACAAGATGCTCCTAAAACATTGTTCAATGCTCCCAAACTTAAAAATATAAGTGTCATTATCAATCCTGAGTATCAAAACGGTCAGCTATCTAACAACTTTACGTCATTCAAAGGTTTATCTGCTTCTGTAGTTTTTAATAATACCTTCTCTCTTGGTTTGTTTTCTACTTCAGTGTTAAATCCCAATTATGTTTTAAATACTGTCACTTCTGATGCCGCCAATGCCAGATATGGTGGATTAAAACTTGAATATACCTTAAAGCCTAATTCTGTCATCCATTTTACTTTTCCTTTATATATAGGCACCGGAACAGCACAAGCTACTCAAAACTTTGGAAGAGGTGGGAATAGAAGTGCCAATTCTTTTTTTGTGGCTCAAACTGGTTTTCAAGTGGAAGCCAATTTGTTTAAGTTTGTTAAATTATATACTGGTTCTACCTATCGTTTTTCTGATTTAATTAACGCTAGCTCTACCAACCCTTTAAGTAGCAGCACGCTATATGGTCTTTCATTTGATGTGGGATTGAAATTTGGGGTTTTTGGTAAAACATATAAAAAATAATCGTGATGAATAGAAAAGATTTTATTGCCAATGTTGGTTTTGGAGCCGTAGCACTGTTAGCTGCACAATGTGGCATTGGGTGTAATAAACAAAATACTACAGCTGTTGATTTTACACTTGATGTTTCTACGGGTGCATTATCTCAAAGTGGAGGATATTTAATAAACAATGGGGTGATAGTGGCTAAAACATTAACTGGTGATTTTATAGCAGTAACAGCAGCTTGCAGCCATGAAGGCACTTCAGTCAGGTATAGTTCATCAGGTAATAATTTTGTTTGTCCGAGTCATGGTGCTACCTTTAATAGCTCGGGTTCTGTGACTAAAGGACCAGCGAATACATCACTTACACAATATAAAACGGCATTAAGTGGGAATACTTTAAGGGTATATGCCTAAAGATAGTTGATTGTTTTTTTTGAGAAAGTAAAAGCCTTTCCTTTACATTCGTGATGACGGATATATAATGAAAGGCTTTTGTTTGTTTTGTGATCTGTTCTTTCTTTATAATCGTACGATAAATTACTGATTATTTGCGGAGAATATTTTGCTTAATATACGCAATATTTGCGGAGATTATTTTATTTGCGGAGATTAATAGTTATATTTGTTGCAATATATGCGGAGAATAAGAAATATATACATTTATAATAATCCCGATTGGCCAGTCTTTAAATGGGATAGTGAGATGTTAATGCCATTACTTTCATTTGTTAGAAACAAACAAGGAAAACTGATAGGCAAGATGGGAGCATTGGGATTCGAACTTCGAAATGAGGCAAATTTAGAAACCTTAACTCAAGACATTATTAAATCTACTGAAATCGAAGGTGAAATTTTAGATAGGGGGCAAGTTAAGTCTTCTATAGCCAGACGGTTGGGTTTAGATATAGCAGGTTTGGTATATTCAGAACGAAATGTTGATGGGATTGTAGATTTAATGATTGATGCAACTAAGAATTTTGAAGAAGAATTAAATAAAGATAGAATATTTACTTGGCATGCATCTCTTTTTCCTTCGGGGCAGAGCGGTATGTATAAAATTGAAACGGGTCAATGGCGTAAAGATTTAGCAGGGCCAATGCAGGTAGTTTCTGGTGCATTAGGAAAAGAAAAAGTGCACTATCAAGCACCTCCTGCTTCTCAAATCGAAAATGAGATGAGAATATTCTTTGATTGGTTCAATTTAGAACAAAATATAGATTTGGTATTAAAAGCAGCTATAGCTCATCTGTGGTTTCTAACAATCCATCCATTTGAAGATGGTAATGGAAGAATTTCAAGAGCACTTAGTGATATGTTATTGGCTCGTTCTGATGAGCAATCATTTAGGTTTTATAGTATGTCTTCTCAAATTAGAAAAGAACGCAATAGCTATTATGTTATCTTAGAAAAAACTCAAAAAGGAGGATTAGACATTACGCAATGGCTTGAATGGTTTTTAAATTGTTTATTAAACACCCTCGAAAGTTCAGAAATATTGCTTGAGAAAATTATATATAAGCACATGTTTTGGAATAAACATTCAACTGAAATTGTAAACAACAGACAAAGAAAAATTATGAATTTATTACTAGAAGATTTTGACGGAGTTTTGAATACAACAAAATGGGCTAAAATAGCCAAATGTTCTCAAGATACTGCCTTGCGTGACATTCAAAACTTAATTGAAAAGGGAATTCTAATTAAAAGCAATCAAGGAGGTAGAAGTACCAATTACGAACTTAATCCCACGATTTAGAAAACTATAATTTAGAAGACAAAACAATGGAATCAATTGATACTTAATTTCAAATTTGCGTCTTAGTATAAAAAAATATTGAGTAGTTTGAAAAACCCTAACATAAAATTATTTCATCATGATATCATGTTCGGTGCGTTCTAGCACTTCCCATGTTTGGTCGCCTAGCAGTCTTACAGTGGCTATATGTTTTTCCCAAGGGAATGATCTTCCCCACTCGTTAGGAGCCACCATACTCAATAGGCGTTCTCCATTTTTCTTTTCATATAAGTGGTAAGTGCCATGAATTTTTGGAGTAAAACGAATCTCTGCTTTATATATTTCGTTAGCTATTTTTAAACGCTCTTCCACCTCTCTGGCTTGGGTCATGATAAGTTCTGCTTGTTTACGCAGCATGTCTACCTGCTCGTTGGCATGTATATGCATGGCCTCTACGGCATTGGCTTGTAAAAGTCTTCTATCTTCTGGCTTGATGGGGGCTGAACCCACATGCATAGGGATAGGTGAGGTGCTTTGTTTTTTCTCGAGTTCGTTATGCTCTTCTGTCATGATATATACTAACTACAAGATTATACGGTATATTGTTTTATCTGAACTTAATTTTCAATAAAGCTGTTCTGCACATTTTTAACATAATCAATCCATTTTTGATACGTCCAGTCATTTTGGTTTCTCCATATGTACGCTCGTAATAGTGCACCGGTAAATCCACAATCTTTAGGTTTTGTTTAGCTGCTCCAAAGATTAATTCATAATCTCCCCAACGGTCGTTGATGCCCCAGGTTCCTCTTAGTTTTTTTATCTTTTCAAAATCTGTTCTGAGTAAAACTTTGGTGCCACATAAAGTATCTTTTATAGGCGTGTCCAATATATACGTAAAAGCCATACTGAAGAATTTGTTTCCTAATACATTAAAGAATGGCATGGCTTGGTTGTGCATAGGGTACACCAACCTAGAGCCATTAATAAACTCTCCATGTCTTTTGCTGATGGCTTCATAAAAGTATGGAAGCTCTTCAGGTATCACTGTAAGGTCTGCATCTAATATCATCAACACATCATTTTTAGCCGCATCAAAACAAGTCCAAACATTCATAGATTTACATATACCCGGCGAATCAACCAAACGTATATTTTTCTCAGGATATTTTTTCATCATCTCTCTCACAATATCAGGTGTGCCGTCGGTAGATTTGTCGTCACCAAAGATGATCTCAGTATTTGCACCCAATTTAGGAATTCTCTTCACCGCATCTTCAATATTCCCCGCTTCGTTTCTACATGGTATTACTATTGATACCGACAGGTTTTTGTTCTCTTCCATCAATGGCCTAGCTACGTTCACTCTAATCAATGACAAAGAGTTAAAGATAGGAAGTTGGGCTATAAACCTATTGAGTATATAACTCAGTATGGGTATAAAAAACGGGAAAAGGATAATTCTTCTTTGAATAATTTTATCAAAATTACTGATGCGAAGCATGTTTGACACATCCTCACCTCCAAACCAGTTGTGCAGTTTTTGAGGGATTCTTAAACGTGTTTTTTCAGCTAATACAGTCAATGGCTCCCAAAGATAGTTATAATGTACAACGATGACGCGGGTTCTCTCGTGGCAATGTTTATAAGCACAATCTAATACAGCTTTAACATCTACAATATCTTCTAATGAAGTGATGAGTATATAATCGAATTTTTCACCAAGGTTAAAACTCTCAGGACTTTGGTTGATGAACTTGTGTTTTGGATATAATTTAGCAGCTTCTTCTGTTTGCAATTTGCTATCGTCAATTCCGACACCGTATGAAGGGTTTAGCTCATTTAATACAAAACCAATACTCGAGCGTATATGCAAGACCCTGCTCTCAGGCTCAACAATAAACTTAAGTGTTTTAAGCAGTTGTTTATAGTAATAGCTATTTCCCCTAATCCATTTTATTCGTCTAGGCGTGATACTATCATTCTTTTCAGCAATGTCTTTTCTTAATTGGTTTAAATAAGGAAAATCAATCATATTCTAAATTATATAAGCCACGAAATTAAGCACAAAAGGGGAAGTTAAAAATAATAACGATATAGAAAATAAATGTAAAACGCTAAGATTGTATAATTTTTAATGAATAAAACTTTTACTTTCCTTCTATTTAACTTTTGTTAAAGATATTTGAAAATGTATATTGAAAAATCTATTATTAACTTTTAGTAAGTAGTAAAACAACTCAAATGTATGTTAAGTATTTGTACGTATCTGTTTGATAATGAGAAAAAAAATTAAAATAAAATTAGTATTTATAAAATTTATTCATTTACATTTGTCTTAATAAAATAATTGAATGAAACAATTAATTACCATTTCTTTTGTTTTGTGTTTTTACCTTTTAGCAAAAGCACAAACAAATCCTATTAATTTACCCCCTAATGATCCTACATGGTATAAAGTTATATATACAAGTGATGAGTTTTCATACCCTCAACAGAATCAAAATTATATTAGAAATGCAATGAAATTGAATAGATGGAAATTTTTAGCACCTTGGGGTAATGCCTTTGACGTAAACACTGGAAATAAAACTAATATTTCTTATAATTCTCAATTTGGTGAAAATGTAACCGTATACAATGGTATATGTTCTTTAAAAGTTGAAAAAAAACCAGGAGTTCAGCCTGTCCCTTGTTTTGACGATTGTTATACATTAAACTCAGCTCCTTTTAATGGTACTCCCAATTATCAATCTTATGACTATACAAATGGGCAACTAATTTCTAAAAACACATTTAAATATGGATATTTTGAGCTTAAGTTCCGTTTGCCAAATCGTTCCTATACAGTATATAAAAACAAAGGCATACAAGCTGATTTTTGGTTTTTCCCTGTTACCCCATGTTCTATACCAGACCCGAACTACCAAGAAATTGATGTGTTTGAAACTAATTCTGTATCACATTATTTAATGTGCCCAACAATTCACTATGGTGGTACAAATAATGGTGGACCTACGCAAAATGATGCATGGGAAGATATTGGATGGGGATTTAATAGTAAAAAAGGCAAAGTGATTTGGGCTGCCCCACTCAATTATAATATTAACTTTGATGATGGAAATTTTCATATTGTAGGTTTTGAATGGATGCCCGAGTTTGTAAATATTTATGTTGACGGCAAACTTGAGAGAAGTACCAATTGGCATCAAAATGATATGTGCGAAATGAATATGATTATAGATGCTTCTGCAGGAAGTGGTTTCACAGATAACCCAGACACTGGTTCTGAGTTTCCATTTATTTTTGAAATTGATTATATAAGATATTATAAGCCAACAGTAAATATTGACCCAGCTTATTCAGCAAACTATCCTGACTATAATGTACTTGGTAATCATAGAAGAGAAAAGATTGAACTTGGAGACTATTTAGAAACTAATAACCCTTGGTGCGATGCGAAAATACCTGCCAATAAAAACTTGGTTTTAAGAGCCAGAACTGAAGTAGGATTATATGGTGGCTTTGAAACTGATGATTCTGGTGAATTATATATTGATGCAAGTTCTTATTTATATTAAACTAAAATGAAAATAACTTTTTATTTTTTATCTATCTTAACATTACTATTTTACAATAGTTGTAAACAAGATAAACCAGTAATTACCCCACCCAAAACTTATCCTGATTTATCTGGACTGTGGGGAATGTCTTTTCCTATATTAAATTATATTGATACTAATAATGGGAAAGTTACATTTTCATTTCTTCCATTTCCTGAAAAATCAACAAGTTTTGGTTTCTTTATTGATAAACTTAATGATAGTAATACTTTGTATGAAATAAGTTGCCCTTATGTTCGAGATAAAGGTGTAGATGGTAGGTATTTTAAAAAGAGAAATGCAAGAGTAAATACAGAAAATGACTCAATTACATTTTCTATTTATGAAGATTTAAATGGAGATAGTGTAGGTTATTTTACGGGTAAATATAATAATAATTCAAAACAATTAAATGGTATATTTTATACATTTTATCAAATGTATTGTTCCTGTCCGTATTCAGGTAAAAAATTACCATATAATCATAATGTTTCTTTAAACAAATAAATAAATGAAAAAGTTAATAATATATTTAATCACAGTTTTTTTTATTAGAACTTCTGATGCACAAATAAAAGTTAGTACTGGAGGGAATATTTTAATGTGCAAACCTACAAACCCAAGTAACACTGTTATTATTGGTAACACAACACCTTTATATTGTGCCGGCAAATTACAAATTAAAAACAATAATTTGCCATCTTTGGTAATAGATCAATGGCACCCAGATGATTGGGGATGGTGTGAAATTTCATCTGCAAATCGTCTGTATGCTAAACATTGGATTGTTGATTTTTTTGGAAAGCAAAACTTTTATGTAAGAACAGATGGTTATGTTGTTTCGAAAAATGGTTATTTCTTTTTTTCAGATTCAACTTATAAATTTAATGTGAATACTATTGTAAACCCTTATGAAAAGCTAATGCAATTGAGAGGAGTAACTTATCAGTTTAAGCCTCATGCATATTGCAAGGATTGTATAACGGACACACTTACAGACTCTGCAACCACTCAACCTGTTCGCTATGGTTTTATAGCACAAGAAGTGGAGAGAGTAGTACCTGAAGTGGTTTCAACCATAGAAGATAGTACCAAAGCAATTGAGTATACAGCAATTATACCTCTGCTTGTAGAAGGTATTAAATACCAAGGTCAACTCATCACAACTTTACAAAACCAAGTGTCACAACTCGCTAATAGTTACAGCACCATTAGCAGTTATCAAACTCAAATTGAATCTTTACAAACTCAAATTAATACAATAACTAATAACAACACTTTGAGTAACTATCAAGCACAAATAGATGCTATTCAGTCTCAGTTAAATGAGTGTTGTTCTACCCAAAATATATTAAAAACCAAAACTACAAATACTGGTGGGCAAAACTACTTAGGAGTAGACAAAAACAATGGTTTTAATATAGCCAAAGCAGAACTTTACCAAAATGTTCCTAATCCATTTAATGAAAGCTCAGTGATTAAATTCAGTATACCTGAGAGCAGCAAAACTGCATTCATTATAGTATATGATATGCAAGGCAAACAACTCAAAAAGTATAGTTTAACCAAAGGCTCATCTCAAGTTTTAGTAGCTGCAAATGAGTATAAAGCGGGTATGTATTTGTATTCTTTAATAGTAGATAATAAAGAGATTGATACAAAAAGAATGATTATTACTGATTGATTATAAAAAAAAGTAATCTTTTTTTTATAACATTTATATATCTGAAGTATTCGCAATTATATATAATTTAAAATCAAATTCTTCAACAAATTCATAAAGACTTAATCAGATTAAGTTCAGTATTGAAGATTAGAACTCTTTATATTTTAAAATACCAATTGGCTTATTTAAATATTTAAGTAGTTTTGCTCATATTTCATACTGAATTTATTTCAGTAACTTTATAAAGAGTAGTCTGCTGTATTTAGCTATATCAAACCAAATCAGATCCTGAAACAAGTTCAGGATGACCAAGTATATACATTACAATTGAGTTATAAAATAGGTTTAATAAAACTATATACCCAAGTCTTTTAAATGCTGCTCTAAATGAAACTCATCAGGTATCAATACTTCTCTGGCTTTGCTGCCTGTGAAAGGCCCTACAATGCCTGCTCTTTCTAGTTGGTCTATGAGCCTTCCTGCTCTGTTATAGCCTAGTTTCAATCTTCGTTGGAGCAGCGATGTGCTGCCTTGTTGGTGTTGCACTATAATTTGAGCAGCCTCTCTAAACATGGCATCTCTGCTGCCTTCATCATCAACTTCTAGTTTGGTGCCATCTGCACTGTCGTCTTTTACTTCAGGTAATTCGTATGCTTCTCGTCCGTTTTGGGCTCCTATAAATTGAGCAATAGCTTCTGCTTCCGGTGTGTCAACAAATGCACATTGCACCCTCACCACATCGCTGCCATTGCTGATGAGCATGTCTCCTTTGCCTATCAATTGGTCGGCACCATTGCCATCTAAAATGGTACGTGAGTCTATTTTAGAACTTACTTTAAAGGCTGCCCTGGCCGGGAAGTTGGCTTTAATAGTTCCGGTGATTACGTTTACTGATGGTCGTTGTGTGGCTAAGATTAAATGGATACCAATGGCACGTGCCAATTGTGCTATACGACCAATAGGGTATTCTACTTCTTTGCCAGCGGTCATCATCAAGTCGGCAAGCTCATCTATCACCACCACTATATATGGCATAAAATGATGTCCGTTCAGTGGGTTTAGTTGGCGGGCAATAAACTTGGTATTATATTCTTTAATGTTTCTAACACCTGCATCCTTGAGCAAATCATAACGCGTATCCATCAGTATACATAAGCTGTTGAGCGTGTTTACTACCAGCTTGGTATCTGTAATAATGGCATCTTGGTTTCCTGGTATTTTAGCTAGAAAATGTCTCTCAATGGTTTTATATATAGAAAGCTCAACTTTCTTAGGGTCTACCAACACAAACTTTAACTGTGATGGATGTTTTTTATATAACAGCGAAGTAAGTATGACATTGATACCTACTGATTTTCCTTGCCCTGTTGCTCCTGCCATCAATAGATGTGGCATTTTGGCTAAATCAGCTAAGTATATTTCGTTTGAAATGGTTTTGCCTAAACACAATGGAAGGTCAGCATCACTTTGTTGAAATTTTTGGCTGGCCAATACGGCTCTCATAGCCACCATTTCAGGTTTTTGGTTAGGCACTTCAATACCAATAGTGCCTTTGCCTGGAATAGGGGCAATAATTCTGATACCAAGAGCTGCCAAACTTAAAGCTATATCATCTTCTAAACTTTTTATTTTAGAGATTCTCACACCGGCTGCAGGCACTATTTCGTATAAAGTAACTGTGGGGCCAATAGTTGCTTTAATTTTATCAATGGCTATATTGTAGTTTTTTAACGTTTCTACAATCAATCTTTTATTTTCTTCGAGCTCTTCAATGCTCACTTTAGGTTTTGATTCATCTACATCCTTCAATAGGTCTAGTGAAGGGAATTTGTAGTTGGGATAATCTAAAGTTGGGTCGTAAGCATCATCAGTGGTATAGTGTTCTTTTCTTTCTGATGTGATGATGGGCAATTCTTCGGCAAGTGCTTCCGTTATTTCAAATGAAGGTTCTGCTGAAGGTTTAGGTATTGGTGGCGTAACAGGTGGGGGAAGAAAATCGTCATGCAAGTCGAATTTTACTTCAGGTTCATCTGCATCTTCTTCTCTGAGCGATGGATCATCTACTCTGGTTTCGGTTTCATGTTCATCTGGTTTGATGATAAGCTTAAAATCGTCTTCGTTTAAAGGCAAATCATCTTCCTCAATTTCTGGTATAACTATCTCATCTTTATGGGTATAGTAATCGTGGTTTTCATCTATATCTGGGTTTATACCTGCATTGGCCAAGGCTTCATCACTTGGTATTACTATGGGTTTGGGTTTGTAAAACTCAATATTCCAAACGGCAACTACAAAAATGAGTGAGTAAAAGAGTAGAAAAATTGGGGCTCCAAACTTTCCTAACAAACTTTCAAGCCATTGGTATCCATGAAAACCAAAAGCACCACCTAAAAAATAAAAATCATTGGTAAGGCTGCATATAAAACCTAAAGTCAAACTAATCCATATGATGGTGAAGAAACTATATTTTAAAGTGTCTATAATGGGCAATACCCAACGTTTGAACAAGATTCTAAAACCAACCAAAAAGGCAATTAATACAAAAGCAAAAGAAGCAATGCCAAACCAACTGTGAATAAACACATGAGAAATAACAGCACCTACAATGCCCATCCAATTTTCAGCTGCGTCGGGGTTTGTTTCAACAAACATTTTCCAACCTGCATCATTCACTACGCTTTGGTCTACACGCCATGTGAATAAAAAAGAAGTGAATGCTACGGCTAAATAAGCTGAGAGAAGTATAAATGAAAGACCAATAGATTTATGAAATCTTTCGTCAAAAATAAAATCGAACCACCTGCGGTTAGGTGTTGATTTCGCTTCTTTTTCAGGTTCAAAGTTATCAGTATCTATTTTATTCTTTTTTGCCATATATACAAAGGCAAATTTAACAGAATAGCTGCAACAATGTGAATATAGAATTACCTATTAATCCACACCCTGTATATTTAAGTGTATTCTTTAAGAGTCAGTAATGATTACTTACTCAAATACATACTTTTTTCTTTGTATAATTGTCTGAAGTAAGGATCGTAAAGGTCTTTGATAAAGAGAATGGCTTCACCAGTAGATTTCATTTCAGGACCTAGTTCTTTTTCAATCTCAGGGAATTTATTGAATGAGAATACTGGTTCTTTGATGGCAAAACCTTCAAGCTTTCTGATGATATTAAAGTCTTTCAATTTTTTATCACCAAGCATAATCTGTGTTGCAATATTGATATAAGGCACTTGGTATGCTTTAGCTATAAAAGGCACCGTTCTACTGGCTCTTGGGTTGGCTTCAATCACATATACATAATTGTCTTTGATGGCAAATTGTATATTCAAAAGTCCTCTAACGTTAATGGCATGAGCAAGTTTTACAGCATAGTCGGTCATGGTTTTTACCACACCAGCATTCAAGCTAAAAGGAGGCAATACTGCACTGCTATCGCCACTGTGGATTCCAGCAGGTTCTATATGTTCCATCACGCCTATGATATGCACATCATCACCATCGCATATACAATCTACTTCGGCTTCTTCTGCTCTGTCTAAGAAATGGTCAATCAATACTCTATTGCCAGGTAAGTCTCCTAAAAGTGCAATCACTGCTGATTCTAACTCTTGGTCGTTGATTACGATTTTCATCCCTTGTCCGCCTAGAACGTATGAAGGACGCACCAACACAGGGTAACCCACTTCGTTGGCTACTTTTATGGCTTCATCGGCAGTTTCGGCTACTCCATATTTTGGGTAAGGAATGCCAAGTTCTTTAAGCAAATCGCTAAACAAACCACGGTCTTCGGCAAGGTCCATGTTGGCGTAACTGGTGCCTATTATTTTCACACCCATGGCTTCAATTCTTTTAGCCAATTTCAAAGCGGTTTGACCACCTAATTGAACAATCACACCCACAGGTTTTTCGTGTAGAATGATTTCTCTGAGGTGTTCCCAAAATACTGGTTCAAAATAGAGTTTGTCAGCCATATCAAAATCGGTTGAAACCGTTTCAGGATTACAGTTCACCATGATGGCTTCATAGCCGCACTCTTGAGCAGCCATTAAGCCATGCACACAGCTATAATCAAACTCAATACCTTGACCTATACGGTTAGGGCCTGAGCCTAGTACGATGATTTTCTTTTTGTCGGTTGATATAGATTCGTTGTGATTCATTTTATTTTTTTGTTGGTTAAATACAAACTGGTTCTTGGGTTTGATATATAAACCCTTGAACAGGATCTATCATATCTTGAAAACGCAATTTGTATAGATTTGAAGAATTTATGCCAAGGCACTTTCCGCCACTATCCATTAGAAGCAAAGTGACCTCTCCTTTAAATTCTTGTCTTTGACTATTTTTTCCGGTGACAAAGACTTGGTAAGTGTATTTCCCAGCACCGGCACATACTCTTGAGACATTGGTGCCATTCCAAAAAGCAAATAAATTTCTAGAGGTAAAGATGATTTTATTACCTGATTTTATTTCAAGAAAAAAATTAGTATTGGTTAAATTGGTACCACTTATTCTCCAACAATCATTTATTCCATCACCATTAGGAGTGAAGGCATTTGCAATAAAAACCTTAGTTTCTAAAGTACTATCTTTGGCAAAATTGAAAGTAATATCTATGCCGCAATCATGTGTAACAAAGCCTTCTGTCTTTTTGCATGAAACATAAGTTCCGATGAAGATTGCCATAAAAAAGTAGAAGACTTTCATCCGTTATTTTGTTAAAGTTACTCCGTTTTTCTCATCTGATAATTCTTTCATTGAAGCATCAGCAACTAAAGAGAGAGCCACTTCATCCCATACAAGTTCTACGGTATTACCTGAGAGATTCCAAGTACCTTGTACGATATTGTTTTTACCCATCATTTCTGATTTACCTTCAAACGTACCATCTGCTTTCAAGTCCAACTCCATTTTAGCTAAAGACAAAGCACTTTTGGCTTTAGTTTCTTTTGGCGGATCTTGGGTCCAAGTGCCAGCAAATGCTTCCATAGGATTCATTTCGCTGTTTGGGTCTTGGGAAGAAGATTGGTCTTGATTTGAAGCATCTATATTGGTTGCATACTCAGTTGGAGTTTCACTTTTAGGCTTGCTGTTACAGGCTATCAAAGCAGTGATAGATAATAGAATGAATAGTTTTTTCATGCTATAATTAATTTTCGAAAGTGCTATAGAAATAATTGGTGGTACTAGTAAACTCAGCAGCACAGGTGTCTACCATTTTATATACTCTTTTGATGTCCATTTCATTATATCGTTTCTCAAACACTTCATCTTCGGTGCTTCCTAGCAAATAAGCCAACTGGGTATCGCTATATCCTTTTTGTTTGAGTTCAAACATGAGATCATAAGGAATGTTATTGATCGAATATCTTTTAGCCTCGGTTTCTATCAAAACAAGTTCTTGAAGTTGTGTTAAAAACCAACGATCGATGCGAGTTACTTTTTCTATGGTGGTAATTGGAACTCCTAGACTTAATGCATCTTTCAAATGAAAAATTCTGTTCCAACTTGGGTTTGACAAGCTATCCATAATTTGGTCTAGGTTTTTTATTTGTAGGCCATCAGCACCTAAACCTTGTCTGTTTATTTCTAAACTTTGTATGGCTTTTTGCAAGGCTTCTAAAAAGCTTCTACCAATTCCCATGACTTCACCCACTGATTTCATTTGTAACCCTAAAGTTTTATCAGCACCTTTAAATTTATCAAAATTCCAACGTGGTATTTTCACAATCACATAGTCTAGTGCTGGTTCAAAATACGCTGAAGTAGTTTTTGTAACCGGATTGGTTAGTTCGTCAAGTGTAAATCCTAAAGCAAGTTTTGCAGCAATTTTGGCAATAGGGTATCCAGTAGCTTTACTTGCCAAGGCTGAAGAGCGACTTACTCTAGGGTTTATTTCAACAGAGATGATGTCTTCATCCTCAGGGTTTACAGCAAATTGCACATTGCACCCACCAGCAAAATTTCCGATACTACGCATCATTTTTATTGCCATGTCACGCATGTTTTGAAAACACACATCACTTAAAGTCATGGCTGGAGCCACTGTTATACTATCACCAGTATGAATGCCCATAGGGTCAAAATTTTCGATGGTACATATAACGGCTACATTGTCATTTTTATCTCTGAGTAATTCTAGTTCGTATTCTTTCCAACCTAGCACAGCTCTTTCAACTAGCACTTCATGGGTTGGGCTTGCTTTAAGACCACGGCTAAGGGCTGCATCAAAATCTTCTTTGCGATGCACGAATCCGCCACCATAACCACCAAGGGTATATGAAGGGCGAATTACCAAAGGGAATCCAATTTTTTGAGCTATTTCTTTTCCTTCTAAGAAAGAGTTAGCTACATTTGAAGGAGCTACACCAATACCAATTTCAATCATTAGTTGGCGGAATTTTTCACGATTTTCTGTAGTTTCAATGGCTTGAATGTCTACACCTATAAGTTTGCAGTTGTATTTTTCCCAAATTCCAAGTTCATCAGCTTCTTTACATAAGTTTAAGGCTGTTTGTCCGCCCATGGTAGGCAAAACAGCATCAATTTTATGTGCTTCAAGAATTTCTACAATACTTTGAACAGTTAGAGGTTTAAGATAAACATGATCAGCCATAACTGGGTCTGTCATAATGGTAGCAGGATTACTATTGATTAGAATTACTTCTACACCTTCTTCTCTGAGAGAGCGGGCAGCTTGAGTGCCTGAATAATCGAACTCGCAAGCTTGACCGATAATAATTGGGCCACTTCCTATAATAAGTACTGACCTAATGGAGGTATCTTTGGGCATTTTTTTTTTATCCTGCTTTGTTAAAGCCGGACAAATGAATACTAAATAAATTGAACTGATTTTGTGCAGCAAATGTAATATCTATGCTTGTATTTATCTATATGGCAGTACTAACTTTTTTCAACAATTCTAAAAAAATAGAGGTTAAAGTTTTACCTAAAATAAATTATCGTATTTTTTTTTGTAAAACATATTGAAAATTAGAAAGATTGCCTTACTTTTGCAGCCCCAATTTTAAAAATAATATTTCAAATAAAATGACTAAAGCAGAAGTAATTGCAGAAATTGTAAACAAGACAGGAATCGATAAAAACATGGTTTCAGAATCTTTGGAGACTTTTTTCAAAGTAGTTAAAACATCAATGACTGATGGAAAAAATTTATATTTCCGTGGATTTGGTAGTTTCATAGTAAAAAAACGTGCTAAAAAAATTGCTCGTAATATCAGTAAAAATACTGCTATTGAAATTCCTGAACATTTCATCCCATCTTTCAAACCAGCAAAAACTTTTTCAGATAAAGTGAAAAAGAATGCTAAACCTATAGCAAAAGCTCCTCGCAAAAAATCTAAATAAATTAGTTGTTGATGAAAAGACCTCAAACATATGCGATAGCCATATCAATAGTGCTTCTGGTTTTATTATTCTACAAAGGAATGCATACTTCTGAGGCTGATTTATCTAAAAAAGAAACATCAGCAATACCTAAAGTTTCAGCAGAATTGCTTACCGACGAATCGTTCTTTGAAAACTCACTGAAAGATCTTAGCCCAACTTTAGCTGAGCAACTCAAATCTTTTAACACCAATATCAATGGAGCTAGAAATAGTAACCAAAAAATTGACTTTTTAAATAAAGCAGGTTTATTGTGCGATAGTGCCTCACTATTTGCACTTACTGGTTATTTTGCAGAAAAGATGGCTCAAATTAAACAAACACCAGCAGCATGGTTATTTGTAGCAAATCGTTATGCCAATGCATTACAATTTGCTAATGCCAGTGCAGAGAGGTTGTATTTAATTAATAAAGGTAAAGCAGCAGCTAGAACTACTTTACAAATGGATGCTACCAATTTAGATGCTCAGAATTTACTAGCACAATGCATTATCGAACAAAGCGATGATAGCATTATGACAGTGATTCCAATATTAAAGAATATTGAATCTAAAGACAGCAATAATATTGCAGCCATTTATAATTTAGCGATGCTTTCAGTTAAATCAGGTCAAACTGAAAAAGCGATTATGCGATTTAATAAGCTCATCAAATTAGAGCCAATGAATCCTGAAAATTATTTTAGACTCGCTGATTTATTATCGACCGGAGGAGACAAAAAACAGGCCTTGCAAATGCTTGAAACTTGCAAATCACTTCTGAAATCACCTGAACAATTAAAGGTAGTTGACGAAAAAATTAAAGAAATTACTAACAAATAAAATATTATCATCATGCCAAGCGGTAAAAAAAGAAAACGCCATAAAATTGCTACCCACAAACGTAAAAAACGTTTAAGGAAGAATCGTCACAAAAAGAAATAATTTCTTTTAAAGTGATTGTTTTAGCGGCTTGAATTTTTCTTGCCGCTTCTAAACATTTATATACACTAATTTGGCATACCAATTAATCATTAATAGTAACCAAGACAGTGTTGCCATTGCTTTGCTTCAAGAGAAAACATTAGTTGAGTATCACGAAGAAAAGAATAATGAGCAACATGCTGTGGGTGATATTTACCTTGCTGCAATCAAAAAAATAATGCCAGGTCACAATGCTGCATTTCTAGATGTGGGTTATGCCAAAGATGCATTTTTGCATTATCACGACTTAGGCCCTCAGATAAGAAGCTTACTTAAATTTACAGATCAAGCTAGAAGAGGTGCTTATCCTTCAGGCCATTTAACTGATTTTAAACCAGAAGGAGACACTCATAAATCAGGAAAAATCACTCAAATTTTCACTAAAGGTTTACAATTACCTGTTCAGATAACAAAAGAACCTATTTCAACTAAAGGTCCGCGGTTAACTAGTGAAATTACTATTCCTGGTGTTTATATGGTATTAGTTCCATTTAGTGAAGTAGTATCTGTTTCTAAAAGAATCAAGACAATAGAGGAAAGAACTAGGTTAAAAAAATTAGCTGAAAGCATTAGACCCGCTCATTGTGGTTTAATTATAAGAACCATAGCTGAAGGTAAATCTGTAGCTGAGCTTCATAAAGATTTGCTAGAGTTAGAAGAAAAATGGGACAATATATATAAGCAAATGAAAGGAGCTAGTGCTCCATTGAAAATCCATAGTGATAGCGATAGAGCTATAACCATCATTAGAGATATGATGAAAGAGGATTTTAACAGTATAGTTGTGAATGATGAGAAAATGGCTGATGAGATTAGGTCGTTTTTAAGACCATTAGGTGATGGGAAAGAAAAGATAGTTAAAGTGCATTCAGGGAAAGCTCCCATTTTTGAATATTTTGATATTGATAAAAAAATTAAATCTGCATTTGGTAGAGATGTTCCATTAGTTGGTGGAGGTTATTTGATTATTGAACATACAGAAGCCTTACATGTGATAGATGTAAATAGTGGTAACAAATCAGATGGTGAAATTAACCAGGAAGAGAATGCATTAGCCTTAAATATTGAAGCTGCTAAAGAAATAGCAAGACAGTTAAGGTTGAGAGATATGGGAGGTATTATAGTGGTAGATTTTATAGATTTACGCAATCCAACATATAAACGTAAAATATATGATACTTTGCGAGAAGAGATGGAAAAAGATAGGGCTAGGAATACAATATTGCCAATGAGCAAATTTGGTCTAATAGAAATCACTAGACAACGAGTAAGACCTGATGTAAAACTTACAGTAGATGAAAAATGCCCTCTTTGTGAAGGAACCGGAGAAGTAAGACCTTCAATGTTTATTATAGATAAAATTGAAAACCAGCTGAAGCATTATATTTTAGAAATGAGCCAAAAAGGATTAAGCATAGTTGCACACCCTTTTGTGGCTGCATATTTAACTAAAGGATTATTTAAAAGCATGCAATGGAAATGGTTTTTTAAATACCGTCAATGGGTAAAAGTAATAAGTGATAGAAGTTTGCATAATGGTCAGTATATATTTATGAATGCTACTGAGCATGAAATAGTAGAAGAGTAGTTTGTTGTTTTTGCAAACAAAAAATTAAATATATAAAATTTATTAAACTTATATATTTACTCACCTAAGCCAAGTAAAGTATCTGACTTAGCTTTTTTAAGTGTAAATCCAAAAGTAGTTCCTTTACCAAGTGTACTTCTAACGTTTATAGTTTGTTGATGAGCTTCGATAATATGTTTAACAATAGCTAACCCCAAACCAGTTCCTCCCTCATCGCGACTTCGTCCTTTGTCAACTCTGTAAAAGCGTTCAAATAATCGTTGCAAATGGTCTTGGTTAATACCTTCACCATTGTCAGCAACTTCGGTTAGTATATTGTCTCCCATATCGTAGTATGCTAAGGTAATTTGCCCTTCTTCTCTGCCATATTGTATAGCATTAATCATTAAGTTTAGTAAAACTTGTCTTACTCGGTACTTGTCAGCAACAACAATGAAAGCGGCATCACATCCATCTTTGATGTGCAGTTGAATATTTCTGGCTTTGGCTCTCACTTCCAATTGTTCGAAAATATCTTTTACCAATTCGTTGATATCGAATTTTTCCATATCCATAATCATTTGCCCCGATTCTAATTGAGATATACTGATTAGGTCTTGCACCAATGCACTCATTCTGTCTGCACTTTTGGCAGCTTTTTCAAGAAAGCGGGTGTTTACCTCTGGGTCGTGAATGGCACCATCAAGCAACGTGTGTATATAACCTTGGAGGTTGAAAATGGGTGTTTTTAATTCATGACTAACATTACCTAAAAATTCTTTTCTAAACTCTTCTTGTTGCTTTAGTAAGGCAATTTCAGAGGTACTACTTTTTACCCAATCAACTACTTCTAGTTCTACTTCACCTATAGGGTCAGCGTCAATATCAATTTTTCGAAAAAAACCAGGTGTTTTCTTTTGTGATTTAACATCATGAATGGTTTTATATATAAGTTTGATTTTACGGTATATAAAAATTTCTAAAGAAAAATAAAAAACCACAAAACAAATCAGATTTACTACTCCAAACATAGAGAAAGCAATACCAATATTTCTGCTAAATAAATAAACAAATATGGTAGATATGATGGAAACAATAAAAGAAGAAATAAGAGATATTAGAGATGGGGTAGGGTTCCTAATCATATTTGTTATATAAGGTTGCGTTCTACTTTTTCAAGAATTTGATAGGCTATTTCTAAAGCTTTGGTGCCATCTTCTAAAGTAACAGCTGTTTCTGTGTTATTAATGATACTTTGAGCAAATTGAGTAAGCTCTTCTTTGATTGCGTTTATAGGAAGAACTTCAGGGTTGTTAAAGATAATTTTCTTAGGCTTTTTATCTTTACCTAAATCTAACACCATATCTAATGGGCCAGGTTCTCCATCAATTTCAGATAATTTTAGTACTTCTAATTGTTTGGTAAGGAAATCAATAGACATATATGAATCTCTTTGAAACAAACGAGTTTTACGCATGTTTTTCATACTGATTCGGCTAGAAGTTAGGTTTGCAACACATCCATTGTCAAACTCAATACGAGCATTAGCTATGTCTGCTGTATTGCTAACCACAGCAACCCCACTTGCACTTATTTTCTTCACATTTGCTTTAACAAGTTTAAGCATAATATCAATGTCATGAATCATGAGATCAAGTACCACAGGAACATCTGTTCCTCTTGGATTAAATTCGGCTAAACGATGAGTTTCAATAAACATAGGATTAAGTTCATATTGTTGGGCTGCTATAAAAGCAGGATTGAAACGTTCAACATGGCCAATTTGGATTTTTACATTTGCCTCATGAGCATATGCCTTAAGAGCATGAGCTTCATCAGTTGTGTTAGTTACAGGTTTTTCTATAAACAAATGTTTTTGAGCTCTTAGCACTTTTACTGCGTTTTCATAATGGTAAATAGTAGGTGTAACAATATCAATAGCCTCAGATGCGTATATGAGATCATCGGCATTGTCCCATGCTTTGATACCAAATTCATCGGCAATAAGTTTTTTTCTCTCTTGGTCAGCATCAAAGAAACCAATAACTTCAAAAGTCGGTATCTCTAAAAGTAACTTTAAGTGTATTTTACCAAGATGCCCTGTACCTAGCAATCCTATTTTTATTTTCTTTAACATAAGTTAGTATTATCAGATTGCAAATATATTTTTGCTGCCAAAGCTACACTAATGTGGTTTTTGCACTTTTGTTAATTAATGACCAAGTTTATAGACACATACAAACATAAAGGCCTACGACGAGGTCTAGTTACCCTGCTTCAAAGCAAAGGAATTAGTGATTTAGGTACTTTGCAAGCCATAGAAAAAATACCTAGACATGTTTTTTTTACAGCAGATTTTGAACATTATGCTTATGAAGACAAAGCCTTCCCTATAGATTCTAATCAAACCATTTCACAGCCATTTACAGTTGCTACACAAACGCAGCTATTAGAAATAAAGCAAACAGATAAAGTTTTAGAAATAGGAACAGGTTCAGGATATCAATGTGCAGTATTATGTGAGTTAAGTAGGCACATATATTCGATTGAAATACACCAACAATTAAATATAAAAGCACAGAAAATATTATCTGTATTAGAATATAAACCATTTTTAATTCATGGGAATGGGTATTTGGGATGGCCTAGTGAGGCACCCTTTGATAAGATAATTGTAACAGCAGGGGCAACAGAAGTTCCTCAAGCATTGTTGTCACAATTGAAGATTGGTGGAATACTAGTGATACCCGTTGGCAAAGACGATGATTTAGAAATGAATAAAATAGTAAGAATAGATGAAACCCGTTTTGAAAGGAGTAAGCATGGTATTTTCAGGTTTGTGCCTTTTGTAAAAGAATAAATTAAAATGCCTCTTTGTCACAAAAAAATATTGAGGATAAAAATTTGATATATATTTGCTCAAGTAAAATTAATTAAACAAAATGGCATTAGAAATAACAGACAGTAATTTTGAAGATACTGTATTAAAATCAGACAAACCAGTATTGGTAGACTTTTGGGCAGAATGGTGCGGACCATGTAGAATGGTAGGACCATTAGTTGAGGAATTAGCTAAAGAATATGATGGCAAAGCAGTAGTTGGAAAAGTTAACGTGGATCACAATCCAAACATAGCTGCTAAATATGGCATCAGAAGTATTCCTACTTTATTGTTTTTTAAAGGAGGTGAATTAGTAGACAAACAAGTAGGTGCAGTTCCTAAAAACATTATGGCTTCAAAACTTTTAGCTCATATGTAATTCTAAAGAAACAGATTAAATAAAAAAACCGTTGACAAGTTATGTCAACGGTTTTTTTATGTTGAAATGTTAAATTATTTTTTTTCAGCGGATAGTTTTTCCAACTTCTTTTCTAAAGTAAATTCATCGCCTTGGTTATAACCATTGTGTTCGTATACAATAGTTCCATTTTGATCTACTAAAACCATATAAGGAACAGAGGGTGCATTTAAAGCTCTCATTAAATCTTGGTTAGTGTCCATAATTACATCAAAATCCCATCCTTGTCCATCAGCAAAAGGCTTTACTTTAGGTGTATTTTTGGCTTGATCTATAGTAACAGCTACAAGTTGAACATTGTATTTTTCTTTCCAGGTATCAAGTTGTTCATTTATGTTATTTATTTCTAAGATACAAGGTTTACACCATGTTGCCCATAGGCTAATGATAGTGATTTTACCAGATTTTCCATAATCTTTTATGTTAATTTCTTTACCATTTACATCTTTAAGTTTTATATCAGGCAGTTGTTTTTTTGCATTTTGAAAAGCACTAGCAATAATAAATGGAATTGCTAAAGATAAAAGTATGATTATTTTTTTCATGATAGAATAGTAATTTACGAGGTGTTAGTCAAAACATATACCAAATTAAGCCAAAATAGATAAATTGGATAAATGGTCTTTAGTTAAAGGCTTGTTCATATAATTTGCGATTGCAGGAATAGAAGTAGACTTTTGTTGATCTAAAGGGTTAATGCTACTGGTAAGCAACATTATTTTTAAACCATCTCTAATATTACCACTCAGTTTTTCAAACTCATCTAAAAACTGAAAACCATCCATGATGGGCATACTAATATCAAGAAAAATAACTTGAGGGATAAGTTCACGAGGGAAATTTTCGTTTCTTTCAATATTTTGCAAAAATTCAAGGGCACTTCTAGCAGAAGTATGAACATATACTTTGTCAGCAAAGTTGCACCCTTCAATCATTTTTTGATTAATAAAATTATCAATCTCATTATCGTCAATCAACATCACAGTTGAGAATCTACTATCAGGTTTTTTCATTTGAATTATCTAGGCTCAAAATAAATTTATTTTATTGGTAATAACAAATAAGATTATAAAAATATTTTTTAATAATGATTCTCCGCAATCATTCACCATTCTCACAAATTGAGAAAACGAAGTTGTTTATTTGCCCAAATAAGAAATAAACAACATGACAATATTTGAATTCAGTCAAAAATTTCCTGATGAGGAATCCTGTAGGATTGATCTACGTAATTTGCGTGAACAACAAGGTATCATTTGCAAAAAGTGTCAATGCATTAAGCATTACTGGCAAAGTGGTCGCTGTCAATGGCAGTGCAGCAATTGTGGTTTTAGAACAACTCTTCGCAGTGGGACAATAATGGAATGTAGTAACCTCAAGATATTGCAATGGTATAAAGCTATGTTTCTAATGACTGTGACAAAGAAAAACATTTCTGCCAATGAAATGAAACGTCAATTAGGAATGAAACGTTATGAACCTGTTTGGTATATGATGCATAAAATCAGAGCTGCAATGGGCAACAGAGATGATAGTTATAATTTGCATGGAGCCGTTGAAATAGATGAAGGGATGTTTGAATCTGTAAAATCCTACTCGGATACTAAATCTAAACGTGGTCGGGGAAGTCAACGTCAATCCAAAATATTGGTAATGGCTGAATCTGAGATGGTCTCAGGAACTAAGAAATATAAGTATGCAAAAACTAGAGCCTGTGGCTTCTTTAAGATGAAGAAAATTCAATCATTTCAAGCAGATGAAATAACATCATTAGTGGCTGATTTTATAGACCCCAATGCTAGCATCATTAGTGATGGTTTTAAAGCTTACAACAAGCTATTGTCTGTGGTAAACAAGCATCAACCTGTTGTAAAGCAGCCATCACAAACAGTAAAACTTCTACCATGGGTGCATATTGCTATTGCGAATTCAAAGAGATCATTACTAAGCACATACCACCATGTAAGCTATCAATATATTCAAAACTATCTTAATGAGTTTGCGTATAAGCTTAACCGAAGGAATTTTGGAACTAATATCTTCAATCGCTTACTAGTTGCAGCCGTGGCCGCTATTTGGTATTAATTTCGTGTATCATTGCGGAGAATCATTTTTTTAATTTTAAATTAAAGAGTAAAATCAGTCAAAGTCTTATTTAGATAAGGTATTAATAAGAGGAATTAATTAATATATATACATATTTGGCCCCTAAAAAGGCAAAGTCAATTATTCGTAAAATATTTTTATACCTAATTAGCAGCATTTTAGCTAAATGACCCAAAAAAATTGTTTGCATATATTTACCATAGTGATATAAATTCGCATCACACTAACTCAATTACAAAATTATATTTTAAACTTTTTACCTTTTTTAATATGAAAAACAAGAAGAAACACGACGATGATCATGACGATTTAGATGCTAGATTACATGGAGATGATGACCACTCAGAAAGAGATTTAGATCTAAGTGATGAAGAGATAGAATTAGATTTACCTCCAATTATCGATGGTGATTTTGAAGAAGAAGAAGACGAAGATATTGATAAAAAATTTGATAGTCATAGACATTATGAAGAAGAAATAGATGAAGATGACGACGATGATTATTAGTATATGAGTTCAATTCTGAATTTGACAGAGTTTGACATTAATCAAATTTTCAATATTAAAAGTCAAGAAGAATTTGATATATATGCTTTAAAAATCTTTGCTTATCAGTTTAATCATGTAGAGATATATAAAAAATATATATCTCTATTGGGACTAGAAGTAAAAAAAATAACTTCTACTCAACAAATTCCATATTTACCTATACAATTATTTAAAACACACAAAATTATTGCAGATGGAATGTCATCTGAAATTGTTTTTAAAAGTAGTGCCACATCAGGCATTGGACAAAGCAGTCATTATGTAGCAAATAAAGATATATATGAAAAGAGTTTTAAATATGGATTTGAGAAACATTTTGGGAAGACAGATACATATATAATTATTGGTTTACTACCATCATATATAGAAAAAGGAGGTTCTTCATTAGTATATATGGTTGATCATTTAATTAGATTATCTAATCAAAAGGAATCAAATTTTTATCTTAATAATTTTGATGAGTTGAGAGAGCTATTGAAAGAAACAAGTCAAAAACAAATACCAGTTATTTTATTTGGAGTAACGTATGCTTTACTTGATTTTGCTGAAAAAAATAAACTTCCTTTAGAGCATGTGCAAATAATAGAAACAGGAGGAATGAAAGGTAGGAGAGAGGAGATAACCAAAGAAGAATTACATGAAGTCTTAACAAAATCATTTTCAATAGAATCTATAGGAGGAGAATATGGGATGACAGAATTGCTTTCTCAAGCTTATTCAACTAAAGAAGGTATCTATAAAACACCACCATGGATGCGTGTAGTTATTACAGATATAAATGATCCATTTAAGATTTTAGGCAATAATCAATGGGGTAAAATTAATGTGATTGATTTAGCCAATGTTTATTCATGTAGTTTTATAGCTACCGAAGATATTGGTCAAAAAATAAGTGAAAATGAGTTTAAAATAGCAGGTAGAATTGATAATAGTGATACAAGAGGCTGTAGCTTGTTATATATATAAATTTTAAGAAGCTTGAGAAAGTTGAATATATATAGGCTTTAATCCTTGGGCTTTTAGGTGTATACGGTTGTTAACTTCAATTACTCTTTTAAGTTGTCTGCGAGCCAGACCTTGTTTGTCGTGGATATTTTGAAGGTAACTAATTAGTTCAGAGAAAGCCTTTGAAATAATAGAGATACGCTTTTCGTAAATTGCATATTCGTATATAAAACTATCAGATTTAGGGTCAAGATTTTTAAGGCCAATTTCTAACTGTTCCATATTAGACTTCATTTTTTTTAAGTCTTTAGGCAACGTTTTAACATTTATCTTTTGCATACTTTTTAGGCATTTTTATTAATAGGCAAATATGTTAAAAAATATTTGAATAGTATTGTAAAATTTTTGATTTGTAATAAATATACAATAAATGAATAATTTTTTGTTGGGTTGTTTTACTTTGATATACATTAAGTGTAATTGATTTTTTTCACTATATACCAATTAAACTTGTGTTTTCACCTTAGATTTTAGTATATATTTGCCTAATCATATGAAAAAGAGAATATCAACTATTTTATTAGTACTTGTTTTGATTTCGAATGCATGGTCACAACTACTTCCTGTGAGGAGTGATAACCTTTGGGGGTATTCAGATATGCAAGGTCATTTAAAAATTTCCTATCAGTATCATGACGCCAATTTTTTTTCTGAAAATATAGGTAGGGTAAGGCAAAATGGATTATATGGTTTTATAGACAATGAAGGGAGTTGGGTTATAAAAAACATATATATAAATGCATCAGACTTCTCAGATGGTTTTTCATTGGTGACGGATACCAATTATCAGCAATATTTTATTAATAACAAAGGTGAACAAGTCATACAATTGCCAGAAGGGATAGCATTTGCAGAACCCTTTGTAAATGGATTTAGCAAGATTAGTAAGTTATATATTCAAATAAGATCTACAGTAGAAGAGCCAAGGTATCATATGGGATTTATGAATGTAAATGGTAAAATAGTTGTAGATCCTATGTTTGATGATGTGAGTGATTTTGATAAACAAGGTATATCTAGAGTAGTTTTAGATAAAAAAATGGGGGTTATAAATACACAAAATCAAGTGATTGTAAAACCACAATATATATATATAGGACCATTTGTTGATGAAGTTGCAATTATTCAAAAAGGAGATCATTATGGGTATATCAACAATAAGGGCAAAGTAATTATTAAGCCAAGGTTTGATAATGCAGGTGATTTTGGCGATGGTTTTGCCCCAATTATGGTTGATAGTATGTGGGGCTTTATAGATACTAAAGGAAAGGTAGTTATAAAACCTAAGTATGATTATGCTGAGAGTTATTCAGAAGGAATGGCAGGAGTAGTTTTAAATAGAAAATGGGGTATGGTGAATGCAAAAGGAGAAATGGTTATCAGAAATATATTTCAAGATTATGCACCTTTTTGTGAGGGACTTGCAGCAGTTAAAATGAAAGATATGTGGGGGTATATAGACAAAACCGGTAATTTGGTGGTGATGCCTCAATATAATATAGTTGGTAGTTTTAAAGATAAAGTAAGTTTGGTTGAGAATGATGAAAACGCTATATATATAAACCAAAATGGCACACCAATTTTTACTTATAATGTTAAAAAAGTAAAGATTCAAGATAAAAAGAAAGAGTATTATTGGAATAATATTGAAAGAAAATACGAAGAAGAAGCAAAAGAATTTATAAAAAATAAAAAAGTAAATCAGAAAAAGTAGTCAATGGATAATAGGTCGTTAAGCGAAGTAAACCAATCTGTAGAAGTGCCTCAAAAAGGCAGGAAATGGAAAAGGATACTTGCTTTTTTTGGTCCTGCATATTTGGTAAGTGTAGGATATATGGATCCTGGTAATTGGGCAACAGATTTAGCAGGAGGAAGTAAGTTTGGATATGATTTAATTTGGGTTTTGTTGATGAGTAATTTGATGGCATTATTACTCCAAAGTTTTTCAGCAAGGTTAGGTATTGTTACAGGATTAGATTTAGCACAAGCATCAAGAAAATATTATCACAAATGGGCTAATATTAGTTTGTATATATTGGCAGAGATAGCAATAGCAGCATGTGATTTGGCTGAAGTTGTAGGCATGGCCATAGGATTAAATTTACTGTTTGGATTTCCATTGTTGTGGGGTGTGGTGATTTCATTGCTTGATACTTTTTTACTGTTGTTTTTGTTAAAAAAAGGGATGCGTATAATGGAAGCATTTATAATAGCCCTTATATGTGTTATAGGTATTTCGTTTGTGTTTGAAATGGTGATCGTAAAACCTATATGGGGAGAAGTGATTTTAGGGTTTAGGCCAGAAATTTTACGAGATAGTAAATTATATATTGCAATAAGTATTATAGGTGCAACAGTGATGCCTCACAATTTATATTTACATTCTGCATTGGTTCAAACCCGATTGTTTAAAAAAGACAAAGAAGGTATAAAAAAAGCGATTAAATATAATACCATAGATTCTGCAATAGCACTCAATTTGGCTTTTTTTGTAAACGCAGCAATTTTGATTTTAGCGGCAACAGCATTTCATAAAAATGCATATACAGAAGTTGCAGAAATAGGCGATGCACATCAACTATTGAAAAACATATTTGGGATGTGGGCACCTGCTTTTTTTGCCATAGCCTTAATAGCAGCAGGTCAAAGCTCTACAGTTACAGGAACTTTAGCTGGGCAAATAGTAATGGAAGGTTATTTAAATTTAAGGTTAAGACCCTGGCTTAGAAGAATTATCACTAGGTCTATTGCCATTGTTCCAGCCATTATTACCATTGTCATTGCTGGAGAACAAGCTCTAGGAAGTTTGTTGGTTTTGAGTCAAGTGATATTAAGTTTGCAACTAGGTTTTGCAATGATACCATTAGTACAATTTGTAAGCGATAAATCTAAACTAGGTGAGCATTCTATTAAGCCTATTTGGGCAATTGCAGGTTGGATTTGTACGGCCATTATTGTCGGATTAAATTTGAAATGGCTTAGTAGCCAAACTATTGATTTTATTGAAACCAATACATATCCTTGGCGGTTTATTTTAATTCCATTTTTAGCTGCTGCTTTGTTTTTATTATTATATATAGTTTTTTCTCCCATGTTTAAGAAATTAAAAGAGAAAAAGGAGAAAATACCTCATGGTGACGCTTTAGATTTAGAACAAATAGTAGAAAAAACTTTTAGCAGAATTGCGATTACAGTTGATTTTTCTTCGATGGATAAAGTAGCTATTGAAAATGCATTGTCACAAGGTGGTAAAAGTGCAACATATATTTTGATTCATATAGTTGAAACAGCTGGTGCTAGAATTTTAGGAAAAGATATTGATGATTTGGAAACACAAAAAGATACCGAAAATTTAATATTATATACTGGAAAATTAAAAAACTTAGGATATAACGTACAGGCAGAAATAGGCTACGGTGGACCTATATATGTTATTCCAAAAATTGTAGCAAAGCAACAAGTAGATTTACTAGTAATGGGAGCTCATGGTCACTCTGGAATTAAAGATATTGTTTTGGGTGAGACTGTTGATGCGGTGAGGCATAGGGTTAGTATACCAGTTCTCATTGTCAGATAGAGTTCGGTTTGATTTAAGAGTTTGCTTTCTTCGTTGTATTTCAAAAAAGACTTGGTCATATACTAAGCGTATACTCCCAATCCTTTTTTTCATCCGCCTCAAAATCAAACCTTAAATCAAACCTCAAGATAGATATATATAGAATTACTTTCTTCGTAGTCTTTCAAAAAAGTCTTGGTCATATACTATGCGTATACTTCCAAGCCTTTTTTTCATCCGCCTCAAAATCAAACCTTAAATCAAACCTCAAGATAGATATATATAGAATTACTTTCTTCGTAGTCTTTCAAAAAAGTCTTGGTCATATACTATGCTTATACTTCCAACCCTTTATTTCAT
>CANHGM010000010.1 GCA_947460345.1 Bacteroidota bacterium | reverse complement strand
TATTTATAAAAAATAGCAACCAGGAGGTGACAAAAACTTTAAAAATCAGTAAGTATTAACGTTGGTTTTATCTAGGTTACGCAATGTGATTTGTATGACAGCTATATCATCATTAAAATTAAAATTTAGAATATAAATAGCTCGCATATATGTTTTGTGTTAAAAAATATTAATCACAAATGGCACAGTTAAACACAGATAATTAGAAGTATGCTTCTCACTAACACTTAACCTATCATGCAGCTACGCCAAAAAAACCAGTAACATTTCAACCAAATAACAGGGGAGGTGTTAATACCAAAACACTAAACAAAAACAACATATACAACTTAGTATATATCCACTTAAAACACCTATAAAAAACAATGTAAATAAAAAATGTGTTACAAAAAACACAAAAAAAAATGGCAGGTATCCATATCGCACCGCTACAACCATTTGCCCTTGCTGTATTCCTACCCTGGGGGATTAAAAGGGAGCTGGTCGTATAGCACCTGCCGCCACAAAGGTAAGGATGAATAGGCTTTATGAAAATATATTTTTAAATTCTCTCTAGAATATTGGCTGTCAGAATGAATAAGCTGTAAAGTTATTTTTCTTTATCCTTAGGTTTGGCATTTTTAAGCTTTTCCCACTCTCTTAAATACCCTTCTTCAAAAGGCTTTAAATCTGATATTTTCATCGTATATTTTTTTACAAATGTTGATGGAGTGTTTTCCAAATTCTTCTTATAATCTATTTTGCATATGAGGATCCAATCTTATAAGCACTTATATGATGTGTAGTTTTGGTACTTTTTATATAACTCACAATCTGTTTTTGAACTTTGTTTAGAGTCACAAAGTTTTTACTTCTTCTAATAAAGCAGGTTCATCTATCTTCATCTGGCATTTATAGGTAATAGATTGGTCGGAATTGATTAATACAATTACGGGTTATATTAAATCATTGTATTTCACTGCCAATTGTCTTCCTCTAACAGTGGCCATATCTGCATTCACACACACACAATGATTTTGAAATTATCAATCACAGGTTGTTGGTTCATTATCTCTCGTATATACTTTCTACTAGAATAACAACTAAACGAATAGATAAAAATCATCAGAGGTTTGTCTTCATACTTCGCAATTTGATACACCTGCGACATAGGCACTTTAGTCATATAACCAAGCTTAGGTTTCTGAGCTAAAGTTACTTGCGTGCAAAAAAGATATAATAGAATGAAAAAGAAAAAGTTTTTCATTGATATTAATGGCTACAAATATAAATTATTTGTGGTGATATGGTTCGTTTTTCAAAATGGTAAAAGCCCTATATAATTGTTCTAATGCAATTAATTTAAACATCTGATGATTAAAGGTAAGTTTCGAAAATGACATCTTGTAATTAGCTCTATGATAAACATCGTCACTAAAACCAAAAGCCCCTCCAATACAAAATATCAAGTTTCCCCTCTGATAAATTTGTTTTTCCTCTATCCATTTTGAAAAAGCAATCGAATCTATATGAACTCCTTTGTCATCAAACAAAACCAAATAATCTGATTCGCCCACTTTGTTAAGAATTAATTCGCCCTCAGCTACTTTAATGGCTTCATGTTCTTTGGGTTGTTTATTTTTATTTAAAGTAAGTTCTAACAATTCAAGCTTGGTATAGTGACTTAACTTTTTTTCGTAATATGAAATTCCATCTTTCAAATATGGTAAATCAATGTTACCTAGGCTTAATAGTATAATTTTCATAAAATGTACAACGCTATTTACTGGCAAAATTAAGAAATATCAATATATGTTTCTGTAAATGCCTTATTTTCCGTATCTTTGCGGCCATTTTTTTAGAATAGTTATATCACATATATGGAACAAAAATTAAGAAACATTGCTATCATAGCCCACGTTGACCATGGCAAAACAACCTTGGTGGACAAAATTTTACACACTACTAAAATATTCAGAGACAACCAAGAAACAGGAGAACTTATTCTTGATAATAATGATTTAGAACGTGAAAGAGGAATTACCATTCTTGCTAAAAACGTATCAGTAAGATATAAAGATTATAAAATTAATATCATTGACACTCCTGGCCACGCAGACTTTGGTGGTGAAGTTGAAAGAGTTTTAAATATGGCTGACGGTGTTGTACTTTTAGTTGATGCTTTTGAAGGCCCTATGCCTCAAACTCGTTTTGTTCTTCAAAAAGCATTGCAACTTGGTAAAAAAGCAATTTTAGTAATTAATAAAGTTGACAAACCTAATTGTAGACCTGATGAAGTACATGATTCTGTTTTTGATTTGTTCTTTAACTTAGATGCTACTGAAGACCAACTTCATTTCCCTACTATATATGGTTCGTCTAAACAAGGTTGGATGAGCGATAGTTGGGAAAAACCAACGGAAGATATATTCCCATTGCTTGATAAAATTATAGAATATTTCCCAGCACCCCTCGTTGCTGAAGGTACTAACACACAGTTGCAAATTACCTCGTTAGACTATAGCAGTTTTACGGGTCGTATTGCCATTGGTAGATTGAATAGAGGTACTATTAAAATTAACCAACAAGTAAGTTTGGTTAAACGTGATGGTAGCATCATCAAATCTAAAGTGAAAGAATTGTTTACTTTTGAAGGTCTTGGTAAACTTAAAGTTGAAGAAGTAAAAGCGGGTGATATATGCGCTGTTTCAGGAATTGAAGGTTTTGAAATAGGAGAAACCATTTCTGATTTTGAAAACCCTGAAGGAATGCCAGTAATTAAAATTGATGAGCCTACTATGAGTATGCTTTTCACTATTAACAATTCGCCGTTTTTTGGTAAAGAAGGTAAGTTTGTAACCAGCAGACATATCAGAGAGCGTTTAGAAAAAGAAATAGAAAAGAACTTAGCGTTACGTTTACACGATACTGAATCTCCTGATAGGATTTTAGTGTTTGGTAGAGGTATCCTGCATTTATCTGTATTGATAGAAACCATGAGAAGAGAAGGTTATGAATTGCAAGTAGGTCAGCCTCAAGTAATCATTAAAGAAATTAATGGTGAGAAGTGCGAGCCTGTTGAGAATTTATCTGTTGATGTGCCTGAGGTTTCAGCTGGTAAAGTAATAGAATTGGTTACCCAACGAAAAGGTGAGTTAAAAATAATGGAACCTAAAGGTGATATGCAACATCTTGAATTCTCTATTCCTTCTAGAGGTATTATTGGTTTAAGAAACAATGTATTGACAGCTACTGCTGGTGAAGCTATCATGGCTCACCGTTTAGAAGGTTACGAACCTTGGAAAGGAACCATACCTAGCAGATCAGCTGGTGTGTTAATTTCTAAAGATAAAGGTGCTGCTACTGGATATTCTTTAGATAAATTACAAGAACGTGGTAGCTTTTTTATAGAACCAGGTGATGAAATTTATACTGGTCAGATTATAGGTGAACACATCAGACCTAATGATTTGGTTGTGAATGTAGTTGAAGCTAAAAAACTTACAAACCACCGTGCTTCTGGTAACGATGATGCAACCCGTATTGCTCCTAAAATTAACTTCTCTTTAGAAGAAGCTTTAGAATATATACAAGAAGATGAATATGTAGAGTTGACACCTTTAAATATTCGTTTGCGTAAGGTATTGCTTGATGAGAATGAAAGAAAACGTGCTGCCAATGCAAAAGCTTCTTTGTAAGCATTCATTATAAAATATAAAAAAAACCCACCAGAAATTGTGGGTTTTTTTATTGATTGTTTAAGCTATATATATTTTAAATAGGTATATCAATCAGAACTAAATTTCCTTTTTATAAAATACTTGACCTACACGGTTTATATGTTCAACTAAACTAGCTGAATTTTAGGTTTCAAAAACAGAAATATCGAATAAGTAAGGTGTATTTAAATCATCAATATCTAACCAAACAGTCGAGCGACTTTTATCAGTTACATTTTCGCCTTTAAGTGTAATGTCTATATCACTCCCTTCTCTATAATTACCTTTGGCTCTAGAGCCATATATAATTACCCCTTCAATTTCAGGATATTTAATAAATACCGAATTTATTTTATCGATAGTGGTTTGGTCTAATCCAAATTTCATAAGTAAGATTTCATTTTTTGACGAAAGTCTTTTAATAATTCTAAATATACTGAAATAATTTTTAAAAATTCAAATTCCAAAATAGTTGGATTGTATGTATGGACAGTATCATTTCTTCTTTCAATTGACCGAGGGCATTTTCATATTGTTCAAACCGCTGCTTCCATCTGATATCTTGTTTCATATTTTCACAAAGATAAATTATCTATGGCAAATATATATATTGTAACTTAATTATAAAATCTAATACATTTGTAACATGAAAAATGGTTTACTATTGATACTATATATATGCTTCACTCAATATATATATGCCCAGCAACCCAAAGGTTTTGATGCTGGCGTGCTCTTTGGGCTTAATGCAACACAAATTGACGGCGATGCTATGGGTGGATTTAATAAACTTGGTTTAAGGGGTGGTTTTTATGTGCAAAGAAATTTAAATAAAAAAATGGCTTACCGAATTGAAATGGCTTATTCGCAAAAAGGTAGCAAACGTATATATGACGAATTTGGAGCTGTAGGCGGTATATGGGATAAAGCTATTTCTGATTATATTGAAGTTCCGCTACTATTGAAATACCATGCATATAAAAAAATAGATGCACTAGGTGGAATTTCTACAGGTTATATTATTCGTAAAAAAGTTGAGAATTATACTTATGGCGAAGCTTCTTCTGACTTTTTTAGAAAATTAGAAAGCAGTTTTATCATAGGTGTTTCTTATCCTGTAAACAGTAAATGGAGTGTTGAAGCCAGGTATCAACAATCAATTTTGTCTGTAGCCAAAAGTCATTTTCCTATATATAGCTCATATACCAATTTTATGATTCACAAAATACTTTCTTTTCAACTTATATATAAATTGCAACAATCATAATGTTTACTTCTGAAATATTATATACTGAAACACAACGCATAAAAAATTGGTTGTGGTTCTTAATTCTCGCTTTTATATCCATAGGCGTATATGCAACTATTAAAGATTTAACTTTACAAACTTTAACAACTCATAGTTTCAATTTGGTTATTTTAATAGCTCTTCCTTTATTCGTTATCGTGTTCATATCTCTGTTGAAACTTGAAACACAAATAACCCAACATGGTATATATGTTAAATTTTTTCCTTTCCATTTTCAATTCAAATTCTATTCATGGCATGATATACTTTTTATAGATGTGTTATCTTATAAACCTTTGATGGAATATGGCGGCTGGGGACTTAGATGGAGCATTAAAGGAAATGGTAAAGCATATACCATGTCAGGAAATGTAGGATTAAAGTTAGTCTTACGAAACAATAACCAATTGCTTATAGGAACATCCAATGCCACCGAACTTCAAACGATTATTGATGCCATAAAAAAAGAATCAAAACCTGATTAATTTACACCTATAGTTAAGATATATAAGTTAGGGTCAATTATAGCTTCATTTATTTTCTCTTTGTGTGAATATGCGTTCCAATTTTGATTAGGATATACCCAAATCCATTCACCATTCACTTTTATTTTTGCAGGCATATTAAATCCTTCCACACAATTATTCCATTTAAAATTGATATTATTACCTAACACTTGATATTCTAAAATAGGAACTCTTGTATCTCTTAAATATTGATCGAAAAAAGGTTTTAAGTTTATCCCAGTAGCTTTTGTCAAATAATCTTCTATTTGTGTAGAAGTAACTGTTTGGTGATAAAATTCTCTGTTCATGCCTCTTAATATTTCATTCCATTTTGCATCATCTTTTACCAATTGTCTTAAGGTGTGAAGCATGTTGGCTCCTTTGTTATATATATCGCTTGAACCAGCATAGTTAACATGGTATACACCTATCAAAGGTCTGTCATTTTTTATATCTTTTCTCATACCCAATATATATTCGCTTGAAGCTTCTTTACCATAATAATAATCTACATATATAGCCTCGGCGTATGAAGTAAAACTTTCGTGTATCCACATATCAGCAGCATCTTTATAAGTGATATTATTAGCAAACCATTCATGCCCTGATTCGTGAATGATGATAAAATCAAATTTTTGTCCCCATTGGGTATGGCTTACATCTTTATGTTTATATCCGTTTTTAAAACCATTGCCATAGGTAATACTACTTTGGTGTTCCATCCCAGCATATGGCACTTGTACTAACTTGTAACCATCTTCATAAAAAGGGTAGGGGCCAAACCAATGTTCAAATGCTTTTAACATTTGATGTGCTTGTTTAAACTGTTTTTTTGCACTGTCTAAATCTTCTTTTAACACATAATAATCGCAACTGAGTTTACCATTTTCACCCATATATACATCTTTAAAATGTTCATATTTGGCAATATTTACGTTTACGCCATAGTTATTAATTGGGTTTTTAACAACCCATATATATTGTGCTTTGTTATTGGGTAGTTTTTTTACACTTCTTAACTTTCCATTACCTACTGCTGTGTATGCTTGGTCAACAGTGATTTGCATCAACATGCTATCTGGTTCGTCATACATATGGTCTTTGCAAGGCCACCATAAACTGGCTCCATCGCCTTGGCAAGTAGTTGCTAAAAAGCTATTGCCGTCTTTGTCTTTGCTCCATGTTACGCCACCCGACCAAGGTGGATTAACACTCACTTTAGGTTTGCCTTCATAAAAAATTTGAACCTTTTGTGTTGAGCCAATAGCTTGGTTTTTGATTAATTTTACAAAATAAGCTGATCCATCTTTTTTAAACGTTAAATTTAAATTGTCTTGCTTGATAGCAGTAATTTTCATAGGTGTTTGCAAATCTATTTGCATAGTATTTCCAACTGAAAGCACTTTGTAGGTGATGATATTGCTCCCCTTGAATGTCGAATCTATTAAGTTAACCTCATAATTTAAATTATAATGTTTCAAATCCCACCATTTTCTTTCGTTGGTGATGCTGCCTCTTAGGGTATCAGCGTGTGTAAAATAATTCTTTTGAGCACATATAGCTGAGCTCATCAAACTAAAAATAAATATATATATAACTTTTTTTGACATAATATTATTTTACAGCTATTAGCGAAATTTCTACATGGGCACCTTTGGGTAAGGCTGATACTTGAACAGTTTCTCTCGCAGGTGGATTAGTGCTAAAATACGAACCATATATTTCGTTGATGGCTGCAAAATTTGCTAGGTCAGTGCAATAAATGGTTACTTTTACAACTTGACTAAAACTAACGCCTGCTTTATTTAAAACCGCTTCTATATTTTTCATTACTTGCATGGTTTCTGTTTTTATATCTTCTTGGTGCATCAGGCCAGTTTGGGGGTCTAAGGCTATTTGTCCTGAAAGATAAAGTGTGTTGCCTGCCATAACAGCCTGACTGTAAGGGCCAATAGGTTTTGGTGCTGAATCGGTTAAAATGATGTTATTTCCCATATTTTTGTGGTGTTTATTATTTTGACTAAATGAAGATACTATATACAGGCACAGACAAAAGGTGCAAAGAATTCGAAGAAAAGTTTTCGACATCTGGTATTGATTTACTAAGGTTCAATTTTAGTGAATTTAATGCTATCAATCCAAAATTATTTGATGCAATTTTCGATTTAGAATTTGATAGCCATCAACATCGATTTGAAACCTATGCCTCTCTTAAAAATATTCCCATCATTCTTCACATCACTCAATCGTCATTGTTAGCCCAGTCTATTAAATACCCACCCAACGATTTAAGTTTGATATATGGTATGACAGCCTTCCCAACTTTTATTAACAGAAATATATGGGAAATAACAGGCTTAGGTAATGAAGCTTTAAAGTATTTTGATCAACTTAAAAAGAATTTAACTATTGAAGCTATTATAGTAAAAGACAGAGTTGGAATGGCCACATCAAGAGTAATCTGTATGATTATAAACGAAGCTTATTATACATTACAAGAAGGCACTGCTAGCAGAGATGATATTGATTTGGCTATGAAATTGGGTACAAATTATCCTTTTGGCCCTTTTGATTGGGCTTTAAAAATAGGAATCAAAAATGTAGTTGAAACGCTAGAAGCTGTTTATAATGATACACATGATGAAAGATATAAAGTGTGTCCATTGCTTAAAACTGAATATCAAGAACAACTGGCTTTGAAAACCGCACTACTTAAATAATATATATGCTTCTAAAAGAAAGATACGAGCATTTTATTTCCTATAATTTGTTGCATCATGCAGAAGCAGAAACGGAATTAAATTACACTAACCCGTATGAGTTGTTAGTGGCTGTTATCCTGTCAGCCCAATGTACAGATAAGAGAATAAATTTAGTTACTCCAGCTATATTTAGAGACTTTCCTGATGCTCAATCATTAGCGGCAACTGATTTTGATACATTATTTCCATATATAAAAACTGTGAGTTACCCTAACAATAAAACTAAAAATTTAATAGGGATGGCTCAAATGCTACATCAAGAATTTAAAGATATTGTTCCTGCAACTGTAGATGAATTAGTTAAAATGCCCGGTGTAGGAAGAAAAACCGCCAATGTAATTGCTTCTGTTATTTATAACAAACCAACCATGGCTGTTGACACACATGTATATAGAGTTTCAGCAAGGTTAGGCCTCACTAGAGGAGCCAAAAACCCTTTGCAAACCGAACAGCAACTGATCAAACATATACCTGACGATATCATACCAAAAGCCCATCACTGGCTTATTTTACATGGAAGATATATATGTCTTGCCAGAAGTCCGAAATGCGACACTTGTCCTTGGACTCATTTCTGTAAATATTTTGAAAAGCAATTAAAAACTGTATAATTTATTTTTCATAATAGGTTACTTTTTTTAAGAAACGGTTAGAAGAATTTTAATATATATTTATTAAATTGTATAACTTTAAAATGTTCTAAAGGGTGCAATATTGTTGAGTGAATAAAAAGTTCACTTTAATAAAAATATACCCATGAAAAAAAATAACTTTATAGGATTTATCACTTTGTTGTCAATGTTGTTTGTATCAAGCATAACAAATGTTTAAATTCTGTCGAAAAAAATAAACTCAAAAAAGAAGTTAAATCTATTGAAAAGAAAATGAAACTTAGTGGGGGAGGGCTTTATATTTCAGCCGGAGCCCTCATCATTATTATATTACTCTTAATATTATTTATCTAAATTATCACTTAAATGACATAAAAAAACCTAGCTCGTATGAGCCAGGTTTTTTTATACATTATATGTAATCTATATATCTTTTTTAGCTGCCAAATATCTTTCGGCATCCAGAGCAGCCATACAACCAGTTCCTGCAGCCGTTATAGCTTGACGGTAAACTTTATCTTGAGCATCACCACATGCAAAAACTCCTTCTACATTGGTTTTAGATGTACCAGGGGTAGTCAATATATATCCAGTTTCATCCATGCTTATCCATGGCTTAAAAATAGCTGTGTTGGGGGTATGACCAATAGCTACAAAGAAACCTGTAATTGACACTTCTTTTAATTCACCTGTTGCAGTATTTTTAACCCTAACTGCTTCTACTACTTGGTCTCCTAAAATTTCATCTGTTTCACTGTTAAAAAGAACCTCTATGTTGGGTGTATTCAAAACTCTGTGTTGCATAGCTTTAGAAGCTCTAAAAGTATCTTTTCTAACAATCATGGTCACTTTAGAACATATTTTAGATAAATACGATGCTTCTTCACATGCAGTATCACCAGCTCCTACAATGGCAACATCTTTTCCTCTATAAAAGAAACCATCACAAACAGCACAAGCTGATACCCCTCCACCATTTAATCTTTGTTCACTAGGCAATCCAAGCCATTTAGCTGAAGCTCCAGTTGAAATGATAACAGTTTCCGCTAATATTTCTGTAGTTTCATCCACTATCACTTTATATGGAGGTTTACCTAATGAAAAATCAACTGAGGTAACCATACCAAATCGTACATCTGTTCCCAGCCTAACGGCTTGTTTTTTGAATAATTCCATCATATGAGGACCTTCTATACCATCAGGATATCCTGGATAATTTTCAACTTCGGTGGTGATAGTTAATTGACCGCCCGGTTGCATTCCTTCATACATCACTGGTTTCATATCTGCTCTTGCAGCATATATAGCAGCTGTATACCCAGCCGGACCTGAACCAATAATTAAGCATTCTATATGTTCCATGTTTGTTTTTTAAAATTGATGTGCAAATATATGTGACTATACATCACTAAAAAAGTGCGTTTGTATAACAAAAAAAACTGCGTTTAGGTTTTAATTAAATCAATACTAAATTTATTTTATTAGTAAGTGAGTAATAAAGTAGAAGCTTTAAAATTAGAAATATATATTATTGCTTTATAACTTGAGTATTTGGTTTTGACTTTAATAAGAATCGCTTTAATATTTTGATTGAAGTATACCTAGTATAAAATCAATACCTAAAATAGATTGTTGGTTTTTGTTTAACAACTCATTTAACTTTAATTGTGCATTGATATAACTAGTTTCTCTACTGTTTATCATAAATAAAGAACTTTCACCTGAATCAAATAACCGCCTTTCCGATTCCCAAAGTTTCTCATAATTTTTTACATTCTTGGTATATATCTCTACTTGGTTTTGATAACTTTTAAACTCATATACAGTTGCTTTAATTTTATTTGTTAGTTCATTTCGCTTGTTTAAATTTTCATAAGCAACATTTTGAATTTTAATTTTAGTTATCTGCAAATCAGCTCTTTCTTTTCTTAAAAATAATGAGTAACCAAAACTCACTCCCCATTTGTAGTTATTGCTATTGTAGTTTAAGTTAGATACACTACTCAATGGACTATAATTAATTAATACATTGGGTTTAAGTTTTTCTTGTTTAAATCTCTTTTCAACATCTAGTTGCTTTAGTTTAAATTCATATACTTTTAAATTGGGATGTATATATATAAAACTATCTAATTTGGATATTTTAAATTCAACAGTTTTACTTGTTTCATTAGTGAAATAATTTTCTTCTGGAGTTGTTTTATCTGTAATTTCTAAAGGTGTGTTCTCATCTAACCATATATAGTTAGATAAAAAAAGAGATTTTGAATTGTAATCTAAAAGGGCCTGTTGTAAATTTAATCTACGGTCTTGAAGTTGTATCAATGCTTCAACACTATCAATAGCCGATTTGTCGCCCAATATCAAAGTCTGTTTCACAGCATCAAACCTGGTTTCGCTCAATGTGATAGCATTTTGATAAATTTGAACATTCAAATATGAAAAATACCAATCCCAATAAGTTTTTCCGGCTTTATATAAAATATCATTTAGTATATTTATTTGGTCAAAAACTGATTGTTCTTTAAAAATTTTGGCTTGTTTTAAAGTAGCTCTTCTTTCGTCAATAACAAGGCCTTGAACTAAGGGTAATGATAGTTGAGTATAGATTAAACCGTTGTAAGGAGTGGTTCTTTCAGGATTTAAGTATACACCGTTGTTGTTTTCAATTCCTCCTTTTATTTCTAAACCAAACCATGTAGGTATTTTAAAACCACCATTACTTATTTGATAATAATTTTTAGCGTTAAATGTTTTATTGTCTAAATCATAAAACACTTTTGGGTCAAAGTTTCCATAAGCAGCAAGTGTGCTTGCATCTGCAGTTTTTAAAAGTAATTGAGCTTGTTTTATAATGGGGTGGTTTTGTTTAACCATTATCATAAACTTATTGAAATTCAATTTGAACGAAGTATCTGTTTGAGCATCAATAGAGGTTAACCAAAAAAACAAAAAAACACTTATATATATATTACTTTTTAGTTTCATTTTTTGCTTTATTAGATTTAGTAGGTTGTTTCTTATAATAATCAGCCGGGAAGCCATTTATTTGTCTCCACAGTTCATACCAAACAGGAACTTCTTTTAGCAAAGTCATAGTAGTAGCACCGGCTCCAAGTCTAATTTCTTTTGGCCAACTAGGATAGTTTTTGTCATGAGAAAGTAGTACTCTGTATTTTCCGTTTTCACTTATAAAATTATCAATGGCAACAATTTTACCTCCATAGGTTCCGTATGATATTCCAGGCCAACCAGAAAATATAACTGAAGGCCAACCATCAAATTGAATCTGAACATGTTGGTTTATTTCTAATAAAGGAATATCCATTGGATTTACAAACATTTCAACAGCCAACTCAAAATCAGATGGCATAATGCTTATAATTTCTGCACCTTCTTTAATGGTTTCACCAATGCCTGATTTTATGGCTTGGGTTATATATCCATCTTGTGGGGCTAATATATAATACATACCTGACCTGATGCTGTAATTTGTATATTGATTTTGAAGTTTAGAAACAGTAGCTTCTGCATCATACATATTTGATAGAGTGGCAAACTTATCTGATTCTGATTTAGCTATCTTATCTCTATATTCTGCATTGATACTTTGTAACTCTATAGTTGCATTTATTTCTTCATTTTTACTGCTTAAATATTTGTTTTCTTGTGAATTTACTTTTGCTTGTAATTCTTGTAGCTTCAACCTGCGTGTTTCTAAATCTGTTAACGATTTTAAACCTTCTTTATACATTTGTTCCATCCTAACCAGCTGGTCTTTGCCAATTTTATAATTTAGTTGTGATGCTGATAATTCAATACTATCGTTTTGCACTTTTAACTTTGTTTGTATAAGTTTGTTTTTAGCTTGATCAAATTTCAATCTTCTTGAGTTGTTAATAGCATCAATTTGGTTGTCATTTGCTTTTACTTTTTCCATATATGATTTTACGGCAAACTCTTTTGATTTAATTTGTTGTTCTATATTGCCAACCAAGTTTGGATCTAAATACTCTTCTTTTGTTTCACTTATAAATAAAATGGTGTCTCCTCTGTTTACATATTGTCCTTCTTGTACATACCATTTCTCAATCCTGCCTGCAATTATTGAATGTATGGTTTGTGGGCGTTGGTCAGGTTTTAAGGCTGTAACCCTTGCATTAGATCTGATGTTTTGTGTCCATGGCAAAAAAATAATAATCAGTAATAATACTCCCATAGCATATAATACTTTTATTAATTTTTTACTGTGATTTCTTGTACCTAAAATTTTAAATGACTCTAATGTTTCTATATTAAATTTGCCTTTTATAGAATTTTGTGTAATATTTAACATGTGTATATATTTTTATTAATTCACTATTTTACCATCTTTCATCGTGATAACAGTATCAGATTTTTGTTGTAAATAATGATCGTTAGAAATGGTGATTAATGTCCAGTTATTTGATTTGTCAGTTAAAAAATCTATTATTTTATTTCGTTCTATTTCTTCAATAAAATCTAAATGGTTTTCTAGTAATATTAACTTGGGTTTATTAACAATACATCTAGCGATGATAATTCTTTGAACTAAACTTTTGGATAATTTTTTTCCTGATATATCAATATTGGTATCTAAACCCAAAGGAAGTTCTTTTACGTAATCAGATAAATATACTTTGTCTATAGCCCACTGCACATCTTCTATTTTAATAAAATCTCTTCCTAAAGTTATGTTTTCAATTAATGTTCCTTCAAATATAGATTCTTCAACCAACCCATTTCCAATTACTTTATATAATTCAGATATATTATAGTTGCCTATCGGGAAATTGTTTATACTCACACTACCTGAAATTGGTTGATATAAGTAACTAATTAAATGTATGAGTGTTGATTTGCCTGAACCATTATTACCTGTAATGCAGTAACTGTTATTTGCTTTAAAATCAAAACATATATTGTCTAATACTGATTTTGTTCTACCTGGGTATGTAAAAGATAAATCCTTAACTTCAACGTTTATAGGTTGTTTAATGTCGTGATTTAAAGATGATTGATGGGTTGGATTGTCTATAGCTAAATCAGTCACTTGTCCTATTTTTTCTAAAGAAGTAAAAATATCAAATACATTTTCTAAATTTAAAATAATCTTTTCTGTAGAGTCTATAATCAATAATATAATAATTTCTGCAGCAACAAATTGTCCAATGTTCATTTGTTGGTCAAGCACCAATAAACCTCCAGCAATTAATAAACCTAAAGCAACAATAATTTTGAATATAATTAAAAATTTATATTGATTTTTTAATACGGTAAAATGATTTTCTCTTGATTCTAAATAACCTGAAACACGCTCATCTGTTTTTACTTCTGGTAAATGTGTGATACCTGCCAGTTTGAATGAATCTTTTGATCTTGCTAGTTCTTCTAACCATGAAACAACTTTGTATTTATATTTAGATTCGTTTAAACTTGTTTCAAGTCCTTTTTTACTGGTTAACTTTATTATGCTGTAAACCAATGAAATTAGTAAAAAACTAAATAAGATAAAAAATGGATGATAGAGTGATAACAATATCAAACCAAAAACAATTTGAAGAATTGAAGTTGGAAAATCAATGATAATTTTTGCCAGACTTTTTTGTAAAGTCAATACATCAAAAAATCTATTCATTAACTCAGGGGTATAATGCTTATATATTTCTTCAAATTTCAACTTCGGAATTCTATAGGTAAAATCAAATGCAGCTCTGGTGAATATTTTTTGTTGAATGGTTTCGGTTATTCTCATTTGCATCATTTGCATATAGCCTCCTAATGCAATGCCTAAAGTTACTATAAACACAAGAACCATCCACGAAGCCGAAACACTTCCGCCTTGAATTAAATTTATAATGGATTGAATGCCTATGGGTAAGGAGAGGGCTATCACACCTTTAAAAAAAGCATATGTATATATTTGTGATATTTCCTTTTTATCTGGTTTTAATAATAACCAAAATCTTTGATATGGTGTTTTCATTTGTTGTCTTTTATTGATAAAAATGCAAGATTGGTGTAGAATGTTGTTATATAATTAGGTGTGTTTAACTTATTAGTTAGTCTAGGTAAATGTTCTGCAAAAAATGATTGCAAATGAGCTCCTTCTATAATAGTTGTTACAAGCATTTGAGGATACAAATATTGGGGATTAATTTCAATAATAATCTCAGAAATTCTAGATACGAATTGCTTATAACTTTGGAATGCTCCTTCTTTATTTATTTTGTCTACATCTTTTGTTAAATATGACTTGGCTGATTCTGCAATTAATATTTTATGTATTTTAGCGAGATTAATTCCATCAATTATATATTCTTTACTGTTAGATGTAATAAGTAAAATAGCTTTTTCTAATCGTTTTTCAGGCGAATCTATATTGGTTGTTTCAAATACTAATTGATATTCCATATAACTCCAATACCACGAGTTTAAATAGGTTAAAAGCTGGTTTTTGTTTTTAAAATATCTATATATAGATGCCTCTGGAGATTCTATAGTATTTCCTAATTTTTTAAAAGTAAATTTCTCAAACCCCATTTCATCTATAATTTCTATTGAGTTTAAAATTATATTTCTACCTAAAATACTAGAATTGGGATCAGTTAAATATAAATTTTTACTAATGCTTATTTTTAAATTGGCTAGTATATGTTTCATTGTAATTGTATTGTGTGCAAATATAATAGTAATACTATTATATAAGAAAGTAAAATTTTAATTACTTTGTAAGTGTTTTAAAATAAGATAAATAATATATTTAAAGATAAATATAAAAAATGGTAAAATAGAAAAATGAGTTTTTAAATAGTTATTTTTTTAATTCAACACCTAAAGTTGAATAATATTTTTCTTTTAGAGGTAGCAAAGTGTTTTTAAAATCAACTTCAAAATAGATATCGCCTTTAGCTGTTTCTATTTTAGCTATTTCTTGTATATATTTGATGTTTTCATTCGCTTCTATGGTTAATCTTACTTTCTCAGGCAATTCAGAATATATAATATCAACTTCTGTTTCAAGCCAATTTCCTGTATCGTCATAGTTTACAGAATAGTCAGCTCCTTTAAAAATAAAAGTAACTTCATAGGTGTGTTCGTTTTCTTTTTCCCATTCTATTTCTGTAGCACCTATATATTGTTTGTTAAATGCATTTAATACCAAAGATGGAATGTTTTTTTGTGCCTGTATAAAAGTTGAATGTATACATATAACTAAAGTTATATAGAAATTTCTCATCAATTATTAATTAAATAATCTTCCTGTAATATAGGCAACACCTGCTGCTAAAGCTCCTATAATTAAAACCCTGATGGCGCCTTTAAATGGAGGTTGACCAATGATTTTTGATTTCACAAAACCAAATATAAACAATGCCATTAATGTTGTAACAGTCGAAATCATAAATCCATCTGCAGGCAATTCAGTAAATATATATGCTAGTAAAGGAATTAACCCTCCGATGATATAAGAAACACCAATATTAAAAGCACTTCTTGCAGCTCTTTTTACTTCAGGCTTCTCTAATCCCAGTTCGTACCTCATCATAAATTCTGCCCAATGGTCTTTGTTCTTGGATAATTCAGCTACAATAGAATCTACAGATTCTTCACTTAAACCATAAGCCGAAAAAATTTCTTTGGTTTCGGCAATTTCTCTTTCTGGTACCCTTTCTATTTCTTCATACTCTCTTGCTAGTTCTGCTTCATAGTGCTCATATTCTGTTTTGGCAGCTAAATAGCCACCCAAACCCATAGCAATACTTCCAGCTATAATTTCGGCAATACCGGCAGTAATAATAATTTTATTGTTATCTACAGCACCACTTAATCCGGCTGCCAAAGCAAAAGGAACTGTTAATCCATCACTCATTCCTATCACCACATCTCTAACCATTTCTGAACCTGTAAAATGTTTCTCTTCGTGCATCTTTTATGGTTTTTGTGGTGAGTTAGACTCAATTCCATATTTTTCAACTATCAATTCGGTCATCAACATATATAAAGTCTTATATTCTGGTAAAGTATCTAATAAATCTAAATGACTCGAAATAGTATGTAAATCGTGCCTTGAAGCAGGACCCGTTTGAACCAAAGAAGGGTGGGTGAATTTAACTTTTTCAGTAGTTTGATTGATTATTGGTTTTAATAAATCGAACGATAGATTTTGTTTTTCACACAACTCAGCTGCTATTGTATAAATATGGTTGGTAAAGTTGTTGGCAAACACTGCTGATAAATGCAAATATTTTCTTTGATTTTGATTCACTTGATGAATCGACTTAGTAATAGGCGAAAAAAATTGCTCAATGGCTTGATAGTTTAAAAAGTCTACCGTTTCAATACAAATAGGCATTAAACTATAATCAATAGGTACGTTTTTAGATAAACTATATACAGGCCAAGCTATTCCTCTTCTTTCAAATTTACTTAATAAATCTAGTTGCATAGTGCCTGAGCAATGAACAACCATAGTTTGATTATAATGTAAACTTTGGACAATTTCTTCTATTTGATCATCATTTACACAAACAAAACAAATATCTGTTTCTTTAAAATCTCCATCAGTAATTTGTTTATATTGCGACCAAGAAGGCAACTGTAAACCTAGTGGTTTAGCACCTCTTCCTATGATTTCAGTACATATATGTCCGGCTCTGTTAAAGGCATGTAAAAAATGCCACGCCACATTGCCATTGCCTACAATTGTGAATCGCATGCTGCAAAGTAAATATGAAATAAGGCATTGTGGTTAAAAAATAATAACTTTTTTGCTTAATAATGACAATCAAAATTTAAAATTGCAGTAGAAATGAATTATTGGCTAGTAAAATCAGAACCTGTTAAATACTCTTGGGATCAATTCCATAAAGATAAAAAGACTTTTTGGGATGGTGTTAGAAATTATCAAGCACGAAACAACTTAAGAGAAATGAAAAAAGGTGATATGGTTCTTTGGTATCATAGCAACGAAGGCCTTGATGTAGTGGGAATAGCTAAAGTAGCTAAAGAATATTATCAAGATCCAACAACTGAAGATAAAAATTGGGTAGTGGTTGATTTAATACCTTTCAAAAAACTTAAAAAATCTGTTTCATTAACAACAATTAAAGCAGATGAAATATTAAAAAATATGGGCTTTGTGAAACAAGGAAGATTAAGTGTTTCTCCAGTTACCCAGGCTGAGTTCGAAAGAATAATTGAATTAAGTGAAACCAAATGAACAGACGAATCTTACTCAACGCAAAACAAATTGAAGTAATAAGTCAACGTCTTTGCTGCCAATTAATGGAATTACATGGCAATTTTAAAAATACAGCTATTATTGGTCTTCAACCTAGAGGTGTTTTCTTTGCTAGAAGAATTCATAGAATAATTGCCGAAATGACTAGAAATACTCAAGTAAAATATGGTGATTTAGATACCACTTTTTATAGAGATGATTTTAGACGTGGCAATGAAATTCACGAACCTAAATTGTTGAATATTGATTTTAATATTGAAGACTTAAATATAATTCTTGTGGATGATGTACTATATACAGGTAGGTCAGTTAGAGCTGCTTTAGATGCTTTAAATGATTTTGGAAGACCAGCCAAAGTAGAATTAATGACATTGATTGATAGAAGATTTAACAGAGAATTGCCTATCCAACCTGACTATGTTGGCTTTGAAGTAGACACTAGGTCTAACGAAAAAGTGAAAGTAGAATGGAATGATGAAGAAGGTAATAAAATATGGATACTAGAAAATAATTCATTAACATAAAAGTATGTCGCAATTATCTCAACCTCACTTACTCGGCATAAAAAATATCACAACAAGTGATATTCGAAAGATATTCGAAACAGCTGACAACTTTAAACAAGTAATTAATAGACCTATTAAAAAAGTTCCCAGTTTAAGAGATATTACAATCGCTAATTTGTTCTTCGAAAACTCTACTCGTACTCGTATTTCATTTGAACTTGCTGAAAAAAGATTATCTGCTGATGTACTTAATTTTTCTGCCTCTAATTCATCAGTTTCTAAAGGTGAAACTTTAATAGATACTGTGAACAATATTTTGGCAATGAAAGTAGATATTGTGGTCATGAGACATCAAGCTCCCGGAGCATGTGTATTTCTATCAAAACACATTGAAGCTCAAATAGTGAATGCAGGTGATGGCACTCACGAACATCCAACACAAGCTTTATTAGATGCCTATAGTATTAGAGAAAGACTTGGTGATGTGGAAGGTAAAAAAGTAGTGATAGTAGGAGATATTATGCATTCAAGAGTTGCATTGTCTAATATCTATTGTCTCAAAAAATTAGGTGCAGAAGTAATGGTATGCGGACCTAGCACTCTTATACCTAAATTTATAGAATCTCTTGGAGTTAAAATTGAAACAAATTTAAGAAAAGCTTTAGAATGGTGTGACGTAGCTAATATGCTTCGCATTCAATTAGAGCGTCAAGATATCAAGTATTTTCCTTCTCTTAGAGAATATACCATGATGTATGGTTTAAACTTAAAAATGCTTGAAAATCTTAATAAAGAAATTGTAATTATGCATCCTGGTCCTATAAACAGAGGTGTTGAAATTACCAGTGATATTGCTGACAGTGAACACTCTATCATTTTAGACCAAGTAGAAAATGGAGTTGCCGTAAGAATGGCAGTTTTATATTTATTAGCAAGCTAAACACTCTTTTGGTTCATAGAACCTATAAAGTTTTATAACAAAAATATTTTAATTTAGAATATGCTTTATAATTTAATACAAAGTCTAGTATATTTATATAAGCATACTTTTATATAATTTGCCTCTAATGTTTTTAAACTCAAAGTTTTTTTCTTTAATGAATACCTTGGGTAGGCTTATCTAATGTATCAGCTTCGTTAGTTGATTTTAATATATTTTTAACCTTCCATGCAAAAAAAGCTAAATATAAAAAACATATAATGGGAACTATATAACTATTGTGAATACCTATACTAGGTTCATCAGCTAATTTGCCTTGAATAGGAGGGATGATGGCACCACCTAATATCATCATAATCAAAAATGAAGAACCTTGACTGGTGTATTTTTTTAAACCTGTGATAGATAAAGCAAAAATACAAGGCCACATAATGCTACATGCCAATCCTCCACTGATAAAAGCATATAATGCAACTTGACCCGTATTCATTAAACCAATAAACATAGCTAAAACTCCTAAAAATGAAAACAACATTAGAGTTTTAGCAGGCTTCTCTTGACCAATTAAATTTGCAATGATTAAAACTATTATACATATGGCATACATATATAAATCATATACAGCTTTTCCACCCAAACTATTTACAAATAATATGACCCCAAATGCTATATAAGGTACAATGACCCCCAATATCTTTTTTGTTTTAGATTTTAAATTAAAAGCAGAGATCGCTCCTGTCCATCTACCAATCATTAAGCTGCCCCAGTATAATGATATAAACCTTGATATACTGCTCTCGTCAAACCCACCAAACTCAGGCAATTTAAGCAGTGCTCCCATGTTGCTTTGTATGCTTACTTCAACTCCAACATATATAAATATTGCTATCATTCCAAGTATAAGCTGTGGGTATTGCATGGCACCCCAACCTGATGGGTTTTTGCTAGCCTGATATAAGGAACTTAATAAAACTACTAAAATTATAACCAGAGAAAGATATATAAACAAATCTGAAAAACTCTTTGGTAACAAACTCGTTGCAAATAATAAGATAAACGTGGGAACTGCAATAATTGATAGCGCAAGTGAAGCCTTTGGGCTGTTTTCAATATTCTCTTGAGAAGTTACATTAGGAAGTTTAGCAAATGCAAAGTAAATAAGTACAGCAGCAAAAACAATAGCTAAAATTATATATAAAGTATTGATTGAACTTATAGAAGTTTCAGCTTTATTTCCAGTGATAGAACCAAATAACAGAAAACTTACTATAATAGGCCCTACTGTGGTTCCTATAGAATTAATTCCTCCAGCTAAATTTAATCTATGAGCACCAGTTTCTGCACTACCAAGTGCCACTACAAAAGGTTGAGCAGATGTTTGCTGCAACGAAAAACCAATAGCAATGATAAAAAAAGATGATAATATAAGTGTAAAAGAACCAGCATTTACAGAAGGAATAATGCACAAAGCACCAATTATTGAAATTGTTAAGCCTAATATAATACCTTTTTTATAACCTAATTTATTTAATATATCCACTTTAAATAACAAGGATAAATAATATAACACAAGTGATCCAAAAAAATAGCCCCCGTAAAAAGTCGCATCAATCAGTTGACTTTGATACTGTGTGAGTTCAAAATGATTTTTGCAAAATGGTATAAAAATGCCATTAGATGCTGCTACAAATCCCCAAAAGAAAAATACAGTTAATAAAGATACTAATGATGATGAATTGTTTTTTTGTTCCATAATGTTCTGTTATGTCTAATGCAAATAAAAGTAACAAAACTGATATAACAATATATATAATTAAGACTGATAAGTTTTATTTATTATTTATTATATATAGACTATTTAGGATAATTCTTTGATTATTGAAATAAATGTTATTACTTTGCGTTCATGGAAAACAACCCCTTTGAAAGTTGGTTACTTACTGCAGAAAAAGCAGAATCTTTTTTTCCAGCTTGTTCTTTTGCTGAATTTTTTATGCAACACTTTACCCCAAAGTGTATTGATATTTTATATATACATGACGATTTAAATAGTTTTGAAGGTAAAACAAAAAAGAGGGTAGAAGAGACTGAGAGTATATTTGCTCAAAAAAACATAGAAGTAGAACATAATTATCAGCACGGAAATTTTGCTAAAGGAACTTCAACTTTTTCTACCTCAAATCAAAAGAAATTAATTATATGTGGAGCAGAAAGAGTCACAGGATTTAGAAGGTTTTGGAATGGAAGCGAAACATATAAGTTGATCAGGATGTGCAAATCATCTGTAATTTCTGTTCAAGAAGAATATACCAAAAACACTTTAGATAAAATTGTGGTGCCAATTGATAGCTCACCTGAAACTACAGAAAAAGTAATGATGGGTATTTTTTTAGCTCAAATATTTAAAGCTAAATTATATATACTCGGACTTGATTCTGATAAAAGCAGTGAAAACAAACATTCATTAAAAACCAATTTAGAAAAAGCCAACTCACTTTTAATTGAAAGTGGAATAGAATATAATTTTGAAACTTTAAAAGGAAGCAATATAACAGATATAACTTTGCAATATTGTGATGATATAAAAGCAGATTTAGTGATGATGATGGCAGTAGAAGAAGCCAATCCTAAAGGTATGTTTGAAGGATCATTTGCTGAACAAATGATATTAAAATCTCATATTCCTGTGTTTGCATTAAGACCTGAAAGAGAACTATAATGATAGATATATTAATATTCAATAGTTAAATTTTTTTCTGTAAATTCTGGGCAAAAAATAGAGTCTTTATATACCACATGCGAACCATCTTTATTGGTTTTATCGTAAGTGTAAACAGTATATCTATTTCCATAAACTTTATATTTTACAATTCTATTGGGTTCTACAGATATTGTTGTATCAAATCCAACGCTTCTATATAACAATCTATGGTCTGACACTAGTTTTAATGTTATTCCGTTTTTAGAATTCTTTATATTAAAATTCAAAAAGGCATTACTTATTGAAGGCACATTTACTTGCAACAAATCTTCTAAAAACCAATCTCTAAAAACAATATCAATATAATATGGATGTATAAAATTAATATATACCTATTATCTTAGATTACTATAGTATTTAAAAGTAAAATTTCCATTAGCATCTGAATTAGTTTTTGCTTTAATAAAAAAAGCCCAATCTCTGATATCATGGGCCTCAACTTCTATATAACAATCTTTTATACCTTTCATGTTTTGGTCAACAATGGTTCCATGAAATGTATATTTAGAAAGTGATTTTATACAACCAAGATTAATAACAATATAAGCAATAACGATAATTAAAATATATAATTTTGTCGGTTTCTTAGGATTATATTTTTATCGGAAATAAGTATTAAAATTAGATATTCAATATTTCCACATTTTTTTATATAAAATAAGTAAAATGTTCAAAAGTTTTTGAGCAAAAGAGCCAATAAGTAAGATAATTTAGAAAAAATTGCTTTTATTTGCACTTTGTTTTATACGCATAAATTATATTAATCATATGGAAATCAAAGAAATACGAGAACTTATTAAGTTTGTATCACAATCAGGTGTTTCAGAAGTTGAGTTAGAGCAAGGTGATTTTAAACTGAGCATTAAAAACGTAAATAGCAATGCACCAGTATATATGCAAGCACCAATGCAACAAATGCAAGCATATCAACAACCACAAGTACAACAAGCTCCTCAAATTTCGGCTCCTGCCGTAGAGAGTGTTTCTGCACCTACACCAGTTTCTTCAGAAGGCAATTTAATTACCATCAAATCTCCAATGATTGGTACTTTCTATCGTTCATCTTCACCTGACAAACCAAGTTTTGTAAATGTTGGTGATGAAATTAAAACTGGAAAAGTAATTTGTATTATAGAAGCAATGAAACTTTTTAATGAAATTGAAAGTGAAATTGGTGGTAAAATAGTAAAAGTATTAGTAGAAAATGCTCAACCAGTTGAATATGATCAACCATTGTTTTTAGTTGAGCCTAACTAATATTTCTTGTAGAAATATTTTACAATTATTTTTTTTTGACTCATAAATAAATAGTACCTTGTTTAAGAAAATACTTATTGCCAATAGAGGAGAGATCGCTCTCAGAATTATTCGTACCTGTAAAGAAATGGGTATTAAAACTGTAGCAGTTTATTCTACTGCAGATAGAGATAGTTTACATGTGAGATTTGCAGATGAAGCCGTTTGTATTGGTCCTGCACCTAGTCCGCTTAGTTATTTAAATATTCCAAACATCATAGCTGCAGCCGAGATTACCAATACTGATGCTATACATCCAGGTTATGGTTTCTTATCAGAAAATGCTAAGTTCTCTGAAATATGTAGAAAACATGGAATTAAATTTATTGGAGCTTCTCCTGAAATGATTAATTCTATGGGCGACAAATCTAATGCAAAAGATACCATGCGTCATGCTGGTGTTCCTTTAATTCCAGGTTCTGATGGTCTTTTAGAAGATGTAAAAGAAGGTAAAAGAGTAGCTGCTGAAGTTGGGTATCCTGTCATTATAAAAGCTACCGCAGGTGGTGGAGGCAGAGGAATGAGAATTATTTGGAAAGAAGATGAATTTGATGCCGCTTGGGACAGTGCCAGACAAGAATCAAAAGCTGCTTTTGGAAATGATGCTATGTATTTAGAAAAATATATAGAAGAACCCCGCCATATAGAAATACAACTTGCTGGCGACCAATATGGAACTGTGTGTCATATGAGTGAAAGAGATTGCTCTATTCAACGTAGACATCAAAAGTTACTTGAAGAATGCCCGTCACCATTTGTAAATCAAGAAATGCGTGAAAAAATGGGTAATGCAGCTAAAGCAGGTGCTGCGGCCATTGGATATGAAGGTGTTGGGACCATTGAGTTTTTGGTTGATAAACACAAAAACTTCTATTTCATGGAAATGAATACCCGTATTCAAGTTGAACATCCTGTGACTGAAGAAGTAATAAATTTCGATTTAGTAAAAGAACAAATTTTAATAGCTGCTGGTGTACCTATTTCTGGCAAAGATTATTTCCCAGACAACAAATGGGCTCTAGAATGTCGTATTAATGCTGAAGATCCTTATAATAACTTTAGACCTTCTCCTGGTAAAATAACTAGTTTACATAAACCAGGTGGACATGGTGTTAGAGTTGATACTCATATTTATGCTGGTTACACAATCCCTTCTAATTACGACAGTATGATTGCTAAAATGATTGTTACAGCTCAAACCCGTAATGAATGTATCGTTAAAATGGATAGAGCATTGTCAGAATTTATTGTTGAAGGCGTCCAAACGACCATTCCTCTTCACCAAAAACTCATGCACAACGAAGACTTTAGAAATGGAAACTTTACTACTGCCTTTATGAATACTTTTGATATAAACAAATAAACAACAGCTAACTAAATGAAATTTTTTATAGATACAGCCAACCTTGACCAAATAAAAGAGGCAAACGAATTGGGTATTCTGGATGGTGTTACCACCAACCCAAGTCTTATGGCTAAAGAAGGAATTAAAGGTCCTGCAAATGCTATTAAACACTACAAAGCCATTTGCAAATTAGTCAATGGCGATATAAGTGCAGAGGTTATTGCTACTGATTTAAAAGGGATGATAGCTGAAGGAGAACACTTAGCTAAAATAGATGAAAAAATTGTGGTTAAAGTACCTATGATCAAAGATGGTTTAAAAGCCATTAAGTATTTTAATTCAGTTGGTATTAAAACCAATTGCACTTTAGTGTTCAGCACAGGTCAGGCTTTATTAGCTGCTAAAGCTGGAGCTACTTATGTTTCTCCATTCATTGGCAGACTTGATGATATTTCTTATGATGGAATTCAATTAATTGCAGAAATGGTTCAAATGTTTGCTGTCCAAGGTTTCGAAACACAAGTACTTGCTGCTTCTATAAGAAACCCGGTTCATATTGTAAAATGTGCTCAAGTTGGGGCTCATGTTATTACTTCTCCTTTAGAACCTATTTTAGCTTTGCTTAAACATCCTTTAACTGATATCGGGTTAGAGAAATTCTTAGCCGATCATAAAAAAGTTAATAGCTAATATTTTTGAGAATTACATTTATTATATGGCTTATAAGTATGTCTCAATTGAGTAAAGCTCAAGGCAGACTAGTACTCAATATGCCGGAATCAGTAGATACCTTACTTCAAAAAACATTAGAAAAAAGCAAAGAAACGCATTCGTTTTCTGGTTATAGAATTCAGATTTTTCAAACAACTGATAGAAAAAAAGCATTTGAAATCAAAAAAGAATTGATTTCTATTTTTCCGGATGAGTTTGTGGTTCTCATTTTTAATGAACCAAATTATAAAATAAGACTTGGTAACTATAGAAATAAAATCGAAGCCCAAAAAATGTATCATGTATTAATGAAAATGTACCCTCAAACATTTGTAATACCTGATAAAATAGATATAGAGGAATTAAATTAAACTGTTAAAAAACCACAAATTATAAATACTGTGTTTAAAGTATCAAATGAAGCTAAGATTGGAGCATTAACAGCTGTTTCTATTACAGTATTGTTATTGGGTTATAATTTTTTAAAAGGTAACGACTTATTTTCTTCTAGCAATACATATTATGCATTGTACAACGAAGTAGATGGTCTTTCTAAATCTAATGCAATTGTTATCAATGGATACAAAGTGGGGCAAGTGACTAATGTAAAAATGCTTGAAGACAAAAGATTGTTAGTGGAGTTGGAACTCAATTCAGATATACATATTTCTAAATACGATACTTCAAGAATTACTTCAAACGATATTTTTAATACCAAAGTAATTAATCTTACCAACTGTGGTTTGAAGCCTGAAGCAAAAGAAGGTGATACACTATTTGCTTACCTACAACCAGGATTTGCTAAACAAATTGGTGATGCTTTATCTCCTCTTAAAGATAAAGTGGAAAAACTTGTAGGCGTGATAGACTCAGTAGCATCAGGTTTAAAAGGTACTTTGGGGGGCAGTACAAGTAATGATATTGCCAAAAGTATGAATGATATCAAACAAACATTGGCTAACTTAAAAGAGATGAGCGGCAGTTTGAGTAACTTAGTAGGCAACGAACAAAGCAGGTTTAATCAAATATTGGCTAATGTAGCTTCTATAAGCAAAAACTTTAAAGACAATAATGAAGTGTTGAGCAAAACGCTTAAGAATATAAAAAACATTACAGATTCATTAGCAGCAACAGATTTGAAGAATACCATTGCTCAAACCAAGAATGCTATTTCAGGTTTGAATGAAGTGGTTGGTAAAATAAATAAAGGAGAAGGCAGCATGGGATTGCTAATAAATGACAAAAAATTATATGACAATCTTCAAAAATCATCAGAAGATCTAGACAAATTGCTCATAGATTTAAAAGCTAATCCTAAGAGATATGTGAGTATCTCAGTATTTGGTGGAAAAGAAAAGAAAGCCAAGAAATAATTTGTTTAAAGGAGCATATTAATTATTCTTCAATTTAATTTTCTTCTTTCTAGTTTTTTACTTTTCAATTTAATTAAACTCTAGGTTTATTTTATATTCAATCCTTTAACTGTATTATTTTAATTCATGGTTTTGCAATTCGTTTTTAATACCAATCAAAAGCATCATTGAATAGCCTAAGTCAGCCAGAAAAGACTGTTTTGTAGATTCATTAGAGGTTAATTCCATTTCAATTGTATATTCTTATATTTAAAATATCAATCAAAAGGATTTTAAACTATTTGTCAAAAAATAGAAAAGTTTATTAAGTACATAATACATAAATAATATTTATATATTTAATTATAAATATATATTTATGAATATTATTACAGAATTTTGCATCCTTATTACTTCAATATAACATGAACTTTAACTTACTTATCGAAAACTTAACCAATCCTGCTTTGCTCTTTTTTGTACTAGGAATATTTGCAGTATATGTAAAAAGCGACCTTGAAATTCCACCTAATTCATCTAAATTTATTTCAATATATTTATTGTTTGCTATTGGATTTAAAGGTGGACAAGAATTATCTCACGAAGCTTTTACTTATGAAATTGGATGGTCTATGTTATTTGGTATAGGTATTTCTCTTCTCATCCCATTATATACATTCTTTATACTAAAAAGGAAATTAAATATATATGATGCTGGAGCTATAGCTGCAGCATATGGATCAGTTAGTGCTGTTACTTTTGTTACCGCAGTCTCTTACCTTGAATCACAACATTTAACTTTGCATGGCCATATGGTAGCCATTATGGCATTAATGGAATCGCCTGCAATTATTGCTGGTTTAATTTTAATTTCTATTTTCAACAAAGAAAAAAGTGATAACACATTTAATTTTTCTTCAGTTATAAAACATTCTTTAACCAATGGAAGTGTTTTACTTATTCTAGGTAGTTTGGTAATAGGTTATTTGGCTAGTGCAAAGCAAGCTGAGGGTATTAAACCATTTACTTATGATTTGTTTAAAGGTTTTCTCGCTATTTTTTTACTTGATATGGGTATTACTAGTGGTAAAAAATTAAAAGCATTTTTCTCACATGGAATATTTCCATTAGCTTTTGCTATTGTAATCCCATTATTAAATGGAAGTTTAATTGCTATTTTAAGTTCATTGGTAACTCATGATATTACAAGTAGGTTTATGTTTGCTGTTTTAGCTGCCAGTGCTTCATATATAGCTGTTCCAGCCGCAATGAAAATAACTGTTCCTAGATCTAATCCCGGACTTTTTTTACCCATGGCTCTTGCTGTTACTTTTCCTATAAATATAACCTTAGGAATGCCGTTGTATTTTCAAATAGTACAACACTTTTAATTGAAAGCTTAATAACTTTATTTCCTTCTATGTTTAGGTAAAATATTGGCTTTGCTTTCAACACCCGTGAGTAAACGTTTGATATTTTTTTGGTGGGTTAATAATACCAAAATAGCACTACATATACCAAATGCTATAAAATATGGATTGTCATATTGAAATACGACCAGCAATAAAATAGGAAAACTTATTGCAGCTGTAATGCTGCTTAACGAAACAAATCGAGTAGAGAAAAGTATGATTAGGAAAACGCCAGCAATTCCAACAGCTGATAACCAATGAATAGCTAAAATCATCCCAAATAAAGTAGCAATTCCTTTGCCCCCTCTGAAGTCTGCAAAAATTGGATATAAATGACCTAAAACTGCTAAACCGCCATAAATCAATTTTAAATTTACCCATTGATAATGGGTAGTAATAGGATTATATTGATGTTGAAGATACACTAATCCACCTGCGGCTAGTCCTTTTAAAACATCAATTAACATTACAAAAATTCCTGACTTAATACCTAATATCCTGAAAGTATTCGATGCTCCAGCGTTACCACTGCCATATTCTCGGATATCAATATGGTAAAATGCTTTACCTACCCAAACGGCAGTAGGTATTGAACCTAATAAATAAGCTATTACTGCTAATAATATTAAAATCATTTGTGGTGCAATATACTATATAAAATAAATATTAGTCAAGTTTTAATACTGCCATGAAGGCTGATTGAGGAATTTCTACAGAACCAACTTGTTTCATACGTTTTTTACCTTCTTTTTGTTTTTCCAATAATTTACGTTTACGTGAAATATCTCCGCCATAACATTTGGCCGTAACATCTTTTCTTAATGCTTTAATGGTTTCACGAGCTATAACTTTGGCCCCTATACTCGCTTGAATAGGTATTTCAAATTGGTGTTGAGGAATTAGTTCTTTCAATTTTTCACATATCTTTTTACCCCAATCATAGGCTCTGTCTCTGTGAATTACTGCTGATAAAGCGTCAACTATATCTTTATTCAGTAGAATATCTAGTTTTACCATATAACTCTCTACATATCCAATCGGGTGGTAGTCGAATGAAGCATATCCGCGACTAACAGTTTTAAGTTTATCAAAGAAGTCAAAAACAACTTCGGCCAAAGGCAAATCAAATATTATTTCAACACGATCTGAAGTTAAGTAATTTTGGTTTTTAAGTATACCGCGTTTACCTAAACATAAACTCATAATCGGACCAATATATTCAGACTTTGTAATAATTTGAGCATTAATAAAAGGTTCTTCTACTTTAGCCATCTTTCCAGGGTCGGGCAAGTCACTCGGATTGTTTACTATTACCATATCACCATTGTTAAGATAGGCATGATAACTCACATTGGGAACGGTTGTTATCACAGTCATTCCAAATTCTCTTTCTAATCTTTCTTGTATAATCTCCATATGCAACATTCCTAAGAACCCGCAACGAAAACCAAATCCTAGTGCAGCAGAACTTTCAGGTTCAAACGTAAGTGAAGCATCATTCAGTTGCAATTTATACATTGCCTCACGTAGTTCTTCAAAATCTTCTGTGTCAACAGGATATATCCCTGCAAACACCATGGGTTTTACATCTTCAAAACCTTGAATAGATTCGGCACAAGGGTTTTCGAAACTGGTGAGCGTATCACCTACTTTTACTTCTCTTGCTTCTTTTATACCTGAAATTATATAACCCACATCACCAGCTGAAATTTCAGATTTAGCTTCTTTTTCTAATTTTAAAATTCCAATTTCATCGGCAAAATATTCCTTTTCAGTGGCCATAAACTTCACTTTTTCACCTTTCTTAATTATGCCGTCATATATTCTAAAATAGGCAATAATTCCTCTAAACGAATTGAAAACTGAGTCGAATACTAAGGCCTTTAATGGAGCTTTTGGATCACCTGTAGGAGCAGGAACTCTATCAACAATGGCTTGTAAAATATTGTCTACCCCAAAACCCGTTTTACCGCTGGCATGAATAATTTCATCTCTTTCGCATCCCAATAAATCAACAATTTGGTCGCTAACTTCTTCAATCATGGCACCAGGTAAATCAATTTTGTTTAGCACAGGAATAATGGTCAAATTATTTTCTAAAGCTAAATATAAGTTTGATATTGTTTGAGCTTGAATACCTTGAGCCGCATCTACAATCAATAAGGCACCTTCGCATGCAGCTATAGATCTACTAACTTCATAACTAAAATCGACGTGGCCAGGTGTATCTATTAAGTTTAAAACATAATCTTTGCCACCTAATTTCATGTCCATTTGTATTGCATGACTTTTAATAGTGATACCACGTTCACGTTCAAGATCCATATCGTCTAAGAGTTGGGCCTGCATCTCGCGGTGGGTAACAGTTTTAGTAAATTCTAATAATCTATCGGCTAAAGTACTTTTACCGTGATCTATATGAGCGATAATACAAAAATTTCTGATGTGTTGCATAGGGGAAATATGTTGCAAATATAAGGCAGAAGCAAGGAGTGGAGTGTTAAAATTTTGATAGACCTAATGATTCATAAACAAAAAAAAGGAGTTGGACTAATCCAACTCCTTTTTAGAGTTATAAGTTCAGAATAATTAGAACTTAATTAAACGAATTTGATTAACAATTGAATTGTTATTGATTTGCAACATATAAACACCTGAAGCTTGGTTACTCATGTCAATAGAATAAACGTTTTTAGTTACTTGAACTAAGTTAACATTTATTTGTTTGCCAGTAATATCGCTTACAGAAATATATTTAGAATCAACACCTTCTGGTAATTCTATATTGAATAAGTTATGAGAAGGATTAGGATAAACATTGATAGCAGATTTGCCCTCAACACCATTGATACCAACATACCAAGTTACTGAGTTAACAGCAGATTTACCTTTACAACCATTTGCATCAGTTACTTCAACATAATAATCACCATTACCAAAGATTCTGATAGTTTGAGTAGTTGCACCAGAAATAGCAACATTATTCAAATACCATTGGTAAGCTGTATATGTGATTGAAGTAGATAATTGACTGTTAGGTTTGATTTCAGTAATGGTTGGAGTTGGTAATGGATTAACCACAACGTTTACATCAGTAGCAGTTGATTTACAACCATTGTTATCAGTTACTTTTACATTGTATGCACCAGCAGCTTTTACAAATAATGGATTAGCTGTAGCACCTGTAGAAGTACCATTTAATGTCCAATCAACACTTACTATACCTGTTGCAGCATTAGCAGCAGTTAAACTAACTGAATCACCAGCACATAAAGTAGTGCTACCAGTAGCAGTAATTGCAGGAGTACCAGCAGTATATAATGTTACGTTAACACCAGTAGCTGAAACTGTAGCACAACCACCATTGTTAATAACTTCAGCAGAGTATAAACCATTTGATTTAGCATAGAAGAATGAATCAACACCACCGTTAATATTAGAACCATTTAATTTCCATTGGAAAGTGAATGAACCTGTATCAACTGGTGAAACACTAATTCTCATACTATCACCAGGACAAACATTAGCTGTAGCAGCACCATTTAAAGTAGGAGTAGAAGGTTTAACTTTATATGTAACATTTATAGCACTAGAAGTACTAGAACATCCTGCTGTATTAGTTACTTTTAAAGTATAATTACCATTTGTAGTTACTATCAATTGACTTGAAGCAGCACCATTGATAGCAGAACCGTTGTTATACCACTCATAAGTATAGCTAGCGTTATTTACACCATCAATATAAACTGTATCACTTCCACAAGCTGCACTATTACCTGACATAGAAATATTGCTATTAGGTAAAGCATTGAATGTTAAAGTAACAACTGAAGACATTGTTTTACAACCATTGCTGTTAGCAACTTCAACTTTATAGTCACCAGAAGTACTAGCGTATATAAATGAATCAGTAGGAGAGATAGCGTTGTTATTTAAATACCAAGTATAAGTTAAACCAGATGCATTGTTCGTACTTAATTTAACACTATCACCAACACATCTGTTGTTACTACCAGAATAAGTTAATGAAGCATTTACAGCACTATAAGCAGTGATGCTTAAGCTATTGGTAATATCAGAACAACCAGAAGCTGTTTCAGTTACTTTTAAGCTGTAGTCACCAGAGGTTTTAGCATAATATGAAGTATCGGTAGCACCATTTATAACGGTATTATTCATAATCCATTGGTAAGAATATAAGTTGTTTAAAGTTGTAAACAACATAGCACTGTCACCAGAGCAGAATGTAGTTTTAGAAGCAGAGAAAGATGCAGTTGGTTTAGAACCAGCTCTAACTACTATGGTATCTGTACTTGCATAACAACCTGAATTGTTGCTCAATAAACAAAAGTAAGCACCTGTGTCAGTAACCAATAATACTGAATCATAAGCATTCATGATAGGGTTACCATCTAAGAACCATTGATAATCAATAGCATTTTTACTATTTGCCACTGACATCTTAATGGTATCGCCATTACAAATGCTAGCTTTTGAATAATATAAATCTACAGAAGGAGCTTCACCATTGAAGTTTTGGTTTTTAAGAGAATTGTTAGTTAAGTTAGAATCACCAACCCATGTTACGTATGGTTTAATGTTGTAGTTACCAAGCTCCGACATATCAAAAGCATGAGTAATGTCAATAACCATAGTGTCTTGAGGGTATAAAGTTTTACCTGTTACCATTACAGTTCCATAAGTAACTAAATTACTATTAGGATCAATAACATCAGCAGCAACCCAAGCAGTATCAGTTGATAAGTCGATAGTATCAACACCTACGTTTTGAAGAACTGCAGTGATAGTTTGGTTAAAACCACCTAAACAGCTAACATTTAAAGGAGCAAGTAATTTTACAATAGATAAATCTTGATATGAAATTGAATTGTACTCATCAGCTCCAATATCTGGAGTAGTAGTGCTACGGTTATCACCATCAAAATCTTCAGTTACATTAATACTAGCATCACCTTTATTATCTAATTGTGATCCAGATGCATGTAAATCGTTTCCAGCTAAATATCCTGGGTCACCATCTATAGAATTTGCTCCGCCACCATTAGGGAAAGCTGCTGCATATGTTGTTACATCATATGTAGTTCCAGCAATTCTAATAATATTTGTACCTGAAGCATTGTAATAGTTATTGTAATCAATTGCGTTTGCAACATTTGTAGCGTTTAAGTTCATACAAAGTGCATTGCTTGCAGTTGTAGAATTAATTGCAATTGAGTTGTTTACAAATTCAGCACCAACGATATTAGCACCTGTAAGTGTTATACCATTGTTAGAAGAAGCGTTAGTTGATTCAATTGATATACTATTATTGTATACTTTCCAATAGTTAGGATATGAGTAATTAATACCATGAACTGCACCACCACCAGTGAATGTTCCACCGATCATGTTATTGTATAATTCACCTCTGTTTGCATTGTTACCACCTTGAGCAGTTTGGAAGAATAAACCATAAGAACCTACATTGTTTATATAGTTATTTTTAATTTCATGATAAGCACCATTGTTACCAGCAGCGTTAGCATTAATTAAATTGATACCCATTGAGTTACCTTGGTTACCTCTGTTTTCAATTGAGTTGTTAAGGATTTTAACACATTGGCTATTTGAAATATATATACCAATATAGTAACTATTAGTTAATTTGTTGTTTCTAATATAGTTTTTATTACTACTGTTACTAGTTTGAGATACGACACCATAATAACCACCAACGATGGTATTGCTATCAATGTAATTATCGTCATTAGCACCATTTGAATAAATATTAGTAGAATTGTTATTGATAATAACAGCAACAGTGTTTCCACTAGTAGAACTAGCAGCATTACCAGAACATTCAATTTTACAAGCACTAACACTGTTATGGTTAGAACTTAATAAACTCACAACCCAAGCATATGATTGGTTAGTACCTTGAATAGTCATGTTTCTAAAACTAACATATTGACAACCTGCTAATCTTAAAGTATGAGGAGCACCTGAGTTAGCATCATAAGTTAAAATTGTTGAACCAATGGAAGTTCCTACAAACGAAATAGTGTTTGTAGAAGATGAACCATTGATATTAGGTATTGTTACTTGTTCGTTATAAGTATTACCAGAAACTGTAAAATCTACTGGACCACTGATACCACCACATTGTAATTGATCAACAGCATCATCAAAAGATACAAAATTGGTAGATGAAGCAGCAGCACCTGAATTGATAGTGTAGCTACCACTCATAGCAATACAGAAAGTATTTTGAGTAGTGTCATTCATATTGTTTGAATCACCTGATTTTGCAGTATATACTTTGATATGATTTAAACCTGAAGCAATTGTTATATTGTTAGTAAATGTAACAGTTGCAGTATCACAAATTTGTAAAGCAGGGTTAAAATTAAAAGTTTGGCTATCAATTGTATTATTAAAATCGTTATAAATAGTAATTGAAGAGATTGAATCATTACCAAAGTTTTTAATTACTGCAGATAAAACTTGAGAACCTGCAGAAACAGGTGCAGTTGGAGAAGTGATTGCTATAATTCCAACATCGTTAGTTGGTGCATTGCTATTTTCGTCAGCACCAATATTAGGTGAAGTTGATCTGCTGTCACCATCGATATCAACAGCAACTAGTGATTGAAGATTAGTTCCTTTATTACAAACACCAGAGATATGTAAATCAGAATTTGAAGCATAGCCTGGAGAAGAAAATACTGAGTTCGCATCTTTGGTAGTGTTGGTTTGCCAAGCACTTAAATTGTTATTAGCAGTTCCTCCTAAATATCCGAAGTAAGATCCAGAAGTATAATATTGATTGAAATCAATAGTAGGGTAGAAGTTTAAATTGTCAACTCTGATACAAGTAGCACCGTTGCTAGTAGCAAATATATTATTTCTAATAGTATTTCCTCCATAAGCTACACCTCTAAAATGAGCAGCACCAGAACCATTGTCAGTTTTAGAAGTACCAACATTGATTGAATTATGAGCATAGTCAACATTATTACCATAGTCGTCTATTAAACCAACTGCAGTATTTGAAGAAGTGCCTATTTCAATAAAGTTATTTGCATATAAGAATCTTCTAGCAGCAGTTACATTTGAGTTTACACCATTAAAGTAAGCATAAATACCAACACCTCCAACTGCACCACTAATTTTATTGCCAGTTACAACTGTTTTATTAATATCAGCTAAAACCATAATCCAATAGTTATACATACCATAATAATTGGTATAAGAAGAATTAGTTGTAATAGTGTTATTAATTATAGTGATACCATCAACGTATTGGTTCATGATAGCAGCAGCGTATTGGTTGGTGAAAGTATTTCTAGTTATTCTAATTCTTTGTGAAGATGAACCTAAAGAGTTAGAACTTGAAGAATAATTATAAATACCATAAGCACCATTGTTGAAAACACAAGTATCAAATGCCATATCATTTGAATTAGTAAAACCTTGTGTAGGTGTAAATACTAGAGCAAAGTTATTGCTTGTAGATGTAGTAACACGACCATTGAATATAATATTTTGGAATGAATCGTTTGAAGCATTGTTTACATAAGTAGCACAAGTTGCGAAATTAGTACCAGCGGCAGTCAAAGTCATATTTTTGAAATTGATATATTTAGCTGCGTCTAATTTAATAATAAAATTATCTGCCAAAGCAGTAGCAGGATAGAAAAGTACCACATTTGCTGCATTACCTGCTCCACCATCAAAAGTAATAGTGTTAGTAGATGACGCACCTAGAATAGCAGGTATTGTTAATTGCTCATAAAAAGTATCGTTAGCTATATTGAAAACAACAGGACCACTAATACCACAAAGTACTAATTTGTCAATTGCTTCTTTAAATGATGCGAAATTTGACGCACCACTTCCAGTAGAATCAATAGTATATGTTCCACTTAAAGATGAAGAACAAACAGTAAATGTTCTGCAAATAGTGTCATTGTTTGCAGATGCAGTTCCTCCGCCGTTAACATTGTTTATCCACATTTTCAAAGTATAAGTACCAGCTGAAGAAATGTTTAATTGAGTAGTAAAATCTAATGTATCAATTGCACCAGAAGCTAAAGATAAGCCTGATAACGATTCAGTAACAGCAGAGTTATTATCTAATTGGTATCCAATATCAATAGTACTAATAGCAGAATCCCAAAGATTAGCTATTGAAAAACTAATATTATTGTTTCCAGTAGCAAAATTAACAGGAGAAGTACCTTTGATAGATAAAGCGTCTTTGTTAGAAGAAGTAATTACTAAAGAATAATCTTCAGTTTCACCATAATTTAAAGTACAAGGATTGTTTGAAGGGCTACCTCCAAAATCACCTGTAACACGAATTCTGTACAACCCAAGTCCTAAACTAGCAGGAACTACAAATGAGTCACTTACAGTTGCACCAGCAGTAGTTGTAGGCGAAGCCCAAACCAATTCAGGAGCAGAAGTACTGAAAGTTCCATCTAGATTGTAGTCAATAAAAATAATAATCTTAGTAGAGTTACTATTTCCGTTTCTAACTGAAAAAGGAATAGTAGCACCAGGAGCTGCAGTAATAGTTTTGGCAGTGAAGTCAAAATAATTAGGAGCAGTACCATTGGCACTAGTCGTGTTGTTAATTGCGGTTCCTAAAGTAACGTTTTGAATACCGATACCATAGTTCGCAATGTTGGTCGTTTTAGCTGTGCAATAATTTGGCTGAGAATAGCACTGAGCTTGAACATGCAGGTCGTTAAGCAGAAACAGCAGAATCAATACTGTAAGCTTAATGAAATTTTGAAAAGCTTTTTTCATTTTTTATTATGATTGTTTAATTAATAGATTAAATGCAAATGTATGTATTTAAATACAGATGCACAATTGTCTGTTGATAATTTTTTTAATTTTTTTGATTTTTAATGACAAAATGTAATTCAATACAATTCAATATAAAAAATTAAAATGGAAATGGAGAATTCAATTTATTTTAAAATAGATTATCTACATTTAATTTTTTGAATGACTTTTTTCATTACTTTTACGGCAAAAAAAACTACTATATGTCGAAATTATTTGCTAAAAAATCATTAGAACATTTAATGAATCAAGATCCTGATGCTCATGGGGGGTTAAAAAGAACCTTGGGTGCAGGTAATCTAATTGCATTAGGAATTGGAGCTATTATTGGAGCTGGACTTTTTGTAAGAACTGCAGCAGCCGCTGGCGAGCATGCTGGTCCTGCTGTAACCATTTCATTCTTAATTGCAGCTATTGGTTGTGCCTTTGCCGGACTTTGTTACGCAGAGTTTTCGTCAATGATTCCCATTGCAGGTAGTGCATACACCTATGCATACGCAACTATGGGTGAGATTGTTGCTTGGATTATTGGATGGGCTTTGGTACTTGAATACGCATTGGGCGCTGCAACGGTTTCCATTGCCTGGAGTGAATATTTAAACAATTTACTCGGAGGGGCCATCCCGTATGAATGGTGTCATTCCCCTTTCGAACAATCGTCTGATGGCATATCTGGCTTTATAAATGCACCTGCTTTGTTTATTTTATTGGCAATTACATTTTTATTAATTAGAGGTACTCAAGAGTCTGCAGTTGTTAATGCCATCATTGTATTTATTAAAGTAGCAATCGTTTTAGTATTTATTGCATTGGGTTGGCAATTTATCAATCAAGATAATTTAACACCATATATTATACCAGCAGACAAGCCAGGTTATGAAGATCCATTTAAACATGGTTGGGGTGGTATTTTAAGAGGAGCCGCTGTGGTGTTTTTTGCCTTTATTGGATTTGATGCTGTGTCAACCGCTGCTCAAGAAGCAAAGAACCCAAAACGCGACATGCCAATTGGTATACTTGGATCATTGGCTGTTTGTACCATTTTATATATTCTATTTGCTCATGTTTTAACTGGTGTTGCTCCTTATACTGATTTTGTTGGAGCAGGAAAAGAAGCCTCGGTTTCATTTGCTATTAAAACATATATGGTTAAATATACTTGGTTAGGAAACTGGATTAATATTGCAATTTTGGCTGGTTTTTCATCTGTTATATTAGTGATGTTAATGGGTCAATCTAGAGTTTTTTTCACAATGAGTAAAGATGGATTGCTTCCAAAAGCATTCAGTGATTTACATCCAAAATTCAGAACTCCTTTTAAATCAAATATCATTTTATTATTGTTTGTTGGTTTTTTTGGTGCGTTTTTGCCTGGTAGTTTGGCTGGAGATTTAACCAGTATAGGTACTTTATTCGCTTTTGTTTTAGTATGTGTTGGCGTGTTAATTATGAGAAAAACTTCTCCAAACATTAAACGTCCTTTTAAAACACCATTGGTGCCCTTAGTTCCAATATTAGGTATTTTAGTATGTGCAGCTATGATTATATCTTTAGATGGCAGAACTCAATTAACTGCATTGGCTTGGATGTGTTTTGGTTTATTAATCTATTTTGGATACAGTAGACATAGAAGTAATATTCATAAACCAGGACATAATGGTATAAGCATAAAAGATGTAAATGCAGGAAATGCAATAGATGAAGATTTAATATAAAATAAAAAAAATAGATATATAAAAAATGGAAAACTTACTTCAATTTATTAAAGACAACATGGACATGATTTATTTAATCGTGTTAATGATTTTTGTGGGAATAGAATTAATCTCTCATGTTCCTTCAGTTCTTCATACACCATTAATGAGTGGTGCAAATGCTATACATGGAGTTGTGGTTATAGGTTCAATTATAGTAATGGGTCAAGCTGAAAATAATATTTCATTAATTTTAGGTTTCTTAGCTGTAGTATTAGGTACCATTAATGTGGTTGGTGGTTTTGTAGTAACAGATCGAATGTTAGAAATGTTCAAAAAGAAAAAATAGTAAAAGAATAATTATATACAAGATATGCAACAAAATTTTTTACAAGTAATATACCTTATAGGATCTATTACTTTTATAGCCGGACTAAAATATTTAGGAAATGCAAAGACAGCTAGGAAAGGAAACATCATAGCTGCCATAGGTATGACTTTAGCCATACTTGGCACCATATTTTTATACGAAAATAGTGAAGGAATTAGACTTCAAAACTTAGGTTTAATTTTTGGTGGACTTATACTTGGATCGTTACTCGGATATATAGCTGCAAAGAGGGTACAAATGACTGCAATGCCAGAGATGGTAAGTTTGTTTAATGGAATGGGAGGTGCGTGTGCTATGCTTATTTCTTTAATAGAAATTCAACATTTTACTTCACATGGTATAGATATAAACTCAATGCCTAAAGGTGAATTTTTAATTATCATCATAGGTATGATTATAGGTAGTGTTTCATTTGCTGGAAGTATCATCGCTTGGGGTAAACTAAGTGGTAAAATCAACGATAAATCTTTTGGATTACAACAAATGATAAATATTGGGTTGTTAATCGTGATTTTTGGTTTGGCTATTTTAGCTATAGTTTCTGGTGGAGAGTATACCACTCAAATGTTTTATGGTGTATTAGTACTATCACTTTTATATGGTATTTTATTCGTATTACCAATTGGTGGTGCAGATATGCCGGTAGTGATATCTTTATTAAATTCATTTACTGGCGTCGCAGCTGCTTGTGGTGGCTTTTTATATGACAACAAAGTAATGCTTGTTGGAGGTATATTAGTTGGTTCTGCTGGAACATTATTAACCATGGTAATGTGTAAAGCAATGAACAGATCATTAATAAATGTATTGATTGGTAATTTTGGAGGTGGTGCTGCTTCAGCTGCAGCAGGTTCTTCATCAGTTCAAGGCACTATCAAAGAAATTAAAGCAAGTGATGTAGCTATCTTAATGAAATATGCTAAAAAGGTAGTAATAGTTCCTGGATATGGATTAGCCGTAGCTCAAGCACAACACGTTTGCCATGAGTTAGAAACTCTTTTAGAAAGTGAAGGAGTTGATGTTAAATATGCTATACACCCTGTGGCTGGTCGTATGCCTGGTCATATGAATGTGTTGTTAGCTGAATCAAACGTAAGTTATGATAAGTTAATTGAAATGGAAGAAATTAATCCTGAATTTGCCACTACTGATGTGGTTTTAGTTGTAGGAGCAAATGATGTAGTGAACCCAGCGGCAAAATCTGACCCAACTTCACCTATATATGGAATGCCAATTTTAGAAGTTGAAAATGCAGTGAATGTAATTGTAAACAAACGTAGTATGAAAGCTGGATATGCTGGTATAGAGAATGAATTGTTCTACAAACCTAAAACCAGTATGTTCTTTGGTGATGCTAAAAAAGCTCTTACTGAATTGGTAAGTGAGATTAAGAGTTTATAAGAAATAATATATATATATATAAGGTTGGCTATAGAGTCAACCTTTTTTGTTTTAAAAACTAGTTTAATTTTTTTAACATTATTTTTATAATTATAGTTTAAATATATTTATATGCATAGCCGAAAAAATTTTAGTTTTAAAGAGGTTTTTTTGGACAAGAAGATATATATATGGATTGCTCATTGTTTCAAGTATTCCAACTATTTTATATGAAGTATTTGGTTGGCATTGGCTTTCTATTCCATGGCAGTCTATTGCAATATTAGGAACAGCAGTAGCTTTTGTTGTTGGTTTCAAAAATAATGCATCCTACGACAGAATGTGGGAAGCTAGAAAAGCATATGGAGCTATAACCAATGCTAGTAGAAATTGGGGCATGATGATTAAAGATTTTATTACTAACAAACACACCACAATGGGTTTGTTGAATCCTTGGTTAAGAAATATAGGTGATGTATATAGATTGCACAAAGACGAGTTGAATGTAATAACAGATGAGGAAAAAAGATATAATCGATTGGTTGAATTAAATGATCAAGAACAATGTATTAATTTAATCAAAACCCCAGCAATACAAACAGCTCATAAAGATACTGGTCTGTTGGTTCATGGTTGGGTATTTGATATACACACAGGCAAACTCATTGATTTAAAAATTGATTTCCCTAAATTTTAAATGATATTATGGAAATATATAAGTTGGATTAATATTATATACTTATAATCTTCCCATCTTCCATCTCAATTATTCTATCTGTTCTGTCTGCAAAGTCATTGTCGTGGGTTACAATTAACAGGGTTTGATTATATACTTGCGACAATTCTTGAAATATATTAAAAACAATTTCGCTGTTCTTTTTATCTAGATTTCCGGTTGGTTCATCTCCCATAATAATAAGTGGGTCATTAATCAAAGCCCTAGCTATGGCCACCCTTTGTTTTTGCCCACCTGAAAGTTGGTTTGGGCTTTTTAAAGCTTCATTTTCTATTTCTAAAATTTTTAGTTTTTCATAAGCTCTTGCTTCAATTTCTTTTTCATCATATTTCCCTAATTTTAATCCAGGCAGCATTACATTTCTGAGCACTGAAAACTCATTTAACAAATAATGAAACTGAAACACAAAACCTATTTTTTCATTTCTAACGATGGCAAGTTCACCTTCTTTTTTGTTTCCCATTTTTATACCGTCTATATATAAATCTCCAGTGTAATCTGTGTCCATAGTAGAGAGTATATATAATAGGGTAGACTTACCACAACCTGACCTTCCAGTAACAGCCACAAAATCACTTTTATTAATAGAAAAATTAATGTCTTTGAGTACTTGAATCGTAAGCGGATCGTGGAAGTACTTAGAAATATTTTTAGCTTCGAGTATAATTTCTGACATTTTATTTACCTCTGATGATGATGACTGGGTCTATTTTACTGGCTTTGCGTGAAGGGAAATATCCGGCCAAATAAGTTGTTACAATAGAGAATATACTTCCAATGATATAAAACTTTGGATTATAATTGATAGGATAAGTTTTGATAGTAGGCAGTGCTGCGGTGTTAAATGGAATTTGATCTATTAATGCCGATAAACTAAAACCAAATAGAAGGCCTAGCATACCACCAAAAATACCAATAGTAAGTGCAATGATGATAAATACTAAATTCACATCTTTACCTGAAAAACCGGTTGCTTTAAGTATGGCAATAGAATCCATTTTTTCATATATCATCATATTTAGAATATTATATATTCCAAAACCTGCTACAATTAAAAGGGTGATTCCAACTGCATAAGATATAAGTGTTCTGATAGAACTTCCTGTTTCAAATTGTGAGTTTGCTGTTTGTATATCTATAGCCTCCACATCAAAAAGTTTTTGATATTCAATAGTTAAGGATGGAGCAAGTGTTATGTCTTTCAATTTTATTTGTATATCAGTAATATAACTATTTGATTCACCTAATAATTTTTGAGCTGTACTTAAAGAAGTATAACTTTGAACTTTATCTATGTCTTGTAACCCTGATTGGAAATATCCCACTACTTTTAGTTGCATTCTTTCGCCTTTTATGGTAGTTACTTGTATCACATCTCCTATATTGGTCATCATTTTTTCTGCAGCACCTTTACCAAGCACAATACTGTTTGGAATGTTTTTTAAATTTATATAGTTGCCTGCCGTTACGTAGTCTTTAAACATAAATAATCTGTTTTCTTCTTCCACATCAATACCGTTTATGACGCCAGTTAAGTCTATGGCTCCAACATTATAAAATACTTGTGCCGTAATTTTAGGAGCAATTCCAAGTATTCTTTTGTCTTTTTTTAATACATTGATGATAGCACCATTATTATATATTTCTAATCTTTCGTTTTTAGGTTTTACTGAATTCACAAAGTTATAATCGTTTTTATGTTTCTCAGCATAATCAATAGGTTGCTTTTTGCTGGGTTGAATTTCGTTATACAAACGAACATGAGGCGTTCTGTTTAATATTAGTCCGTCAAGTAAATCGTTTAAGCCTGACATAAAACTTAACAGCGTAATAAACATAGTAATACTAAAGGTTACACCAATAGCGGCCACCAAAGTTTGTTTCCAACGGGCAAACAGTAACGATTTAGAAACACTAAACAATAATTTTAAGTTCATTCAGTCGGTTTTATCAATTCGTCATCTGCTGTAATACCAGATATAATTTCAATTTTTTGAAAATCTTTAAGACCAGTTTTAACGGTTATTTTGTCTCCATTCTTTTTCATAACAATGCTATCGTTTAAGATATAGTTTCTAGGAATAAGTATGGCTTTGTATTTGGTTTGGAGTAAAATATTCGCTTCAAAAGTAATGTTAGGGTATAAAACTTCTGGTTGGTTTATAAATGTAGCTTCCACTAAAAATGTTTTGCTTCGTTCATTCATAATGGGGTTAATTTTTGAAACTTTTGCTTCAAACACTTTGCCTTTATAGCTATCAAGGGTTATATAGACTAATTGGTCTTTTTTTATTTTTATAATATCATATTCATCTACTTGCATCTCTAATATAAAATGTTTGGGATCGCCTATAATAGCTATTGCAGACTGTAGTCCAACAATCTCTCCTTTTAATTTTGAAAGACTGTAAACCATTCCGTCAATTTCGCTTTTGAGGGTATAATCGCTTTCTAATTTCGAAGAAATAAGCAAGTTCTTTTTTGATTGAGAAGAAGAAAATGATAATTGACGTTTCAAATCATCATATTTAACTTTTGCTGAGTAGTATGCGAGGCGCGAATTTTGATAAGCCAATTCGCGTTGTTCAAATTCTACTTTAGAACCAATTTGTTGTTGCCATAAATTTTTTTGTCTGAAAAAAAGTGAGGAGTCGTTCAACATTTTATTTCTGGCAAATTCAATAAATAAAGAAGCTTCATTAAGTTTTTCTTTGTTTGAATTGAAATCAGTAAAATCAGCAGCAAGTTTTGCGTTGTCTCTATTGAGTTTTTGCGTTTCATTAGAAATAGACAAAATAGGAGTTCCTTTTTTTACAAAATCACCTTCAGAAACAAAAACTTTTTCTACTATTCCGTTGACAGAAGCAAAAGCTTGATATTGATTTTTGCTTTTAACAATTCCAGAGGCATATATAGATTCAGAAATATCATCAATCGTAGGTTTAATTGATTCCACCTTCGATTTGCATGAAATAAGCAAAACCAATGATAGCATATATAATTTTATTTTCATGGTAGGCAAAGATAGCTATATATATTTACTAAAAACTTGATTTATGTCATATAAAATTATCAAATATTAAGTTTTAAGTATGAAGAAAAATGATGAAAAGATGTTGATGTTGTATTCTCATCCTAACCGATATTTGCCCAAATATTAGATGCGAATGCCTCAAAACAAGCAACAAATAGAACTTAAATCACAAGTATTGAAGATATTTATGGAATATCTTGAGCAAAATGAATTAAGAAAAACACCTGAAAGATTTGCTATACTTGATGAAATATATACGGGCAAAGGCCATTTTGATGTAGAGCAATTGTATGAAAAAATGAAAGAAAGGAAATATACTGTTAGCAGAGCTACAGTATATAATACACTTGATTTATTATTGGCTTGTAACTTAGTCATTAAACATCAATTTGGCGCATCACAAGCTGTGTTTGAAAAGGCACACGGTTTTAAGCAGCATGATCATTTGATTTGTAACAAATGCAATAATATTTTAGAGTTTTGTGACCCTAGGATTCAACAAATACAAAATATGATGGGAGATTTATTAAAGTTTAATATTAATAGTCATTCATTGTATTTATATGGAGATCCTGAATGTAACAAAGAAGGTAGCTGTAAAACTTGTGGTAAAAAAGTAAAATAAGAAAATATATATAATGGTTGACGTATTATTAGGATTGCAATGGGGTGATGAAGGCAAAGGTAAAATTGTCGATTTTTTAAGCGATAAATATGCTTTAGTAGCTAGGTTTCAAGGTGGGCCCAATGCCGGACATTCTCTAAATATCAATGGAAAAGGTATAGTATTAAATACAATTCCTTCTGGTATTTTTAGACCAGCATGTAAAAACTTAATTGGGAATGGGGTGGTCATAGATCCAGTGAAATTAATGATTGAAATAGAGAAGGTGAAGCAATATGGAGGAAGTACTGATAATTTATATGTGTCGCACAAAGCACATTTAATTATGCCTAGCCATATCAGCTTAGATGCAGCAAGTGAAAAAGCTAAAGGCGAAGCAAAAATAGGTTCCACTTTAAGAGGAATTACACCTACATATATTGACAAAACAGGGAGAGCAGGTTTAAGAGTTGGAGATATTTATACACCCGAATTTAAACAAAAGTATCAAGAAGCATATGATAAACACCTAAAACAAATTGAATTTTTAGGGGGTGATGCACCTGATGCTGCTGCTGTTGATTCATGGTTTGCAGCGGTTGAACAATTAAATAAATTGAATATTGTAAATGGTGAATATTTCATCAATCATCTCATAAACGATGGTAAAAATGTATTAGCCGAAGGAGCTCAAGGATCTATGCTTGATATTGATTTTGGAACGTATCCATATGTGACCTCATCTAACACATTAAGTGCCGGAGCTTGTACTGGACTTGGTGTTTCTCCTTTAAAAATAAGAAAAGTATTTGGGGTGTTTAAAGCATATTGTACCAGAGTAGGAAGTGGTCCTTTCCCTTCAGAGTTGAATGATGAAATCGGAGAACAAATCAGAATACAAGGTAATGAATTTGGAGCTACAACAGGCAGGCCAAGAAGAACAGGTTGGTTAGATTTAGTTGCTTTAAGATATGCCATCATGCTTAATGGCGTTACAGATTTGATGATGACCAAGGCAGATGTTCTAAGTGGATTTGACGAAGTAAAAGTGGCACATCAGTATAAAACCAACAATCAACTTATTGATGAAATGCCTTTTCATATAAACAATAACGAGTTAGAACCTCAATATATAGGATATGCAGGTTGGGGTGAAGAAATACATGATTCAACCAGTTTTGAAACATTACCTACTAATTTTAAGCAATATATATCAGAAATAGAAAATAGCATTAAGCTTCCTGTAAGTTTAATATCTACTGGCCCGCAAAGAGAGAAAACGATACTAAGATAATATTTGTTGATTTGGTAATATTTACTTAACACTTACAAAAGTGTTAAAATAAAAACTTTATTTCGTAACATTAAAATAATTTTATGAAAAAATATTATCAAATTCTGTTTTTGGCTATATGCCTTTTAAAGTTTACCAATATTCATGCACAACAATGGGGTGATTACACCTTATATAGTTTGATGAATAGTACCAGTACCACTTTGTTAGACACCAATGGCAACACCTTTAAAACTTGGACACATCCTACTTCAGCAAAATCATCATACTCATGTTATCTAATGCCTGGAGGTTATTTATGGAGAAGTGTAAGTAAATCAGGAAATTCATTTCAAGGCGGACCAATAGCAGGTGAAATTCAAAAATTAGATTGGAATGGAACAGTACTTTGGGATTATGTATATTCAACAACAGAATATTGTACACATCATGATATATGCCCATTAGCCAATGGAAATGTATTGGTAATTGCATATGACAGAAAATCTGCAACAGATGTAGCCAATGCTGGTTGTACGTTTAATGGAGAAGTTTGGTGTGATAAAGTAGTTGAAATACAACCTACAGGTGCCACAACAGGAAATGTAGTTTGGGAGTGGAAACTTTGGGACCATATAGTTCAAAATGTAAATTCAGCAAAAGCTAATTATCAATCATCTTTAATAGATCATCCAGAATTACTAAATGTAAATTACAAAATACAAAAAGATTGGATACATATGAATGGAGTTGATTATAACCCTATTCTTGACCAAATAACTGTTTCATCACACAATTTAAATGAAATATATGTAATAGACCATAGCACCACTACAGCCGAAGCTGCTTCTCACTCAGGAGGCAATTCAGGCAAAGGTGGTGACATAATTTATAGATGGGGAAACCCTGCAGCATATGGTGCTAGCGGAACAGCAATATTTAATGTATGCCATGATGCTCATTGGATTCCTGAAGGCTCACCAAATGAAGGTAGATTGGTAGCTTTTAATAACAAAGGTGTTTCAAATTCTCAATCTAGTGTTGATCAAATTATCACACCTAAAAAAGGATATATATATGATAGAACAGGAGGTGCAGCTTTTGGACCCACTATATATGATAGTAGATATGCATGCAATGGTTACACAAGCAATGCAGGAAACTCTGAACAATTACCCAACGGAAATATGTTGGTTTGTGTTGCACTTACTGGTGCTGTTTATGAAGTAGATGCCAATGGGTCAACTCTTTGGACAAAAACAATACAAGGTGCACCACAACAAATGCATCGTTATGAAAAATGTTATACTGATAACCTACCACCAGCAATTCCTGTGATAACAGAAAACAATAAAGTTTTATCTGCATCACAAGCTACTACTTACCAATGGTATAAAAACGGGTTAAAACTATCAGGCGAAACCAATCAAACCTACACACCAACTGATAGCGGTATATATGTAGTAAGAATAACTGATGTCAATGGTTGTGTGAAACAATATTCTAAAGGATATAAATATACAATTGCTTCTACTAACAATGGTATTAATTCATGGATTCAATCAAATCAATTAAGTATTTATCCAAATCCTTCAAATGGTAATTTCCAAATAGAATCAAATATAGCTAATCAATTTAATTGGATAAACATATATGATACCAAAGGAGTAAATGTGTATTCAGGTAGATTTGCTCAATCTATTGATGTGATTGGGATTGATGCAGGTATATATATTATAAACATTGTAGCAAACAACGGACAAACAATTTCTAAAAAAATTACCATTATCAAATAGTTTATGAAATATTTATATAGCTTTTCATTAATCATTTTTAGTTTACTGTTTTTTACTAACAACATATATGCAAAAAAAGTAAAATTTGCTGTAGATATGACGGGCCAAACAGTAAGTATAAACGGTGTACATGTTTCAGGCGATTTTCAGACGATTGCTGGTTTCCCTGGAGGTGATTGGCAACCAAATACAACCAAACTTTCACAATCTACTTTAGATACCAATATATATAGTATTGTGGTAGATTTACCTGCATTTACCAAGTATGAATATAAGTTTGTCAATGGTGATCAGTTTTATGAATCAGAATTTGTCCCGGTTGAGTCTAGAGTGGGCTACAACTTTAACGACAATCGTTGGTTATATATTGATTCGTTAAGCGATGATACAACTTATATAGGTGCTATCTTGTTTTCAGGAAATGCACCCAAAGGTTTAAATTTACTTAGATTTTTAGTTGATGTAAAATATGTTGGTGCTGATAAAGTGAATGGCGTGCATGTAGCGGGTTCATTTCAAAACAATAATCTATTAACGGATATCTTATATAGCTTTGGAAGTAATGTATATGAAGTAATATCATATGTTGACACTGGCTTACATACATTTAAATACTTTAATGGAAAAACATTGGCAACGGCTGAAACAGTGCCAAGTCCTTGTGCAAATAATGGGAGTAGGTATATAAGTGTTACTAAAGATACGGTATTGCCATTGGTTTGTTTTTCAAGTTGTGAAGCTTGTGTGCCTAATGGAATAAATCAAATAAGCTCAACTAAAAATAATGTATATATATATCCTAATCCTGCTCAATTAAATTCAGCTATATATATAAGTAATATTAAAGAACCTAAAAGCATCTCTATTATTGACTTGGCAGGTAAATTGGTGAAACAAGAAACAGTATTAGTTAGTAATAATATTGACTTACAAGGCATTTCGGCAGGTATATATATATTAAATATCTCGAACCAAACTAATGAAATTAAATCTGTAAAACTTGTCATTCAATAAAATGAGGTTTAAATCACTTGTTATTTTTGCTATCAGCATACTATCTTATCAATTTTCATCAGCTCAATCATTTTATAATATTGATACGATTCAGCATATCGAAATTTATTTTTCACAATCAAATTGGGATTATCAATTAGACACCAGTAGGCTAGGGAGTGATGGTTATGTAATGGCAGATTGGGTTAAAATAAATGCTCAAAAATTTGATTCGGTAGGAGTAAAATATAAAGGAAATAGTTCATATGATTCTTCTTATACCAAGAACCCTATTCATATCGAGTTAGATACCTATAAGTCGCAATCATACCAAGGGTATAAAGACATAAAACTAGGCAACGGATATGCTGACCCATCTATGATTAGAGAAGTATTGTCTTATAAAATACTAGCCAATTACATGGTTTGTCCGCAAGCCAATTTTACACATGTAATTGTTAATGGGAAAAATCTGGGTATATATTCAAATGTAGAAAGTATCACTAAAACTTTTTGTACAGACCATTTTAACGTTTCGAAAAATATATTTATTAAATGTAACCCAATAGTGAATCCGGGTCCAAATAATAAATGTAATTTAAAGTATGTATCAGCAGATAGTTCAAAGTATTTTAATAATTACGAGATCAAATCTAAATATGGATGGAACGAGCTTGTTGCTTTGTCTGATTCAGTTACAAACCATGCTTCAAATATTGCAAGTATACTAGATATGGATAGGGTTATATGGATGCTTGCTTTTAATCATGTGCTTGTAAATTTAGATAGTTATAGTGGTGTTTTTTGCCAAAATTATTATTTATATAAAGATATTAACGGTAGATTTTGTCCGATTATATGGGATCTGAATATGAGCTTAGGTGGATTTCCTTTTCTTGGTTCTAGCAATAGCAGTATGGGAAGTTTGACTATAGCTAATATGCAACAATTGCCTTTAAATATTCATTCAAGCGACTCATATTGGCCTTTAATACAAGCAGTATGGAACAATACTACGTATAAGAAAATGTATATAGCACATGTTAAAACCATTTCAAAAGAAATGTTTGAAAACACAAACTATGAAACATACGCCAGTCAAATACATAATATCGTAGACTCAGCAGTGAAAGCAGATAGCAATAAATTTTATAGCTATACTCAATTTCAAAATGGAATGACAGATCAAGTGACGGTGGGGAGCTATCAAGTGCCTGGTATTAAAACTTTAATGTCAAATAGAATAAGTTTTTTAAACGCCTCAACAGAGTTTTTATATACAGCACCAACCATATCAAACGTAAATGCCATTGCAGGATTCAAAGGCAGTGTGTCTACCATTAATGTTCAAGTATCAAATGCAGATGTGGTATATATTGGTTTTAGGTTTAATCAAACACTTAAATTCTCAAGAATGATGTTATATGATGATGGTCTTCATCAAGATGGAACAGCAGGTGATGGGGTATATGGAAATCAAGTATATATGCAAGACGACAATATGCAATATTATATATATTCAGAAAATAATAAAGTAGGAAAATTTTATCCAGAAAGAGCCGAGTATGAATTTTTGAATTTAGCTGCTGAAAACGGTATCGCTACCATTGAAAATAAATTAACTCAGTTACATGTGTATCCCAATCCATCCAATACTTGCTTTTCTATTCAATGTGGACAGAGTTTAAAAACCGATGTTGTGAATATATATAATGTTCAAGGGAAATTGATATATCAAGAAAATGCCAAACCATTCATTTATATCAACACTGAGAATTGGCCTAATGGGGTGTATTTTTTAGAAGGAACAAATCAAAAGTCGCTAAAAGTTATAGTTGCACACTAAACATTTTTAGTGAGTGTTCTGAAAATTTCTTCTAGATTTTGCTCTTCTTTAACCAGACTTAACAGACCTAGATTGTTGTCTACAGCTATTTTAAATAACTTTTCACGACAATCATCACTAGCTATTATTCTATAAGTATTGGTATCAATTAATGAGATATCAATTATACTATGTATAGATTTAAACACCGATGGGTCAATAACTTTGCTAAATTCAATCTTAAATATATTGTCTTTTTCTGTAAACTGATTTAGGCTTTGAACTTCACTATTGGCAACCAAACTACCTTTATTGATGATGATTACTTTGCTGCACATAGCTTGAACTTCTTGCATGATATGAGTAGAAAGAATAACTGTTTTATCTTTTCCGAATTCTTTTATCAAATTACGAATATCAACAATTTGATTTGGGTCTAAACCTGAAGTAGGTTCATCTAAAATTAAAACTTCTGGATTGTGAATCATCGCTTGAGCTAAGCCTACTCTTTGCTTGTAACCTTTACTTAACTGACCAATTTTTTTTGATTGTTCTAAAGTGAGACCTACTTTTTCAATCATGTCGCTAACAGCTTTACTGGCGTTACTTCCCATTTGATGAATATCAGCCATAAAATGCAAATATTCTTTCACAAACATATCAGTATATAGCGGATTAAGTTCAGGCAAATAGCCCACTCTTTTTTTAACTTCATGAGTATCTTTAACCACATCAAAGCCACACACGCTAGCTGAACCTGAAGTAGGAGGTAGGTAACAAGTAAGAATTTTCATGGTAGTAGATTTACCTGCACCGTTAGGCCCAAGAAAACCTAAAATTTCACCAGGTTTTACTTCAAAACTGATATTATTTACAGCTTTTTGTTCGCCATATATTTTACTTAAATTATTTACTATAACTGACAAGGCAAAGGGTTTTATTTAAAGAGGCAAAAATACTTAATCAAATTATAACGAAAAAACAAAAGACAAATAAAGCGTGATGGCAGAAACAAACATACCTCCGAAATAGCCAATTAATAACTGTTGGTCAGTATGTGCATTCAGGTATTTACGAGCACTAAAAACCATGCCTGTGATACATAAAATAGCCACTAAAATCCATCTGATTTCTGCTAATCCACCATACATAAAACAGAAAAGAACAAATGCTGTGATACCGCCACATCCTGCAGCATGAGCTGAAATTTTTGTGAAAAAATTAGTAACCCCACAAAATACAATTACTACAGCAGCAGCTAATGTGTATGGAGCAATAACCCCTTGAATATGGCTATTTACAAACAATCTCCAGCAAGCAAAATAGCAAAGAGCAGTGACCATATAAGGGATAAATCTTTCTTGTTGGTTTTCTAAGGTGAATGATTTTATCTGCCCAACTAATTTTAAAATCATGAAAGTGAGTAATGGAATACCCCAAGTAAAAAGCAAAATAGAAGTGGCTAAATATTGAATGCCTTTGGGCGTGAAGCGTTTTAAATCACCTAAAAAAAACCAAATAATCAAATAACCAAGCAATTGCAAAATGGATGGATGAAATACAACCGAAATAAAATGTGCAATAAATTTCTTCATAAGATTGAGCATACGAAGTAAGGCAACAAATAGTTATCATTTTTAATAAACTACATACAATTATTGATAAATAAATTGTACTTTTGCCGCCGAATTAGGAATTCAATAAATTAATAATAATGACTACAATCACTGAACAACAAACTCAAACACAATTGAATATGTTTAATAGATTAGGAACATTTAATCATGAACAAATAGTGTTTTGTCAAGACGAAGCTACTGGTTTAAAAGCATTAATAGCAATTCATAATACAGTTTTAGGTCCAGGTTTAGGTGGAACACGCCTTTGGATGTATGACAATGAAGAAAGTGCCATTAATGATGTGATGCGTTTATCTAGAGGTATGACATACAAAGCTTCTTTAGCGGGTTTGAATTTAGGTGGAGCAAAAGCAGTAATTATTGGCGATAATAAAATACATAAGACAGAAGCTTTGATGAGAAAGTTTGGTAGGTTTGTTGAAAATTTACACGGTAAATATATAACTGCTGAAGATGTTGGAACTACTACTAAAGACATGGAGTACATTAAAATGGAAACTGACCATGTAGTAGGCTTACCTGAAAGTATGGGTGGTGGTGGAGACCCATCTCCAGTAACTTCTTTTGGCGTATATATGGGAATAAAAGCTTCAGCTAAACATGTTTTTGGTAATGATTCTTTAGCTGGAAAATCTGTTTCAGTTCAAGGAATTGGTAAAGTAGGTGGACATTTAATTGAGTATTTACACAAAGAAGGTGCAAAAATATATATATCTGATATAAACGATGAAGTACTTTCAAAATATGCAAAAGATTTTGGTTGTATCGTTGTGCCCAAAGAAGATATTATAGGTTTAGATGTGGACATTTTTGCTCCATGTGCATTAGGTGCAGTTTTAAATACTGAAAATATAGAAAAATTAAAAGCTTCAATAGTTTGTGGTGCTGCTAATAACCAATTAGCTGATGAAACAATTCATGGCCCTATGCTTATGCAAAAAGGAATTGCTTATGCTCCTGACTATTTAGTAAATGCAGGTGGTCTTATTAATGTTTATAGCGAACATATTGGATATAATAGAGAAATAGCATATGGAAGTGCTGAAAAAATTTATGACACCCTAATGGCTATATACAAAAAAGCAGCAGCTGACAATACTTATACTCAGAAAGCCGCTAACGAATTAGCAGAAAAGCGTATTCATGATATGATGTTAGTTGGTTCAACATACTAATATCAAATTTAAAATGTCTTTGGATTAGGCATTAAATTTATAATCCTAAAATAGTTCTTTATATAAAAATATGCTCAACAGAAGATACGTTCGAATTAAAGCTTTTCAATCGCTTTATTTATATTCTCAACATGAAAATATAGATATGAAAGCTGTTCATTCATTTTATAAAAATAGTATTGATAAACTTTGGTTATCATATTTACATACACTTTCATTAGTATCAAAATTCTATCAACAGATAGAAAACTCATTAGATACAGAAAAGAGTAAATATATTTTATTGGATCAAGAAATTTTTAAATTCAATAAATTGCTTTGCAATAAAGTTTTAATTAAACTATATAACAGTGAGGTTTTAGATAAACAAATTAATAACGCAACAGCGGGTTGGGATAAAGACTTAGATAAGATTCCACATTTATATGTTGAATTTCTTGAAAGTAAACCAACGTCTAAATATTTATCAATCGAAAATCCAACTTTTGATGATGATAAAAAATTTGTAACAGATATTGTAAAGTATTTTTTTAATACTTCTGAGTTATTTAATGGGTTATATGAAGATGCTTATTTTAATTGGATAGATGACAAGCCTGTTGTACTTTCATATACTCTAAAGTTTACCGACTCATTAACTGAAAATACCGATATTAAAGAGTTAAGTAAAGAAAAAGATTGGAATGAAGTCATGGGTTTTGGAGATAATTTGATAGAAAAATTTGTTTCAAATAATGAAATTCTTTCGGGTTATATCGAAAAACATTGTAAAAATTGGGAATCAGATAGAATAGCTTTAACAGACCAAATCATTTTAAAATTAGGCACAGTAGAGTTTTTGTATTTTGAATCAATACCTGTAAAAGTTTCTATGAATGAATATATAGAATTAGCCAAAGTATACAGCACCCCACAAAGTGGTAAGTTTGTGAATGGCGTTTTAGATAGCATTTCAAAAGATATCAAACAAGAAGGTAAACTTATAAAAAAGGGTAGGGGTTTAGTTGAATAATAAATAATTGCTTTTAACGTTTTAACATCAAATATTAAATCACATTATGGAAGTTATACTAGAAATTTTAAAGTACACAATTCCTTCATTAATAGTAGGTCTTATATCTTGGTTACTATTTGATAGAATGATGAAAAACGAAGAAGAAAAACGTTTGTTAGAACTTCGTTTAAAAAACCAAAATCTTTTTACACCATTACGTTTACAAGCATATGAACGTATGGCTTTATTGCTCGAAAGAATTACACCTATCAACGTAATTCAAAGAGTGAGTAAACCAGGGATGAGTGCCTCAGAACTAAAACATAATCTGATTGTAGATATACAAGCTGAGTTTAACCACAACCTAAGCCAACAGATATATGTATCTCATCATGTATGGTCTCTTTCACGTGCTGTTAAAGAGCAAATCATTCAAATGATTAATGTCGCTTTTATGAGTTTGCCTGATGATGCAAAAGGAATAGATTTATCTAAAGCTATTTTTTCAATTTTAATTGAGCGTGATGAAAATCCAACCCAAAAAGCATTAGACTTTTTAAACAAAGAAGTTCATCTCATTTTTACTAACGAAAACTAAATAAAACTAGCTTTCTTTTGTTTCTATTTTGCCATCAGCATGTTTGGCAAATCTGCTTTTATTTCTTTCATGTACTTGGTCGTATTTAGGCCAAGGCCAGCCGCCAAATTGTGTTTGATGATAATCTTCAAATGCTTGATTTATCTCTTCTTTCGTATTCATCACAAAAGGACCATATTGTATTACAGGCTCGTCTATAGGCCTGCCTTGAAGCAATAAAATACTGGTTTCTTTATCGCCTGAATGTAATACAACTTCAGCATTTGGCATCAACTCAACAGCATTGTATTTAGGTATAGAAGTTTCATTTAATAACAACGATTCACCTTCATAAAAATAGATGGTTCTATTAATTCCTTCTGATGCTATAGGAAGTGTCCATTGTGCACCGGCCTCCATTTTAATATTCCAAACAGCAACTTCATTTTTCTCATCAGCAGCCCACGAATTAGGCGGAGGAGTAGGAGCTATCGTTTTATCTATTTTTCCAGCAATTACTTCAACAGTAGTCTTTTTATTATGGCCATCTGTATGAATAAAATTAGGAATTAAATCTCTCCACAACATTTTAAAATGTGGTTCAACCATTTTATTTTTTTTTGGTAGATTCAACCAAATTTGAAAAAGCTCCATAGGGTTTTCTTTTTCAGTACTTATCAATGGAAACATCTCAGAGTGTTGAACTCCTTTGCCTGCTGTCATCCACTGCACATCGCCATCTCCGTATCTTCCGGCTGCCCCCATAGAGTCGGCATGGTCAACTATTCCTTGACGAACAACCGTGATGGTTTCAAACCCACGGTGAGGATGGCCCGGAAAACCAGGTACTGATTTGCCATGATACATTCTAAATCCATCTTTAATGATAAAATCATCTCCTAAATGTCTGCCTTGTAGTGAGGTAACAGGGCCCATTACTTCATTGCCTTTTGGAAACTTATCTTCATGATGAACGCAAAACAAAAAGGGATCTAAGGTTTCCCATTGAAAACCTAACGCACGTATTTTGATAATTGGATTCATTTTTTTAGCTGATGATTTAGAAGATTGAATTGAATTTGAAAAACTTATAATAGGAGATGCCAATGCAGAGGCAAATGCTAAAGAAACTCTGGTTAAAAAATTTCTTCTTGGTAATGGTTCACTCATAATGGTTGCAATATATTATAAAAACAAAAAATATGATTAGATGTTGTTGTAACCATCTCTGAAATTAGTACAATTTTTTTTAAAATCTTATTAAATTGCAAAAAAAATGAAACAAAGTAAATTTACTAAAGATCAAATTGCCAGTATTTTGAAAGAATTTGAAAACCAAAAAATTATTTCAACCATTGGATTGTAATAAAGGGGTTTATATATTAAGAATGGGCGATACTGTAGAGAAAATAATTGTCCAATAAAACAAAAGATTAATTTTTAGTATAATTCAGAATCTTTCTACTTTTCAATATGTTTATTTTTGCCTTATGAAACGTTTATTTGTCATAGTATTTGTTGCCTTTTCTTTTTCTTTCACTTCAGTCTATTATAAATTTGATAAGACACCTATAACTGAAGTTGAATTAGGTAAAAAACTCTTTTTTGATACTGATTTATCATTTGATAGAAGCATTAGTTGTGCCTCATGTCATAAGCCTCAATTTGCTTTTGCTGATTCACTAGACTTTAGCATTGGTGTAGGAGGGAAGCGAGGAAAAAGAAATGCCCCAACTGTGATGAATATATCTAATGGTGGGTTGTATTTTTACGATGGTCGAGGTAAAGATTTAGAAGATCAAGTTCATTTTCCAATAGAAGACCCAAATGAAATGAATATATCATATGATGAAGTTATTTCTAGGTTATCAAAAAATTCAACATATATTTTTTGGTTTAATAAAGTATATAAACAAAAACCCAATAGATTAAATGTCGCCAAAGCTATTGCCTCTTATGAAAGATCGTTAGAAACTTCTAATACACCTTTTGATAGGTATATGAATGAACAAAAAAATGGTATGAATGAATCAGCTATCAGAGGAAGAGAAATTTTTATGAGTGATAAAGCTAAATGTTTTGATTGTCATTTTAGTCCTGATTTTACTGGAGATGAATTTAAAAATATAGGATTATATAATGGCAAAGATTGGAATGATGCAGGTAGGTTTCAAGTAACAAAAGACAGCAATGATCTGGGGAAATTTAAAGTGCCAGGACTAAGAAATATAGCAGTTACAGCACCCTATATGCATAATGGTAAAATGAGAACGTTAAGAGAGGTGATTGACTTTTACTCAAATCCAGCATTGGTTGTTAACAATGCTATTAATATAGATAGTTCTTTAACCAATGCAATAAACTTTACTGAGGCAGAGAAAATAGATTTAGAAAACTTTTTAATTGCTTTGACTGACGATAGATTTACTAAATCTAAGTCTAAGTAACCTTTGTTATATTTGGCTAATGATAAGTGACCTAATTTTGTATTAAATATAACAAGCACATGTCAAATAAATTTTCAGAATTAATAAACAATGAAACCCCGACTCTAGTTGATTTTTCAGCTGAGTGGTGTGGGCCTTGTAAAATGATGAAGCCGATATTAGAAGATTTAAAATCTAAAATGGGCGAAAAAGTAACCATCATCAAAATAGATGTAGATAAAAATCTTAATGTTTCAAGTATATATCGCATTCAAGGGGTACCCACATTAATACTATTTAAAAAAGGAGAAATAAAATGGAGAGAATCTGGTGTTCAATCAGCAGCTCAACTCGAAAAAATCATCACATCTTATGCTTAAATATTTTACATATTTATTCTTCTTATTATATGTAGCTTTTATGCCACACTCGATGAGTGCACAAGCTTTATATACGGTTATATCTGCACCTGAATTTAAACAGCAAATAGAAAGTAACACTTCAAAATATGTGATAGATGTGCGAACCCAAGCAGAGTATAATACCAAACATATAATTGGGGCTCAAAACATTGATATGTACCAAACTGATTTCTTGGCTGTTTTAAAAACTTTAGATATTAATAAACCTATATATATTTATTGTTTGTCAGGAGCCAGAAGTTCTATTTCGTCATCAGTATTTAAAGAAGCTGGATTCAAAAAAATATATGAACTACAAGGTGGATTGATGAATTGGGAGAATTATCAATATGCTGTTAAAACTGAAAAAGAATCGCAAATTGTTCCTGAAATAACGCTAGACATTTTCGAAAAATTACTTAGCACAGATACTCTTGTAATGGTAGATGTATATGCTCCTTGGTGTTTGCCTTGTAAAACAATGTCTCCATTGATTGAAGAAGTTTCAAATGAATATAAAAGCACATTAAAATTAATAAAGCTTAATGCAGATATAGACTTAGAAGTTTACCGTAAACTCAATGTTGAATCAATACCAGCTTTGTTGTTTTATATAAATCATAAACTAGTAATGCAACATATCGGAGTGATAAACAAAGACGGGTTAGTCAAATTGATTAAAACACTGTAAATATTAGATATTATCTAACAATTTCAAAGACGGGTGAATTCTCTTCAGTTCATCTTTGGTTCTTTGCCAAATCATAGGTGTTGTTTGTTTTAGAATAAATAAATACATATATACAGAAAATAACACACAAACACTATAGCCTATATATAACTGCCAAGTAAATCCATTACTATATAGTTTTAATAATAGCAAAAGGATAAAAATAGGTGTGAATGACAATATATATGGTTTTATGGCTTGCCAAGCTTCGTATATTTTAATGTTAATTATTAATAATGATTGGTATATAAGTATAAAACTAAAAATGCATCTAATTAATACAACTGATGCTGTGAAAGCAATTAACCCATTGAATGAAGCTAGATATATGCAAACCAAGAAAAAAGGCAATATAATTAGTTGAAAGTAAAAAGGTTTTTTGGGCATTTGTAAAGAATTGAAAATATTAGAAGAAGGGCTGTTAAACATTCTGAATAAGGCAAAAATGGCCAGAAGTTTTAATGGAATTACTGAAGCCATAAATGACTTTCCATACAACAACCAAATCATCTGATCAGAAAAAACAATTATAATAGCTATAATAGGAATTGATATAAAACCAATCAAATGCAACATCCTTAAAACAGTTTCTTTTAATCGATTCATGTCATGAGAAACTTTTGAGAATATGGGAGTGCTTACATCGCCCACAATTCCTGTTATAATGGCTACTATAAAATTAGCTGACTGATAAGCTATATTATATAATCCTAAAGATTCTAATCCCAGTGTTTTACCCACAATTAAATTATCTCCTTCGTTCATCAACCTATTGATGAGTCTACTACCTATGATATAGGATGTAAAAGTATAAGCTTCTTTCCAAAGCTTGAAATCAATGCTAAAAATAGATGAAAAAACTTTTCTGTCTACTGACTTAAAAAAGAAAAATGCTTGGACAGGAGCAGCAATGGTAATTGGTAACACTAAGCTATATACTCCCCAACCCATATATACAGCAAAAACTTTAGCTATTGTAGCAATACTTCCAATGATAATTTGAATTTTTATAATTTTGGTATAAGCAAGTTGCTTTCTTAGGATGGCTTTTGGGACAACTGTAAGGGCATTAAAGAAAAATATTATCCCTAGTAAATACAGAATATTCAACACCTCTTTACTGCTAAAAAAGCTTGACCAAAATGGAGCTATCAAAAAAAGTATGCATAGCATACTTAAAGAAACCCAAAAACTTATACTAAATGAAGCTTGCCACATCTTCTCTTTTTCTTTCCCTTTATATAATATCACAAAATCATCAAGCCCAGCTGATGTTAATGTATTTATCCAATTTATCACCACCATTGAGGCCGCTAAAATTCCAAAATCAGATAAAGGAAGTTGGCGAGCTAAAATTGCCATGACAAATAAGTTTAATATACTGTCCCAAATTTTTCTGAACAGTAATGAAAACCCTGCCTTTGATGCTTTTTCTAAACTCATTTTACAAAGCAAATATAACCAAAGCTTTATATATAAATGCTACCAAAAAGTTCCATGAGCAATGCAATTCCACAATGGGCAATAATGCCTCCCCAAATACTTTCTGTTTTATAAACTAATATTCCCAATAACAATCCACCAAAAAAAGAACTGATGGTTTCGCCTGCTGGTTTCCAAAGGTGAATAGAAACATACATGCACACCATAGGCATTATAGCTTGTTTGCCTAAAATGGGTTTTAATGATAATATGACAAATCCTCTAAAAAATAATTCTATGACAATAAAGTCAAATAAATAAATGAGTTCGAATAAAAAAATCTCTTGATACTCTTTACTTCCAAGTTTAGCAGTACTATAATATTTGGGATATTGTGCTTGAAAATCTGTTTGTGTAGAAGCTATATATACAACAGGAGCCATAATAACCAACATAACCCAATAAGGCTTTAATGAAATGGGTTTTTTAAATAAACCATAATGTGAAGTTTTTGACTTTGTTATATAGTATATGAATAATATGGGTATGAAAAGGACTAAACCTTGGAACAGATTGTCAGCAAAGGCATTTCTATAACTTGTGTTTTCAAAGAATTCAATACTTAACCAATCTCGGTATTCATAAAAGTATGACCTAAATGAAAAAAGTATAATGATAGTAATGATATAAAAAATAGCTTTAATATTTAGTTTTGAACCAATTACAGGATAAAACAATTGTTGTATAAGCAAAGGGAAAATAAATGAAGTTCCATATAATAAAATATATCCAATAAATTCTTGATATGTGTTGCTATATGTGTTAAAAAAACGATAAGGAAAATGATAATGGTATTGCATTAAAACCATTAACATGCAAAAAGTAAAACATAATATTAAATAGCTCCAATGATAGGTTTTATTAAAATAATCTTTAAGAAGTTCTATTATCTTTTTCAATTACTGCAAAATAAAGTAATTTTTGAATAGCTTTGCTGCATTATGGGTTCAAAAAAAAATATTGTATCGACTATTTTAAAGAGATTTATATATCCTCATCATTTATTTCAAGTAATAAAACTCCAAAGAAATAGGAAAAGAGTAGCTAGAGTGTTTGATGATACTCAATTAAAACTATACCATCAAATTTTACCAGGCGACTTTTTACACTATGGTTATTTTGACAACAAAGACATTCATCCCCTTGATATTTCAATTAACATGATCTATAAAGCCCAATATAGATATGGTGAAAAACTAGTTGAACTGATAACTGATAAAGAAAACCAAGTATTAGATATTGGTTGTGGTATGGGAGGTTTGCTTGCTATTTTAAATAAAAATAATTTTAATGCCATTGGCTTAACACCAGATATAAATCAAGCCAAACATATAACAGAAAAATATAAAAACCAATTACTACAATCAAAGTTTGAAGACATAGACTCAGAAAAATTTTTAAATAATTTTGGAACAGTTATAACTTCTGAATCGCTACAGTACCTTGATATAGAAAAATCAATTCCTTTGATAGATAAAATATTGAAACAAGGAGGCAAATGGGTGGCTTGCGATTATTTTAAAATAGACAAAGCAGGGGAGAAGAGTGGCCACAATTGGTTGTATTTTAATGAAATGTTAACCAAGTATGGATTCAAAATTTCTTTTCAAGAGGACATTACACCACATATACTACCTACAATTGCATATGTCCATCACTGGGCTACACAAATAGGTTTGCCAGTAAAAGAATTTGCCATTAATAAAATAAAAACAAAAGCTCCAGGTATATATTATGCAGTATCTAAAGCCCTGCCTATTATAGATTCGAAAATCAATAAAAACATTCAAACAGTTGACCCCATTATTTTTGCACAGAATAAAAAATATGTGCTAATGGTAATGGAAAGAATCTAGAAAAATACAATATATATTCTTTAAATTATAGTAGCTATAATAGTTTTTTGCTATTTTTGCCTTTCATTTCTTTTGAACCTATACAATGCCTAAAGTTTTATCATTTCTTTTTATACTGTTTATTTTTCAATCTATTCAAGCACAAAGCTTTGATGATGGTTTGAGAAAATTAGAAATAGCTAAAGAAACCGAACAAAGGTTGTATCCAACTTATACTCAAGAAATCTTTTCTAAAACAGTGACTAGTTATCATGAAGCGGGTCAAATTTTTTATAACCTACTTAACACGCAAGAGCATAACAAATTAAAAAACTCTTATTTTACTTTGCACAGTTGGTTGCTTGAATCTGAACTTTTAGAAGCTTTAAATAAAAGTAGAGAAATTTGTGATATATATGTAAACACTTTCGATTTATTTGTTCCTGCAAATAAATTTGATACTTACAATCAAAAAGATATCAATAAAACTCAATACGACACTACATTTACCAAGACTTTATGGCTTCTATATTATAACACCATTGAATGCCACAAAGATATATATACAATAAAATATGGTAACTTATTGAAAAACTATATTACAAAAGGCGATCAAAATAAAGTTGATTTATATATAAATATAATTCAGTCTAATGTAAATATAGAGCTGTTCAGCGATGCCTTTCAAACATGCAAAGAATATACAGTTGCTTGCAAAGGACTTAAAATAAATGAAGAACAAAAAAATGCTTTGCATAAAGCGTTGAATGATTTGAAACAAAAATCAGGTGAATCATTAACTGAGGAACAAAAAAAGGAATTAGATAAAATATAAATACTAACAAATAAGATTGTGTTAAAAATATATAACTCGTTAACTCGAAAACTCGAAGTTTTTACAGCTATTAATGCTCCATATGTAGGATTATATGTATGCGGACCAACAGTAAGCGGTGAAAGTCATTTGGGGCATGCAAGACCATATATAACTTTTGATATATTAAATAGATATCTTACTTTTTTAGGATTCAAAGTAAGGTATGTTAGAAATATAACTGATGCTGGTCATTTTGAAGAGGAGGGAAGAGAAGCTGAAGATAAAATTGCTTCAAAAGCTTTGCTCGAAAGATTAGAGCCAATGGAATTGGTTCAGAAATATACCAATTTGTTTCATTGGGCTATGAAAGAATTTAATTGCTTAGAACCTTCTATAGAACCAACTGCTACCGGACATATAATAGAGCAAATTGAGATGATTAAAAAAATAATTGCCGATGGGTATGCATATGAAAAAAATGGTTCTGTCTATTTTGATGTAGAAAAATATAATGTTGATTTCAGTGTTAAAGGTTTTCCTTATGGAATATTAAGTGGCAGAAATTTAGATGACCAATTAGATTCTACTAGAGAACTTGACAACCAAGAAGAGAAAAAAAATAAAGCAGATTTTGCCTTATGGAAATCAGCACCTCCTGAACATATTATGCGTTGGCCTTGTCCCTGGGGTGAAGGTTTCCCTGGTTGGCATATAGAATGTTCGGCTATGAGTAACAAATATTTAGGTAAAACATTTGACATTCATGGTGGTGGAATGGATTTACAGTTTCCTCATCACGAATGTGAAATTGCTCAAAGTACCGTATGCAATGGACATATGCCCGTTAAATATTGGATGCATAACAATATGATAACCATCAATGGTAGAAAGATGGGTAAATCATATAACAATGTGATAAAACTAACTGAAATGTTTTCAGGCAACCATTCATTGTTAGACCAAGCCTATAGCCCAATGACTATCAGGTTCTTTATTTTACAAACACATTATAGAAGTACTTTAGATTTTGGAAATGAAGCGTTACAAGCAGCTGATAAAGGGTTAAAAAGATTAATGTCAGCATTTGCCACTTTACAATCTTTTAATACCAACCAATGGTCTGAAACAGCTAATGATTTAGAATTAAAAACTCAGGTAAACAAGTTGTTACAAAACTTTGAAGAAGCCATAAACGAAGATTTGAATACAGCCAAAGTGCTTTCATATATGTTTGAATTGGTTCCAATTATTAATTCTTTAAAAGGTGGTCAAATATCTCAACATGCAATTGATAGAATGACCATACAATTGATGCAAACCCAATTTCAAATATATATTGAAGAAATTTTTGGACTAAAAACTGAAAACAACGCAAGCAATGATAAATTAAGCGGAGTTATGGATGTTTTATTAGAAATAAGAAACCAAGCTAAATCAAATAAAGATTTTTCAACAAGTGATTTAATTAGAGATAAAATGGATGCTTTAGGTATAGTGATTAAAGATGCTAAAGAGAGCAGTTCTTGGGATTTAAAATAACCATTAATAAAACTATAAAGCATAGTCATATTTAAACTTATATATGTCAGAAAAAATCAACTTAGATTCGATATCTACTGTTCCTTCAGATGGATTTAATAAAGAAAATATTGAAAAAGAAAATGAAGTTTTAATAAAAAAACTTTCTGATATTCAAAATAAGTTATATGCACAAAGAAAATTTGCTGTATTAATCGTCCTTCAAGGTATGGACGCTTCAGGCAAAGACGGAGCAGTTAAAAATGTGTTTTCTGGAGTAAATCCAGCAGGATGTATGGTTAAATCATTTAAATCGCCTAACGAAGAAGAATTAGGTCATCATTTTTTATGGCGTATTAATAAAAATTGTCCTGAAAAAGGCATGATTCAAATTTTTAATCGATCACATTATGAAGATATTTTAGTACCGGCTGTATTAGGAAATTTAACTGAAAAAAAAATATTAGCTAGATGTGAAGAAATTAATGCATTTGAAAAAGGCTTAACTGATGACAATACCATTATTTTAAAATACTATTTACACGTTTCTCATGAAGAACAACTCAAAAGGTTAGAAGACAGAAAAACTGATTTACATAAACGTTGGAAGTATCAAAAAGAAGACATAGCTGCTATAGCTCAGCATCATGAGTATAAAAAAGTATATGAAAATATTTTCGAAAATTGTTCTAATGCTGTTCCTTGGAAAATAATCCCAGCGGATAAAAAATGGTATAAAAATTACGCAATTTTAAAAACTATTGTTGAAGATTTAACCTCTTACCCTATAGATTATCCAATAGTAAAATTGTAACTAAACAAAATATATAAAATTAATTCTTTTTGTGTGAAAAAATACTACATTTGCCATCGTTTTTAGCAATGTATTATAATTTAATTTTCTCAAATAACCCCTAATATTTAAGGCTCTACTACTTTAAAAATAATGGATCAAAAACACGGGCATATCAATAAGTTTTCATTTGGAACTTTATTAATCACTTTAGGAATAATATATGGAGATATTGGTACATCGCCTTTATATGTATTAAAAGCGATCATTCATGAAGGTGGTGGTGTTATTAATGAACAACTTGTATTGGGTGGTGTTTCATGTATCTTTTGGACATTAACCTTACAAACAACTTTAAAATATATAATCTTAACTTTAAGAGCTGACAACAATGGTGAAGGTGGAATTTTTTCACTTTTTGCTTTAGTCAGAAGAAATAAGAAATGGTTGTATTTGCCTGCTATTATTGGTGGTTGCACATTATTGGCTGATGGTTTTATAACACCTCCTATTTCTGTTGCCTCAGCTATCGAAGGACTTCAAATTAAATATCCTAATATTGATACTATTCCAATAATTGTTGTTATTATTTCTTTAGTTTTTATGATGCAGAGGTGGGGAACTACTTTGGTAGGAAAGGCTTTCGGTCCTTTAATGTTGGTTTGGTTTTCTATGCTAGCTGTTTTAGGTGGTGTTCAAATTTTAAAACATATCGAAATATTAAAAGCATTAAATCCTTATTATGCTTATGATTTATTAGCAAATTATCCTCAAGGTTTTTGGCTGTTAGGAGCTGTTTTTTTATGTACCACTGGTGCTGAAGCTTTATATAGTGACTTAGGTCATTGCGGAAAAATCAACATCCGTATTACTTGGGTTTATGTTAAAACAAGTTTAGTATTAAACTATTTTGGACAGGCTGCTTGGTTAATGGAACACAACAATCAACCATATAGCGATAACCCATTCTTCTCAATTATGCCTCAATGGTTTTTGTTTTCTGGTATTATTATAGCAACTTTAGCTGCCATTATTGCCAGTCAGGCTCTTATAAGTGGTTCGTTTACATTAATAAGTGAGGCTACCAGACTTAACTTTTGGCCTAAAGTAGGCATTAAATATCCAACTGTTCATCGTGGTCAATTATATGTTCCTAGTATCAATATGCTACTTTGGGTGGGTTGTATAGCCGTGGTTTTTTATTTTAAAGAATCCAGTAAAATGGAAGCTGCATATGGACTAGCCATAACGCTTACTATGCTCATGACTACAGTTTTGCTCACATCTTGGCTTATCATGAAAAATGTAAATAAGTTATTGATTGGCGTTTTACTCTTTACATTTTTATCACTTGAGATTACTTTTTTAATAGCTAACCTAAGCAAATTTAAACATGGCGGATATGTAACTTTAGTTATTGCTGCAGCATTGTTTTTGGTTATGTATATATGGAATAAAGCCAAACAAATTCAACGTAGATATATACATTTTAATGATGTAAATAAATACTTACCTATGATTGAAGAATTGATGAAAGATGAAACCATTCCTAAATATGCTGGTAATTTAGTCTTTCTTACCAACGCAAATTACAGTAATCTTTTAGAAGCTAAAATCATTAACAGTATTTTCAAAAAACGACCTAAAAGAGCTGATACTTATTGGTTACTGCATGTAAATGTATCTGATGAACCTCATACAATCGAATACAAAGTTACCCATTTAATTAAAGGTAAATTTATTCGAATAGACTTTAACCTTGGTTTTAGAGTTGAACAAAAAATCAATATATACTTCAGAAAAGTTATAGATGAATTAGTAAAAAATGGTGAAGTGGATATTACCAGCAGACATGAGTCATTAAGAAAATATCAAATGGCTGGCGATTTTCAATTTATCATATTCGAACGTTTTTTAAGTTATGATAATGATCTTCCTTTCTTTGATGATTATATATTAGATATATATTTCTTACTGAAAAAATTAAGCTTACCTACAGTCAGAGCTTTCGGATTAGACAATAGTGTAGTTCAAGTTGAGAATGTCCCACTTATCATTTCACAGCCTAAAAATGTTAAAATGATTAGGGTAACCTAAATAAAAATTTATTTAGATTATATATTAAATAAATAATTAGTTAATTATCCTATTGCTGATCGTTCTATTTTAAAAGTTCTTTAACCTTTGAAATAATCTCAATAGTGTTAAATGGCATACCTTGAACTTTATTTAAACCTTGAGCATCTATTAAATATTTATCTCTAATTATTTTAATCAGTTGCCCACTATTCATTTCTGGAATTAAAACTTTTTTATAGTTCTTCAATAAATCTCCTAAGTTGTGAGGCATCGGATTTATATATTTCAGATGTGAATGAGAAACACTATAACCTTCTTCTAATAATTGATTAACTGCAGTTTTAATTGCACCATAAGTTGAACCCCAACCTAAAATCAATAATTCACCTGATTCTGCACCTTGATCTATAGTTTGATTTCCTATATAATCAGCCACTTTAGCTACTTTCTCAGCTCTTAGATTAGTCATAAATTCATGATTTTCTGGATCATAACTAATATTTCCAGTGATGTTTTGTTTTTCTAAACCACCAATTCTATGCTCTAAACCCGCAGTACCCGGTACAGCCCATGGTCTTGTTAATTTTTCATCTCGTGAATAAGGCATATATTTAGATCCATCTGTTATGCTTTTAGCAAATTCAATATTTATTTTTGGTAGATCTGATGTTTGAGGAAATTTCCAAGGTTCAGCTCCATTTGCTATATATCCATCACTTAACAAAATAACAGGAATCATATGTTGTAATGATATTCTAACTGCTTCAAATGCTTGATAAAAACAATCGCTTGGCGTAGAGGCAGCTATAACAACCACAGGGCATTCACCATTTCTTCCATAAAGTGCTTGAAGTAAATCTGCTTGTTCTGTTTTTGTAGGCAATCCTGTAGATGGACCTCCACGTTGAACATTCACAATTACTAAAGGAAGTTCAAGCATGGTTGCCAAACCAATAGCTTCTGTTTTTAAAGCTATTCCTGGCCCTGATGATGTAGTAATACCAATGCTTCCACCATAAGCGGCACCTATAGCGGCACATATTCCTGCTATCTCATCTTCAGCCTGAAATGTTCTTACGCCAAAATTTTTGTATTTTGAAAGTTCATGTAAAATATCACTTGCGGGTGTAATAGGGTATGTGCCTAAAAAAATTGGCAGTTCGGCTTGATGTGATGCTGCAATTAAACCATATGCCAATGCTTGATTGCCCATAATGCCTCTGTATACTCCAGGAGCCATTTGAGCTTTTTCTACTGAATATCTACTGTTAAATGTTTCAGTAGTCTCACCATAGTTGTATCCTGCTCTTAAAAGTTTAATATTGGCATCTGCAATGGTTTCTTTCTTTTTAAATTTAGATTTGATAAATTCCTCAGTCAACCCCATATCTCTATTGTACATCCAATAAATCAAACCTAGAACAAACATGTTTTTAGAACGGTCTATTTCTTTCGTACTTAAACCACTTTCTGACAAAGTTGCCCTAGTAATTTTTGTAACATCTATTTTTTTTACATCATACCAATCTAAACTTCCATTTTCTAATGGATTATCTTCATCAGCAATATTTGCTAATCTTAAATTTTTATTATCAAAACCATCAGTGTTTACGATAATAGTTCCACCTTTTTTTAGTTGTTTTATATTAACCTTTAAGGCTGCTGCATTCATCACTACTAACACATCACATTCATCACCTGGGGTGTTTATCTTGTTCGATCCGAAATGAATTTGAAATCCTGAAACTCCTGCAGTGGTTCCCAATGGAGCACGTATCTCAGCTGGAAAATCAGGAAAAGTTGATAAATCATTTCCAAATAATGCTGCTGTATTGGTGAACTGGGTTCCAGTCAATTGCATTCCATCTCCTGAATCACCTGCAAATCTAATAACTACAGATTCTTTTGTTATATTTTCGTTACTCATTGAATAGCTATTTTATAATAGGTAAAATAAGAAGCAAAGCTACTATTTAAGGTAAAAACTTGCTCATAATTTTAATAACATTATTCTACCAATTTTTGTTCTTTAATTTTTCTTTCTAATAAATTTGATCCTCCCTGCTTGGTTGATGCTTCTTTCCAAAGTTTTATTGCTTCTGCTGTTTTGCCAAGCTTCCAATGATTATCACCTAAATGTTCTAAAAACGAAGCATTGTCTGGGTCTTTATTTACAGCTGAATTTAAATATTGCTCTGCAGCTTCATATTTGCCCATTTTGAACAAAACCCAACCATAGGTATCCGCATAGTTTGCATTGTCAGGGTTTCTATTTAATGCTCTGTTTGACATAAATTCAGCTTTTTCTAAATCTTTGTTTACGGTTGCTAAATAATATGCATAATTATTACACAAGGTTATGTCAAACGAATCAATACTATAAGCCGATTGATATGAACTGTCTGTCAAACTGTTCTTTTTTAACTGAAATGCAGCATTGCCTAACGACTTTAATAATTGAGATGTAATCAATGGTTCAAATATTGAAACCTCTAATCCTTGTCTAGCTATTTCCAATGCCTGGTTGTATTCACCTAACCTAGTTAACGCTGTCGAATGGTAATAATAAAAAAATGGTAGCTGAGGATATAGTTCATTTCCTATGGCTGAATGTAATGCTAGTTTTTCGTAGTTCTTAGATTTATAATCGTATTGAACCAATTGCGACAATAACTCTTCTGAACTATTACCAAGGTCTAAACATTTTTCAAGTAAAGGAATTGATTCAACTGCCTTTCCTGTTTTAATCATAAAATTGGCATGACTTAGATAAATTTCTTGCTCTTCAGGATACAAAGTTTCTAGTATATCGAAATATTCAAGTAAGTAGTTTTTTGAATACTTGTTGTTCAATACTTCATTAGTTTTTTCTTGTAGCATTGAAATCTTTTGAGAAACATTTACCCTTTGATCTTTTAAACCACTTGAGGTGTGATTGTGGCTATTTACTATATCTTTTTTGCTGTAAAAATAATCTGCTAAAGCAAAATGTGCCAAGCCATTATTTGGATCTTTAGTTAATATGTTTTGATAGATAGTTAATGCTTCCATTTCAAAACCTAAGTCTAAATATAAATCAGCTAGTAATCCTAAATATTTTATATTTGTAGGATCGCTTTTTTCTAATTTTTTTAATTGCTTAATTGCTTTCTCTGGCTGTTTTTTATTTAAATATATTCTCTCTAATTCTAAAGAAACTTCTTCTGATATTCCAAGATTTTTTTCGCATTTTAAATATGTTTTTATGGCTTTATTAGTGTTCCCTGAAACATACCAAAAGGTTGCTGCATTTTTATACATCAATTTATCATTAGGATGCATAACTGTTAGCTTATCATAACATATTGCTACTTGGTCAAACTTATTAATGATTTTGTATATATCTATTAACTTATCCCAATACCAACTATTATTGGGGTCATATAAAACAGCAAGATTTAAATATTCTAGAGACCTTGATATTTCTTTTTTATCAAAACAGATACATCCAAGCATGTATAAACTTGCATGATGCTTTGCATAAATTTCAACACATTTACTAAATTCTAACTCAGCTAAATCATTATTACCAAGCATTTTGTTTTTGGTCCCATCAAAAAAATGTTGATCTAAATCTAATCTCTTATTTTCTTCAATAGGTAATGATTCATTTTTTTGACCAAAACCAACCGAAATAGTTAGATTTAGAAATATAAAAAACAATAATTGCTTTTGTTTTTTTAACATTTTACAGAATAGTCTCCTAAACTTAATTCTTCAAATTGACTTGCATATATAACATGACTTCCAACTAATGATTGTTGAAAATGAGAATCAAGTATTTTTGATGAATCTTGTATGATAGAATTCTTAATCATACTGTTATTTACGCTTGTGTTTTTGCCTATTGAAACATGAGGTCCAATAATAGAATTCTCAATGATGGCATTTTCACCAATAAAGCAAGGCTGAATAATGATAGAATTAGAAATAGTTACGGATGAAGGTATTTTAATTGAATCTTTTTTGTTTTCTAAAACTCGTTGATTGGTATATACCGTAGACTGATAATTGCCGCAATCTAACCATTCTTTAACCTCAGCTGGAGCAAATACTAAACCCTTGTTTTTCATATTTTCTAAAGCATTGGTCAGTTGATATTCGCCTTTGTCTTTAATATCATTATCTAATAAATATTGTAACTCTTTTCTTAGATTTTCTCCATCTTTAAAATAGTAAATACCAATTATAGCCAAGTCTGTTACAAATTCTTTTGGTTTCTCAATAAAGTCAGTAATTTGGCCAGCTGAATCAAGTTTAATAACACCAAATTGTTCAGGGTTACTTACATGGTTTACCCAAATTATTCCATCTTTTGACTCGTCAAGTTTAAAATCAGCAACAAACAAAGTATCAGCAAATGCTACGATACAATGGCCTGTTAAACTTTCGGCTGCTGCTAATATTGCATGTGCTGTACCTAATGGTTCATGTTGGTAACATATTTTTCCTAATGCTCCTAAATCAGTAGCAATTTTAATTAAACTTTCTTCTATTTCTTTACCAAAATTTGGACCTATGATAAATGCAATTTCGTTAATTTTATCTTGTGTACTTGATGCTAAGTCTTCGCACAAATGGTGAACAATGGGTTTGCCTGCCACAGGTATTAAAGGTTTTGGAATGGTAAGTGTATGAGGTCTCATTCTTTTACCCATTCCTGCCATTGGTATTATTATATTCATGTCTTAATTTTTTAATTTTTTATTTTATTCCTGTACTTCCATAGCCACTTTCACCTCTTTCTGTTTCATTCAATTCAGAAACTATTTCCCATTCTACAGAATGGTATGATGAAACAACCATTTGTGCAATACGTTCGCCGTTATTTATAGTAAATTCTTGATTTGATAAATTTATTAATAATACTTTGATTTCTCCTCTGTAATCAGAATCTATTGTCCCCGGGCTATTTAATACAGTAATTCCATGTTTAAATGCAAGTCCACTTCTTGGTCTAATTTGAGCTTCTGTTCCTCTAGGCAATGAAATATAATTTCCTGTAGGTACTAAGATTCTTTCTAGTGGTTTTATTGTAATAGGGGTATCTAAATTTGAAATTAAATCCATTCCTGCTGATTCATCTGTCTGATGTTTGGGGGTTGGATTATTTGATAAATTTATGATAGATACCTTCATTTTTAAAACGTGCAAAATTAAGCAAAAAACACCACATTTGTTTCATCCAAACTTATGTAATTAATAGCCTAAAATGTTAATCCAAGTTCAGTAGCTAATTTTTTCAAATCATCAACTACGGCATCATGTAATGGTATTCCTTCCTTAAATCTTTTTTCATAAAATTCATCTTCAAATTCACCAGGAAGTATCACCCTACCTTTTATGTTATTTGCTGGTGTAGATTTAAATTTTTCAATCCAATTGTCAATATTTTCATAATAGCTGTCAATAGGTCTAAAGGCATCAACTCGCATAGCACCAAAAAAGTGGCCTATTCCTTTACCTGGTGAGTTTTCTATTAAAGGTAAGAAACTCACAAAAGGGGGAACCCATGGTCCATAATTAGCACCTGACAATACAGCTGATAATATATCAACCATACTTGCTAACCCAAATCCTTTGTGTATTCCATGGTCTATATCACTGCCTAATGGCAATAATGCACCCCCAGCTTTTAGTTCGTTTGCATTGGTGCTTTCATTACTGTTTTTATCTACTAACCATCCTTTCGGTATTTCCTTGCCTTTTCTTTGAGCAATTTCTAATTTACCATTAGCTGCTGTAGATGTAGCCATATCTAAAACCAAATGAGCATGTTTTCTTGATGGCACGGCTATACATATGGGATTGGTTCCTAACATTCTTGATGATGATTGCGGAGGACTTACCAAAGGACTCGCATTGGTCATAGCAATTCCAATCATGTCATGAGGTATAGCTAGCATAGCATGATGTGCTGCAATTCCAAAATGATTGCTATTTGAAACAGCTACCCATCCCGTCCCAGCCATTTTTGCTTTCTCTATAGCTATTTTCATTGCTACTTGCCCTGCATACAAACCCGAACCTGAATCTGCATTAATTGTTGCAGTGGAAGGTGTTTCATATACTACCCTAATATTTGGATTTGGATTTAATCTTCCTGCATCCATTAACCTCACATATCCAGAAAGTCTTGCTACTCCATGTGAGTCTATACCTCTTAAATCTGCTGTGATGAGTCCTTCTGCACATTCTGACGACTGATAGGTGTTCATTCCTTTTGCTTCAAAAACTTTTTGTATAAAGTCTTTTAAATATTCTGATGTAAATTGCTGGTCCATTATACTGCAATTTTAGGTTAAAAATGAATACAACTATTGTTATTGGTGCTTCTCTTAATCCAACTCGTTATTCTCATAAAGTAATTTTAAAATTACATGAGTTAAACGAGCATATAATTGCTATCGGAAATAAGTCTGGATTTATTAATCAAACACTTATATTTACTGAATTTTTAGATGATATTTCTAAAGTTAAAACTGTTACTCTATATATAAATCCAAAATTACAAGAACAATATTACGATAAAATAATAGCTTTAAAACCTAAACGTATTATTTTTAATCCAGGTACTGAAAATGATGTTTTTGAAAAGCTTGCCAAAGACAATGGAATTGAAGTAATGCATGCGTGTTCTCTTGTGATGTTGAATATTGGGGTTTATTAACTAAACCCAATTATTCTTCAAATAATTTAGCTAAATAATAAGCTTTTCTGTCTTCAATTAAAAAGCATAATACCTCTCTCGAGCCTAGAATACCATTCACAACTATATTCTCTATTTCATTGCTTTTGCTTGGGCCAGTAATAAATGAAATCCACTTTGGTAGCTTTTGCTGATTTTTGCTCTTTAAAACACTGAAACAATCTTTTAAATCTTTTTGAAGTTGGGAAGTAAAAGCTACGATGATATGTATATTTGAATTTACTATTGCTTTCCTAGGTTGATTCAAATTAGAAACCAATAAGCTGCCACTCCTGTATAAAACGCCTTCGCATTGGGTAATTATTGCATCTGTATGAGAAATTTCTTCAGCTATTTGGATAAATTTAAAGTTTGTGTCTTCTAACATTTTAAGTAATGAAGCTTCTTTACAAAAAAACTTATCCCACATTTTATCCTCTGATAATTGTAATAGCAAATTCACGAAATCAAATTTATTTGAACAATAGAAAAATTGCCCACCTGCTTTTGTAAACTCACTGGCAAAATCTATTACAGGGTCTTCTCCTGTATTTTTAAAAACAGAAGTTTCTAAATCAATACTAGGGTATGGGTTTTTAGTTTTTTCCATAACCGCTTGCCTTACCTTTTTTAAAATCTGTTCTCTTGGAGTTGTTTCCATCGTTTAAATACTATTCTCTGGCAATTTAATGGTAAATGTTGTTCCTTTATTTAGTTCAGATGCTACGTCAATTTTTCCTTGCAATTTTTCAATAGATTCTTTTACAATATATAATCCTATACCTGATCCATGATTTTCGGTATTACCTGTAAAAAACATTTCGAAAATTTTATCTAGATTGTCTTTCGCTATGCCCATTCCATTATCACTTATTTTAAGGTTTACCATTTGGTCCATATCTTTGATAACTTCAACAGATATAATGCATTCTTTTTCGTTTCTTTTTCTATATTTTATTGAATTTGAAATCAAATTGTTCAAAATCATCTGTAGCCTAGTTTTATCAGTTACTAAATGTATTTGTGAATCAATTTTTAATGTTCTTTTAATATTCTCATATCCATCCATAAACTTAAGCTGGTCAAATGATTCATCAATCATCTCAGTAAAATCCACTACTTCTTTTACCACTTTTGTTCTTGAGTTTCTAGAATAATCTACTATATTAGTTATAAACTTATCTAATCGTGTAATACTAGTCTTAATCATCGATAAGTACTGTTGATGAACAGGGTCTTCTGTTTCAGTTGAAAACAAATTTATCAAACCTAAAACCGAAGTAAGCGGAGCTCTAAGATCATGTGAAGTGGAATATACAAATCTATCGAGTTCCATATTGGTTTTCTTCAATTCTTCATTTTGAGTTTTTAATTGCTCTTCAATATTTTTTTTCTCGGTAATGTCTATGGCTGTTCCTATGATTAAATATTCTTGGTCATTAATTTTTTTAGGAGAAAGCCTAGAATATATACATCTGATGTTCCCATTTGACAGTACAAAATGATATTCTATCTCAACAGATTCGAGCTTTTTTAATCGTTTTAAAGCAGGATTAACAATGTTTATTTTATCTTCTTTTACAATTTTATTATACCAATAAGATTTCTCTCCAATCAACTCTTCTTTCGAATATCCCCAAGTTGTTTTATCTGGTTTTGAAAAGAAGTTAAACTTTGGTTTTTCTTTAGATATATAACTAAAACTAAACACAGTTTCTTGAACTGTGTTTAAAATATTCAACAGTTTTTTTTCTGATTCAGCAATAAATTCTTCCTTTTCTCTAAGAATGGTTACGTCTGTCATCGCACCAATTATTTGCGATACTTTCCCTTTAGCATCTCTGATGATGAACCCTCTATCTATAATATATAGATATTGACCATTTTTATGTAAAAAACGATACTCAAGTTTCATATTGGTAACATTTCCAATTCTTAATTTCTCAAGATTCTCTTTTACATATTCTTTATCTTCTGGGTGTACTTTATTAATAAACCATTCTATATGGTGAAACTTTGCTTCATCTTCATATCCTATCATTTTTAGATATTCGGCACTAACCCAAGTTGAATTATTGACTAAATCGTACCTATATATACCATCTTGAGTCGCTTTGGTTATATATCTAAAAAGTTCTTCTTGTTCTCTAAGTTTTTCTTCTTTTTCTTTAAGTATAGTTAAGTCAGTAAATTTGATAATTTGATAATCTTTATTTTCAAAATTAAATGAACTTATACAAATAATGCAATGAAATGGTTTGCCTTGAAAAGGTGTATATACTATTTCTTCTTGATAAATTCCTTCAGATTGTAATATACTATTTACTTTTTCAATTTGAGAACTATCTAATGGCAATAATTTAAATGTATTCCAATTGTCTTGTAAATGAAACATGTTTTTAAAGCCTAGCAATTCTAATGCCCTTGGATTGCAATCCACAAATGTAATATTGTTTAAATCTATAGATTTCACTATTAAAGTGGCATCGCTCGAAAACTCAAATATTTTTCTAGTTAGTAATATATGACTAATGTCTTGAAAGTTGTTATCATTAGGTGATGTGTTATAACTAAATATATGAATATCTACATAGTCAGTGTTTTCAGAATCTGTATTTTGAATAGGAGAGTATATATACTTAATCCAACAAGGTTCAAATACATTTTCTAAATAAGTTATTTTTGTTACTTCAACACCTGAAAATGCTTTTTCTAAGTCGTTTATAGTTTCATTTTTTAAAGCTTGTGGTAAGTAATCAATAAAATAGGAACCAACGGATAATTTTAAATCTAATTGATAGGAAAATTTATTATTAGCTCTTTGGTTAAATGCTACAACATTAAAATTTTTATCTAAAATAATATTAGTAAAGAAATCTTTTGAATGAAAAGACTCAAGAATTGCCTTTTTATTTTGCATCTTAATATTTTGTTCTTTAGCTACTTTCAATTTCACAACCAAAAAGTGAGTAGCAAATATATAAATAAGTTAGATACCAATTAACATGTGTAAGAAATTATGACTTAAACTAAATCAAATAAATTGTTAGTGCCTATAAGTCTTAAACTTACAAATCCTTCTGCGTAACTAACATCAATAGGTCTGCCGAATTCAGAAAAACGGCCTTTTAAGAATTCTAAAAAATCTTTAGTTGAAATAGGGGTTGTTAGTTCATTAGAATCTGGGCTGTAAAACTGACTTTTATAACACATCAATGCTTCCAATTTTTGTTCCCAAACATCTGTTATATTTACCACTAAATCAGGTTTAATATGATAGTCTTGTATATATTGATATACTACTTTGGGTCTATGAGCTGGTTGGTTTGTATCTATTTTTGTTAATCCTGAATAAAAACAAGCATCTGCCACTAATTTAGATGCTCTGCCATGATCAGGATGCCTGTCGTGAGGGGCATTTGACAATATAATTTGAGGTTTATATTTTCTAATGATAGTGATAATTTTGATTAAATTCTCTTGGTTGTATTCAAAAAAACCATCGCCTAAATCAAGATTTTCTCTAATATCTAACTCCATCACTTTTGATGAAGCATTACTCTCTTGTTGCCTTATTTCTGGGGTTCCTCTTGTTCCTAATTCACCTCTGGTTAAATCTATTATACCGATGCTATAGCCCTTTTTCTTATGTTTAATCATAGTGCCTGAACATGCTATTTCTACATCGTCAGGATGGGCTGCAAATGCTAATAAATCTATTGTTTGGTTTTCTTTCATTTTATTAAATGGCAATTTATAATTAAACCAATATAATTATTTTGATTAAATTGAAATATCGATGGTTTCATCATTAATGAAATATCATTATTCATTTCAAATTTATAGAAATGTCCATCAACATTGGCATCAATCAAATTTAAAGCATATACTAAAACGGTAGCAAATATATTTAAATCTCTTTGTCTTTTGAATAAATCTCGATTGCTTTTACATTGCAAAGCTGAATATTCTTGGTTATTAATATATAGAGATGTAATTCCTTTACTGGAGTCAGAAAGCAATCTAAATCCATCTCTAAAAGATAAAAACTTTGAATTGTTTATAGAAACATTATATATAAAATATCCACCTAATGCATATATGACAGGTAATTTCCAATATTTTTTATTATATACTTGTCCAGCACCTGGAATAATGGCTGATAAAACTACAGCTTTTTTAGGACTATGATAGGCAGTAGAAACAGTATCTTTTGGGTTTTTAGTTTGGGCTTTGACAATATTAGCAAAAGACAAACTAAAAATAAATATTAAAAAAATAGTTGGTTTCACATGGCAAATATATGAAATGCTTTTAGTCTTCAAGCAGTTCAATCAATCTTTGCAATTCATCCTTGCCTGTAAAAGATATCACAATCTCACCTTTCCCATTAGATTTAACTCTAAATTGAACAGGAGATTTATAACGTTGCCCTAAGGTGTGTTGATAGGTTTCATATTCTTCAATAAAAGCTTGGCTATTGGCTGTTGATTGAGGTTTTGATTTACCATTTGATTTTTCTCTAACCAGTTCTTCTACTTTTCTAACAGATAAATTGTCTTGAACCATCTGTTTAAAAATCTGCATTTGCTGTTCTAAATCTTCAATATTGATGATGGCACGGGCATGCCCCATTGAAATTTTTTCATCACGAAGTGCTGCTTGTATTTGTTCAGGAAGTTTTAACAGTCTTAAATAGTTGTTTACAGTAGAACGTTCTTTCCCAACTCTATCGCCTAATTCTTCTTGCTTTAAGTTGCACTCATTTAACAACCTTTGATATGAAACGGCTATTTCAATTGCATTTAAATCTTTTCTTTGAATATTTTCAATCAAAGCCATTTCTAGCATTTCTTGATCATTGGCCAACCTGATATAAGCAGGAATTTCTGTCATTCCAGCTTCTATTGAGGCTCTGGTTCTGCGTTCGCCTGAAATTATTTGGTATTTTCCATACCCTAATTTTCTAACAGTAATAGGTTGAATGACGCCGTGAACCTTAATACTTTCAGAAAGTTCTTTAATTAAGTTTGGGTCAAACAATTCACGTGGTTGAAAAGGATTGGCTTCAATATCACTTATCCTAATCATGGCCACACTTCCTAAGATGCCTTCACCGGTTAAAGTATTTGCATCTGTATCATTTCCTTGCAATAATGCACTTAGCCCTTTGCCAAGCCCTGTTCTTTTAATGCTACTCATGTGTTCAGTTTTATCAGTTGATGATCACTTTTTTGTCTTCGTTTTTCATTTTTGTAAGCCCGTTTCGTTGAACCAGTTCACGAGCTAAATTAAGGTAATTGATGGCTCCCTTGCTGTCAATATCATGAGAAATAACAGGAACGCCAAAGCTAGGAGCCTCGCTCAATCGGGTATTTCTATGTATAATAGTTTCGAACACCAATTGTTGAAAATGGGTTTTTACTTCTTCTACTACTTGGTTAGATAATCTAAGTCTCATATCAAACATAGTTAAAAGCATGCCTTCAATTTGGAGATGAGCGTTAGTGGTGCGTTGCACTATTTTAACGGTATTTAATAATTTACCTAATCCGTCAAGTGCAAAATATTCACATTGAATAGGAATAATCACCGTATCGGCTGCGGTAAGAGAGTTTAAAGTAATTAACCCAAGAGAAGGGGAGCAGTCAATTAAAATAAAATCATATTTAGATTTAATTTTTTCTAAAACACCTTTCATCTTTTTTTCTCTAGATGGCAACTGAACCATTTCTAGTTCGGCACCCACCAAGTCAATATTACAAGGCAACAAATCCATATACTCAATTTCAGTTTTTAGAATCACTTGTTGAGCTTCTAGGTCTTGAACCATGCATTCATACAAACCAACTTTTACATTTTTGGGGTCAAAGCCAACACCTGAGGTTGAGTTTGCTTGTGGATCAGCATCAACTAAAAGAACTTTAAATTCTAAAGCTGCCAAACTAGCTGCTAAGTTTATAGCAGTCGTTGTTTTTCCGACACCACCTTTTTGATTTGCAATGGCAATTATTTTACCCATGAATTATTTTGATATTTATTTCTAGAAATAGAATGCAAATGTAGGCTTGCTCAAGGTTTTTGTTGATTTACACTTTTCCACACGATGAAAATAAAATGTGTACGAAATGTTGATATTTAAACACTCCAATTCATTTTTCGAAATATATCAATTTCATAGAGTATCTGTATGTGACAAAATATGAATGCGTTACAAATAATTCTACATATTCCATTGCTCCATAATTTATATTATGTTAAATATAGTTTAGAGCAATTGGTTTGTATCTTAATAAATTTAAAAGAAAATTGATAGAATAAAGTTAATCCCCTATTTTTGCAAACTTTTTTAACAATAATAATATGTTTCGTACTTTTCAACCATCAAATCGCAAAAGAAAAAATAAACACGGTTTCCGTGAGCGTATGGCTACTAAAAATGGTCGTAGAATTTTAGCAGCTCGTCGTGCTAAAGGTCGTCACAAACTTACTGTTTCTGACGAACCTAGACATAAAGTTTAATTAATTCGATAGAATCCTTTATGACAAAGGAATCTCCGAAGTTTTATTTTCCTAAAATAGAAAAACTGACTCAACATCTTTTAATTGAGGAACTTTTTTCTGCAAATCACCCATCTTTAATGGCATTCCCAATAAAGATGGTTTATTTTTTTGATACCCATACAAACCTTCCCATGCTTCCTAAAGTTCTTGTTTTGGTTTCAAAACGTAATGTAAATAAATCTGTAAATAGGAATTATGTTAAACGTAGAATTCGTGAAGCCTATAGATTAAACAAACATATTCTGCTTTCTAAACTCAATCCTGCTATTCCAAACAACCTCGTTTTGATGTTTATTTATACCCAAAAAGATATAGCTCCTTTTACTCAAATTCAACAGTCTATTCAAAAAATATTCTCCAAAATTGAATTTAATTAATTTCTTTTTTGCTTCCATTTTTTCTGGACTTATTAAAGTATATCAATTGGTCTTATCTCCCCTATTCCCTAGTAGTTGCCGCTACACCCCTAATTGCTCTCAATATGGGTTAGAAGCCATCAAAAAACATGGTGCTTTTAAAGGTGGTTGGCTTACACTTAAAAGAATTGTCAGTTGCAACCCTTGGTGGGGCTCGCATGGCCACGACCCTGTTCCTTAATTATATTTTTACCTCTCATGAAATTACTTAAATTCCTATTCCTGTCTTTATTTCTTGTGTCCAAGTTTACTGATTGCTTAGCCCAAAATCAAGAGCTGATTCAAATAATCAAACTACGCGATTCTTTAGAACAATCGTTTGAATATAAAAAAGGGGCACAAATTCTTCCTTGTCAGCTAGCCAAATTATTTGTTCCGCCAGGTTTTAAAATGCTTGGTGTTGCTCAAAGTAAAATGGCTCTTGAAAGAATAATCAAAAGTGCCGTTCCAGCTAATCTTCAAGGTACTATGTATCCTGAAAATGGAAACCCTTATGACACCAGAAACGAAAGATATATCATTAGTTTTCAGAATACTGGGCATGTGTTTGATGATGAGTCTAATTCGTTGGATACCATGTTTCACCCTTCTCAATCTTCTGACACCAATTGGTTGAGCTATAAAATAAAACCCACATACGAACCCAATCTACATGTATTGTATTTTGCCAGAAACTACCGCATCAAAGCTGATTCATTCGAAAGGTTTGAATTGAATTTTGTGTTCTTGGGTAGAAATTCTATTGTGAAACTTGTAACCTATTGTATGAACTATGATGAAACTATGGTTCTTGCCAATATTCCTGCAGTCATAAATTCTATCGCATTTAACGAAAGCAATTCTTATATAGATTTTGTTGAATCTGACCCTGTTGCTTCATTTGGTTTAAATCAATTAATACCCAATGCAAAACCAACCCTCATCGCTTCTTCTTTTTTAAGCAAAAATTGGTTGTACTTAATCATTGGTTTCATATTGTTAATATTATCTACTGTAATTGTGATAAAGTTTTTACATAAGAGAAAACTGTAATATATAATTTTGCTCAATTAAAATTAACTGAGCATGATTAAACAAATCAACAAATTATTTATTGCAGCACTCTTATTGTTTTCAATAGGTTTTGCAAAGAATGCGACATCGCAGTATTGTACTCCAACCTACACCAATGGTGCCGTTTTTGGTATCTATATCATGAAGGTGCAATTGGATTCTATTTCTGATTCTACCGGTGCTATGGCTAGCCCATATTACTCTTATGATTCAACCAAACGCACTTCTTTAAAAAGACTTCAAACTTATACCATCAATATTACCGCTGGTAATTATAATGGGAATGCCAATAATGCAGCCGTGTTTATTGACTATAATGGAGACCAAGACTATGCTGATGCTGGTGAAAAACTAGGTCAAATCTCCCCAATTGGTGCTGGCCCTACTGCTTATTCAATTACTTTTACTGTTCCTTGTAATGCCGTGTTAGGTAATACCCGTATTAGAGTGAGAATGGCTGCTGCCAATGGCAATATTGCTAATATGGACCCTTGTAATAACTATGGTTGGGGCGAATGCCAAGACTATAGAGTACAAATTTTAGATAACCCATTGCATGTAACTGCTGTGGATGTTGTTCAAAACAATACGTTAAACGTAGTTAAAGGCAGCACCAACCAAGAATTGTTAAAATTGAAAATCACAACAGATGGTTGTTCTTCTATTTTGCCTCTTTCAGATGTGATGCTTAATACCAACGGTTCTTCTGATACCAATGATATCTCAGGTGTGCAATTGTATTATACTGGTAACAGCAGTGTTTTTGGTGTTACTAATTCTTTCAATTCTTCGTCGCTTACCAACCAAATTACACTTAGTGGCACACAACAATTAGTTTACGGAGACAATTATTTCTGGCTAACCTATGATATCAATAGCGGAGCCTCACAAGGAAATGTGGTTGATGGTATTATTGATTCTGTTATTGTGAATAACCAAACTTTTATACCTAGTAATAACAACCCTAATGGCAGTAGAATGATTGATACGGCTATGACTTTCCAAAGCTTAAATTTAGCTCAAAACGATACCACACCTGTAGTTAAAGGTTCGCAAACCAACGAAATGATGATGATAGAAGTGGTGATGAGCAATGCTGGGGGATCTGTTCCTGTAACTTCTTTCGATTTTAATACTACCGGTAGCACCAATGCTACCAATGATATTACATTGGCTAAAGTGTATTACTCAGGTGCTAATAATTATTTTGATACCACAGTCTTATTTGGAAGCAAAGCCAATCCGAATGGTGCCTTTACAGTAAGTGGTTTAGCTTCATTATCTCCAGGAAGTAATTATTTCTGGGTAACCTATGATGCCAAAGCTACTGCTACTACTGACGATACCGTTGATATTCAATTAACCAATATTGATATCAATGCTATAAGCCATAGCCACAACGCAGCTACCCAAGGTTTAAGAACAATATCTAACGACTATTGCTACCCAGTGCATGCAGCTTGTGGTGCTTCTTTTATACAAGCCATGTCGTTTGCGGGTATTAACAATACCTCTTCTGGTTGTACCAATATTTCAGGTAATGCTTTTTATAAATACCCTGCTAGTTTTTATACTACGGCCGTAAACAAAGGTAACAATTATAAAATGGTAGCTTACAATTCTAACGCAAATCAAACCATGAGCGTTTGGATAGATTATAACCACAGTGGTACTTTTGACAATACTGAATATACTTCATTAACTAAAAATGCAAGTGCCAATATAGCAGCTAACGATACAGCCTCTGCTACCATCGCTATTCCATGTGCTGCTAAAAACGGTTGGACCAAAATGCGTATCAGAAGTAGAGGTCAAGGTGGTGCTAATGGTGCTAACGATGCTTGTACCCAATTTAATTCAGGTGAAACAGAAGAGTATTACATCTTCATCACCAACCAAACCATCAGTTATATTGAAGCAACTCAAGCAAGCACTGCCAATGTATTAAAAGGTTGGACCAACCAACAAATATTGAAAATGGCTGTAGTTGCTAACTCTTGTGGCGGAAATGTAGCATTAACCAATCTAAATTTTAACACCAACGGAACTACTGATACTGCTGATATAAAAGCTGCTAAAGTGTATTACACAGGTGCTAGTAAAACGTTTGCTACCACTACCCTTTTAGGTTCTGTTACTAAACCTGGTGCTAATTTCGCTATTACTTGTAACCAAACCTTAGTAACTGATACCAACTGGATTTGGTTGGTGTATGATATCGACACCAACGCTACTTTAGGTAATTATGTTGATGCTGAACTTAAAAATTTAACCATTGGTGGCAATAGCTACACTCCTATCACAACTGCACCTGCAGGTAGCAGACAAATAAGCGGTTATATGACCCTAAACTCAACCACCGTTGATCATCCAATTGTGACATCGGTAGTTTCAGGTAGTACTTCTCAAGCTATTTTAAGAATTAAATTTAATATGACTACAGGTGCATCAGCAGCTCTAACCAATTTATATTTAAATACCAAAGGTACCAATGCTCCTACAACCAATATTGCCAATGCTATTGTTTGGACTACAGGTGCTAATAATACCTTTACCAGTCCTACGCAGTTTGGAACTACAGTTACTGCTCCTAACGGTGCTTTTGCTATGACAGGCAATTTTGCTCTTAACCCTGGCGATAATTATTTTTGGTTGACTTACGATATTAAAAGTACTTCTATTGCTAACGATACTATTGATGCTGAATTGGATAGTTTTGTAATCAATGGCATTTCAGGTACTCCTAGTGTTGGGGCTCCGGCTGGATTTAGATTGGTTTCTAAAACATATTGTAACCCTGTGCATCAAAACACTTGTGCTGCAAGCCCTAGTTATATTCATGGTGTGAAGTTCAATACCCTTAATAACCAAAAAAGTGGATGTACCAGTATCACAACCAATAAATTCAATGTATATCCAACTTCTTCGTTCACTACTACTGTTAACAAAGGAACATCATATTACTTAGTTATTCATAACGATACCAACAGCATGGCTCAAGCATTTGCTTGCTGGATTGATTTAAACCAAAATGGCACGTTCGAAACTACTGAATTCTATTCTATCAGTACCAATTTAGCTATCAATAAAAGTGATTCGGTTTTAATTCAAATACCATGTACTGCTCAAAAAGGTCAAACCAGAATCAGAGTAAGGTCTAGACAAATAGGTGGTCAATTAACTTCTGCTGATCCATGTACCGTATTTGGAAGTGGTGAAACTGAAGATTACACCATCAACATTCAAGACAACCCAAATACTGGTTGGTTAGGCAAAGACAAAATCATGTGTAACAATTCAAATGTCTTAATCAATTCTACATTTAACTTTGTTTCTTATTTGTGGAGCACTGGTGATACTACTACCAGCATCACTGTTAATACCCCGGGTACTTACTACTTAACTGCTAAAACACTTGGAGGTTGCACAGGCACTGACACTATCAATATTATTGGTTCAAATGTGTCTGTAAACTTAGGTAACGATACCAGCGTTTGTAATGGTGGTTCGGTGGTGATAAATGCCGGAACAGGCTATTCTAGCTACAAATGGAGTAATGGCGACACTACCCAATCTTCTACCCTTTCTAATGCCGGAAACTATACAGTGACCGTTAAAAACGTAGATGGATGTACTGCTACTGATACCATACAATTGACATACAACTATGCCAGTGTAAGTTTAGGAAACGATACCTCAATATGTGTAGGTGCCTCTATCACCTTAAACTCAGGTTTGCACACCACTTATGCTTGGAATACCGGCGACACTACTCAGTCTATCTTGGTAAAACAGGCTGGAAATTACAAAGTAATCGTAATGGATGCAGGAGGTTGTTCTGGTGCCGATTCTATCAATGTATATATCTCTAACCCATCATTAAACTTAGGCAACGATACCAGCATATGCAGTGGCAAAACCTTAACCATAGATGCAGGCAATTGGGCTACCTATAGCTGGAACAATGGCGTAAATACCCAAACCAACCAAGTAAGCACCGCAGGTAATTATATTGCCAATGTGAAAGATATCTATGGATGTGCTACTTCTGATACCATCCAACTATCTATAGATGCTTTACCCGTGTTGAACTTAGGCAACGATACTACTTTATGTAACGGAAATAACCTTGTATTGAACGGCGGTAACGGAAACCAATGGAATTGGAGCAATGGCGATACTACCCAAAGCATTACTGTGGGCACTGCCGGATTGGTTACTATTATGACAGCTAACGCTAAAGGTTGTATAGCTTACGACAGCGTAAAAGTGACTACTTCTACTGCTACCGTGAGTGCAGGACCAGACAAATCTCATTGCGAAGGATTGGTTGATACTTTATTTGCTACTACAAACGGAATTGCTAGTTACCAATGGAGCAATGGAGCCACCACATGGTTTATTATTCCACAAGTGGGTGGTAACTATTGGGTAAAAGTAACCAATGCCTTAGGTTGCACAGCAGTAGACACCGCAGTATTAACCGTATTGCCAGTAACTAGTGCTGCCTTTACGGTTGCAGGAGCTAACAACCCATATACCTTTACCCCTACTGATACTAATGGAGCTAACTACCTTTGGGACTTTGGCGATGGCTCATTAAGCACTAAGAAAAAACCAACATATACTTACCAAGCATTTGGCAACTTTACTGTTTCTTTAAAAGTAACCAGTACCAATGGATGTGTAGACAGCAAAACTTCTGCATTGATATACAATAGCATAAGCAGTGTTGAGGCGGCTCACCTACAATTGAGTGCTTACCCTAACCCATTTGCTGAGGAGTTAACTGTAAGCTATACTTTATTAAAACCATCTACCGTTTCTATGATGGTATATGACATCACCGGCAAACAATTATATACTGCCATTGACCGCAAGCAAATGCAAGGCAATATTACCCAAACAGTAGACTTAGCAGGTGTAAGCAATGGTTTGTATTTAGTAAAACTAACCATAGACGGACAGGTTTATACCCTAAAAGCTACCAAAAACAAGAACTAACAGAACACACACTTTAAATACCAATACTGTAAATAAATTAGCCCAATCTACTTGTTCTTTTTTGCCACTCCATCTTCAAAAAAAATTTCCATAGATATGGCTATGCAAAGATTTTTTTCATCGGTATGACAAAAAATAACTGTGCATCTTTGAACTAATTTATTTACAGAATTGGTATAACAAAAAACCCCGAGTGAGAACTTGGGGTTTTTTGTTTGTTGGGGAATATTAAATAAAAAGAGTCTTTATTTAACTTTAGATTTTAAAAGTTTTTCTAAACTAATTGCTAATGGTCTTTTATTTTCTCCAAGTCTTTCTAGCTTTGATAAATCAACACTTATGCTTTCAAATTCCTTCTCACATTCTTTTTCAAGTTGGTATACTAAATACATTTCTTGGCTTGGAGTAGTCTTATATTTTAAGTCTTTCTCTAATTCAGATTTTGTATAAACTTTTGCACTATTGTTTTTGAGCTTAAAAAACAAAGATGACTCTGTTTGACCTTTAGTATATAGAAGTATATATTGAGCCCCGATTTCTGTTGAACTTAAATTATATTTTTCACCATATCGAACATTATAAAGACCATTCTCTTTTATCCAATTTAAATGGGTTTCGTTTTTATAGTATCCAACCAATACAAATGTTTCACTAGGTATTAGTTTTTTATTGCTAATATATTCTGGCAATTGTTCATTCAATACGTCATTATCGTGTTTGTTGTTTTTATGAATGTCATATATTTTAATAGCAGTATGTTCTCGTTGAGATGCTCTGTCAATAAAGTTTGCTATTACTTTTTTAATAAATGATTTTAAATGTTTTTTATCCTTATCGTTTTTATTAGGTTTAATTACAAAAGCACCTAGCCCAGGAATCAACTCATGAAAGCCTCTAAAAGGCTCATTCTTCCCTTCTCCCGGATATAAAACATAAGCACCGCCAGTTCTTCTAATAGCATCTTTGTAGGCATGCATTTTCAGCAAATCTACATTTTTAAATGTCCCCTTTCGCTCATTTTCCTTGTCCATACTCAGTTCATCTTGAGTTTCATTTACTAAATCATAAAAATTGTTTACTTTATACTTTGCATCAAAATGTATGTGAGAAATTAGTTCCTTTATTTCTGCTTCCTCTGCATCCTTTATTTCAGAAGGCCAAATTGACAAACTATAATCAGGCCTCAATGTTGTTGTATAACTGCCAGAATGAGGAAAAGTTTTTCCACCACCAAATGAGCGGTTATAAGAAAACTGTATATTTAATTTTCTTGTTGGAGTTTTATACACTCCTTTCAAAGCTATTGCTGTTCCTTGTTTTAAATTTAATGATAATTGCCCTTTATCATATTGAATCAATTCTGCAATACTTTTTGGTTCTATATCAAATACATCTTTTAATAATTCTAACAAGATAAAAAACAACCAATACTCGTAAAGTGTTGCAATATCCTTTTTACCTGCTTCATATACATTGTCTCCTCCTTTCCAAATTAACTTGGCTGCTAAGTCAAATTTCAACCAAGCATTCAACACTTCTCTATACCCGCTTTTTCTTTGAAGTACAGGACTATTTAGCTTTAATGAACTTGGTCTTGATATTTGTTTAAAAAATGATTGATTTAATAAAGAAGAAATTTTAGCTGCTAGTAATCCAGATTCAAATTTTGCAGTTGAATATTTTTCAAATTTCAATTCGCAATTTTCGCAGAAAAATAAAAATTCTTCTAAGGCATGTTTAATAAAACGGTTTTCAGCTGTATCAATAGATTCAGATTTTCGTGTGCTATCGATTTTTGTAGGAATAGAGGTTAACCCATAAGACTTGTTCAAAAAATGATCACTACTTATTTCTATCCGGTTGCTTTTATTAACCAATTGGTTTATGTTCTTTTGATTGAATCTACGTATCCTTCTTATGTCTTTTTCTTCATGTTCCTCTTCCCATTTCGTAGTTGGGTTGGAAACAATTTTTTGTATTGCTTCCTCAAATTCTAGTGAATCAATCAATGATTTTACAAAAGAAAATCGTTGATATAAAGTTTGACTATCAGTATCGAAGTTTGTTTCAAAATGTTGAGTAATTGGAGAATCAATCTGCATTATTAGGTCAGTGCATTTTTCAGTAATACTTTCAAGCATAAAACGATAGTCTGTTCTATAATCTGATTTGACTGATTGAACTTCTAATTTAATGTTATAAATTTGATCTAGTTTATCCGCATGGAAGATTTCAAAAGTTAAGGATCCTACATAAATATTAGGCGAGATAACACCTAAATTTTGTTTTCTGCTATGCGGTTGAATATAATCTGTTTTTTTTAATGAGTATTTTTCTATTGAAAATTCATAATCATAAAAACAGCCTTCTTTAAGTTGGTATCTGCATTCGCCTTCTTCATCAGAAGTTGTAACATCAAATAAAGTATCCGTTTTTTTAGCATCTATAGTTAGAGATAAGTCCTTTTCTATATGATCTAATGGTATAGTTATGGAAGTTAATGAAATCATCTATTTCTAATTGGTTTTATTGTCAATTAGATCTTGCAATTCTTTCTTACTTGGAAGTATTAATTCATACTTGCTTGCAAATATTTGATTGTTATTTTCAGGCAAAGTTATTTCTACCATAGTATCTTTTTTATCTTTACATAAAATTATTCCTATCGTTTTATTTTCCTCTTCAAGCTTAATATATCTATCGTAATAGTTAACATACATCTGCATTTGACCTAGGTCTTGGTGCTTTAGTTTTCCTATCTTAAGATCAACTAATACAAAGCATTTGAGCAAACGATTATAAAACACCAAGTCAACTCGAAAATGTTCTTCATCAAATGTAAATCTTACTTGACGTCCTACAAATGTAAATCCTTTGCCTAGTTCTAGTAAAAAGTGCTCTAATTTATTGATAATTGCATTTTCCAAATCAGATTCATTGAAAGTTTTTGATTCTGGTAAATTCAGAAATTCTAACACATACGGATCTTTAATAATATCAATTGCATTTTCTATAATTTGGCCCTTTGCTGCTAAATTCATTACACTAGATTTATCTTTACTTAGACTTAAACGTTCATATAAAGATGTGTTTATTTGACGTTCAAGTTCTCTTACACTCCATCCGTTTGTTTCTGATTCTAATTCATAAAACCTACGCTCTTCATCCTTTTCAATTCTAATCAGATGTAAATAGTGAGACCAACCAATAGATTGCGAAAACGGTGTTTTCGCAATCTTATATGTGAGATAGAATTTTCGAATAAGCTCTAGCTTTCTTTTTGAAAATCCTTTACCAAACTCACTAGACAATTCAGAGGATAATCTATCTAAAAGATATACACCATAATCCGAATAATCTTTACCTTTTTGTTCATGCTCAACAATACGTTTACCAAGTTCAAAGTATGTTTGAACCATAATTGAATTCACAGAACGAATAACACCATATTGAGCTTCGCGTAAAAGCTGCTTAATTTGCTCTATAAAACTACTTGTAAATGGCTGAATATCCTTCATATTATTAAATTTTATGCTTCAGCGTAGCTTGCAAAACCGTTTTCAACTGCATTTTTATACATTCTGCAAATTTTTTCGAATGATATTTTGAATTTTACGTTTTTGTCATCTTTAATATCAGCTTCTAATAAATGATTGCTAACGAATTTATCCAAGTAATCTTCTTTAATTTTAGAATTGTCTGTCAAACAAAAACCACCTAAAATGGGAAGTACTTTTGTAAGCTTGTTTCTTGAACCGTGCAATTTTGGTAGTAATTTCTGCATGATGGCAATATCAAGTAAGTTGTCACCTTCTTGGCCAAGTTCTTTTAGCATATACATTAACCTTCCAATTTCGCTTGCTGTTCTATATCCAAATTCAGCCCCTGATTTTTTCAATTCAGTAAAGAATAGTTTTAAATCTATTTCTGATGGTTTCAAATTCTTATTAGTTTCTTGCAATGCCATTTTCATAAAGCTGTCAGACATATTTGCTCCTTGAGTTTTTAACAACTCCATGTCTAGTTTTACATCACTTGCAATATATTTTTCTAAATCTTCTTCAGTCAATCTAAATTCTATGGTATTTGCTCTATCCAAAACCTTTGGACTAAACATATAGGTGGTTTCATCAATATTTACAGTACCAATGATAAAAAGGTTCTTAGGCAATTTAATTGTTTGGGGTATATAATAAGGGTCATTCCCGACTTTCGTTTCTATCTTATGCAATGGAATAACATCACCTGATTCCATGGTACTTAAAAAATCAGCAAAATATCGTTCAACGTGACTCAAATTCATCTCATCTAATATCAAGAAATAAGGTTTTGTTGGTTCTTCTGTATTCTCAATATTATGTTTGGCACGAATCATTAAATCTAATACACCATTTTCTGGGCTTACATATTCTTCTTTATTTAATGCATTTGGATAGCCTAACAATGGCTCACGGTTGGTCCAATCTGCATCCACAGGAACTATTTTATATTGGGTATCATCTTCACAAATCCATTGCACAAATGCTTGAGCCAATTTTGTTTTGCCAGAACCTGAAAGACCACTGCAAATAACAAATGGTTTGGTGCACAAAGAGGCAACAAAGCGTTGGATAAGTTTAGGGGAAAATATAAAGCCGGCTTCTTCTGCTTTTGACTGAAATAAATCCAATTTAAAATTTCCTTCTCTTAGAGTTGAAAAGTTTCCTTTGTTCGTTTTTAAAGGAATAGAATTATTCGTAATTAAATTAAATGAGTTTTTAAAAAGCTGAGCAATTTCTCTTTCAATTAAAACTGTTACAATATTCTTTTGAGCAATTTTTTGATCACCTGAAATAAATTTTTGCTCAAATTCCAACGGACTAAAAGAACTTTTGTTTAATGAGCCAATTAATAAATTGTAAGAATATGCTAATTTATATTTGCCACCGTTTAATATTAACAATTCAGCCTCTACACATCTATTTAGAAATAGTCGCAAACAGTCAATAACACTGATAGGTGAACCAATAGGCACTAATTTTACGCACCTTTGAGCAATCTCATTTTTATCAAATTCATTGCCGTTTAATACTTCTAATATTTCTGAAAAAGGATGAACTACTTCATTATTTATAAGAAATTCTATGTTTAAGCAGTAGTATTTTAAGTAGTCTGGATAGGAAAGTTTACCATCCAAAAACGACTGAGACATTTTACTTAAAACATATTTACCATCATCTTCAAAAAAAATTTCCATAGATATGGCTATGCAAAGATTTTTTTCATCGGTATGACAAAAAATAACTGTGCATCTTTGGGTTAATGGACAAAAAAGTCCCTAAAATCTCTTAGAAGTATTGCCTAGCATACCTTTGAAGCAAATGAAATGTCATGAATAAAAAAACTGCTTTTTCTGTGGATCCAAAATTGTTACCAAAAAGGGCATTCAAAATGGCAAACAGCGATATAAATGTACTGCTTGTGGTAAAAAGTTTCAAGGTGGAATTCGATTAGATTCGAATATTATTTGGCAAGAATATACAAAAGGTAAGCAAACATATTCTCAACTTGCAGACAAATTTGGATGTTCAATAAAAACAATCCAGCGTAAAATAGATTTAGTTAAGACAAGCTGCCAAACAACATTTCCAAGCATTGCTAATGTTCTTATGGATACAACTTATTTTGGTAGATCATTCGGTGTGATGGTTTTTAAAGATAGCCTTACAGGTACAATCTTGTATAAGCAATATGTTAAACAAGAAACCAACCAATTGTACCTAAAAGGGATTGAAGAAATTTCAAAACGAGGTATTAAAATACAAAGTATTATTTGTGACGGGCGCAAAGGATTATTTCAATTATTTGGCAATGATATTCCTGTGCAAATGTGTAATTTCCATCAAGTAGCAATTGTAAGACGATACTTAACAAAGAAGCCGAAAATGCAAGCCAGTAAAGAACTTTGGGAGCACACCCTACTGTTGGCACATACAGATAAAGAGAGTTTTGAAGGTGGTCTAAATGCTTGGTATATCAAATGGATGGACTTTTTAAACGAAAGAAAAATAGACGAAAAAGGCAGGAAAAGATATGTCCATAAAAAACTAAGAAGTGCTTACAGAAGTTTACAAGTGAACGTACAATGGCTGTTTACATGGTATGAAAATATGCCATTAAAAATACCCAAAACCACCAATGAAATTGATGGTCATTTTGCCGATTTGAAAAATAAACTTCGCAATCACAATGGTTTATCCATAAAGAGAAAGATGAAGTTTATTGATGAGTTTTTTAAGGCATAGAGGCTTCTGAAAATGTCAAATGGCAACCATTATAGATTGCCATTTGAACTTGACTTTTTCGTCAGCCATCAAACTATCCCTAACAAGTTACTCTCCAGTAGAGCTTGTGTCCGTTTGGATTGATTTAGCAAATTTATATATCGAACAAGAACTGTAAGAAATAGTTATTAAAAACAGGGACTATTTTGTCCACTTGAACAAAACATCTACAAAACAGGGACTTTTTTGTCCATTACTCCGCATCTTTGAACTAATTTATTTACAGAATTGGTATAACAAAAAAACCCGAGTGAGAACTTGGGGTTTTTTGTTTGATGGGGGAATTACCCTATAGCTAACTTAAATGAATCTTTATATAAATAATTAGGCATTGGTTCATTAAGTTCCCAATTAATACTCATTGGTTTAGAACCATAATAATCTTTAAACTTAGCTTCGCCTATAAAAACATAACCCATTGTGTTATTATTTTCATCAACTGCTTTTTCTCTTATAAACAATAAAATAATTTTATTATTCATTTGATGTTTTATATAAGATAGTCCTTTTCCTGAATCTGGTCTTGCTGAATTTTGACTTTGCCAATGAAATAAAGTTTCATTCACTGCATAGTCATCATACATTGTTGTGGGTGAAAATTTCTCTTCTGATTTTATTAAATTGATAAAAAGTAATTCAGTATTTAAATCTTGGTTTTCAGCAACCCCCTCTCTACTGGGCGATTTCCAATTAAAGGAACTAAGTTTAAAAGCAGCTAATATTTGGTCTCTTGTATATCTAGCATGAAGTTTTAAAGGTTGTGAATAAGGTAGCTGAATATCTATTTCTTTAAAATCAATTTTGTCTATTAGTATTTCTAATACTTCTATAATTTCCTCTACTAGGTTTTCATTTTTCCCAATTTCAGCAATGCTTTCTTTTAAAGAATTAAATCCTTCTGCTTTTTGCCAAACATCATAATGAAGCATTAAAAGCATACTTTGTTCAACTTCATTAAACTCGGAAATTTCAATTCTAAATCCCTTTTTCGCAATGCTTAAAATAAAACTAAAATAACTTAGTGAATTAGATGATAGCCATTTATTCTTTATAGCAGAAACTATATTTTTTTCATTTTTATTTTCAAAATCTTTAACAACCCCAGCCAATTGACATAATCTTTTCCAACTATCTTTTTTATATATCGTTTGAATTGGAATATTATTAAACTCTGTAAAATTTTTAAGTGTTAATGGTAAAGCTGTTTGATGTTTGAAATTCTTAATTTTTAATATTATTTGATTTCTATTTAAAGAAGTTGCATTGATTATATTGTTCAAAATATTTTCTTTTGCTCTTTGTTCTAAAACAATTGAACAACCCAGTGGTAAGTGTGGAAAATTATCTTCTATTTCACTTCTTACAGTTGTGGTTGTTTTTCCAATTAAGGCTCTATATTTATTTTCAAAATTATATTCTGGTCTTGAGTTGCCTACAAAATCTAAAACAGCTAGACTGTCTTTTCCCTCTGCCAATCGCAACCCTCTTCCCAACTGTTGTAGAAAAACAGTAAGACTTTCAGTTGGTCTTAAAAACAAGACAGTATCTATTTCAGGTATATCAACTCCTTCATTAAAAATATCTACAACAAACAAATAATTGATCTCTTTTGAGATTAATTTTTTTCTAACCAAATCTCTATTTTGAGTATTTACACTTGTTAAATAATCTGCCTTAAAACCTGCTAGCAAAAATTTTTCTGCCATAAATTTTGCATGCTCCATTGAAACACAAAACCCAATTGCTCTTAAATCTTTTGCATCTTTCGTATACTTTTCTAAATTGTGAATTATTTCTCCAATTCTTCTATCATTAGCAGTATATAAGTTTGTCAATTCACTAGCAACATATCTGCCTCTTTCCCAACCAACATTTGATAAATCTATACTGTCAGTAATTCCAAAATATTGGAAAGGACAAAGTAATTTTCTATTCAATGCTTCAGGCAATCTAATTTCGGCAGCTATTTTACTGCAAAAATCTTCTAATATATCTCCACCATCCATTCGCTCAGGAGTGGCCGTTAAGCCCAGTAATATTTTAGGTTTAAAATAATTTATAACTTCTCTATAACTATTTGCTGTTTGATGATGACATTCATCAATAATAATAAAATCGTAATATTCTGGAGTTAATTGCAAATTACTTATTTGATTATTCAATGTTTGAACTGAAGCAAAAACAAATTCGAAATTACTGGGCACCAAACCATCCACCCATAATTCTCCAAAATTATTGTCTTTTAAAACACCTTGAAATGTATATCTGGACTGCTCCAAAATCTCCTTTCTATGAGCAAGAAATAATAATTTAACGGATTTGTTTTCTTGTTTAAATCTTTTGTAATCAAATGCAGAAATAACCGTTTTACCGGTTCCTGTTGCAGCTACTAATAAATTCCTATACCGTTTGTGTACTGTTCTTTCTACTTCTAATTTTTCTAAAATTTCATTTTGATATGGAAATGGTTTTATGTCAAAATAAGATACGTTACTTACATATTCTTTTGAAAATTTTCCTTGTTTTAGAGCATCTGTTAATTTCTCTTTATGAATTAATTCATTAAATGTTTCAAATTCATCATTTAACCAATAAGCATCAAATGTCTTTTGAAACTTATCAATAATATGACTTACTTCTTTTGTTGTTATTTTTAAATTCCATTCTAGTCCATCTGTTAATGCTGACCTAGAAAAATTTGAAGAACCAATATAGCCTGTATGAAAACCACTATTTCTAAAAAACAAATATGCTTTAGCATGTAATCTCTCATTACCTGAGTTATATGATATTTTTACTTCTGTGTTTTCTAATTGAGATAATAATTGTATTGCTTTAAAATCAGAAGCCCCCATGTAAGTCGTTGTTATTACCCTAAGTTTCCCTCCTCTTTTTGTAAACTCTCTTAATTCCTTTTCTAATATAATTATTCCTTTAAATTTAATAAAAGAAACAAGTAAGTCTATTCGATCTGCAGATAAAATTTCTTTTTTTAACTCACTTTCTAAAGATAATCCTAAATTACCTCCTGTAAATAATTCACTGTGCGTTAATCTGGTATATGGAGTTATTTCTTTTAAGTGTAAATCTAAATTTGAAAAATGAGCATCAACTCTAGAAAAAACCGCTTTTAATACTTTTCCTTCTACATTGATTAAATCATCTTCAAATTCTTCCTTTTTTAATTCTTCTTTTAAAAAACGAATGATTTTATTTGCAATTTCTATTTGTTGTTCAATTTGTTGTTCACCTGTTATTAAAGTAAATGCATGTTTAAAACTATTTGATAAATGTTGAGATAAAATACTTGCAGCTTCTTCTTTATCTATGATTGTTTCTTTAATTAAAAATTTATTTTTATCAAGTGCATTTAATTTTCTTGATACTAATTGTGTTACTAACTCTTCATAAATTCCTTGGTTCATAATAAACTGCAATTACGTATTCTTTATTTATTTTCTACCCATATCTTATCCATACCATATTCACTTTTTATACACATCCCCACCCCTACTAATCTTCCGTACCCCAGTTCTACCTCTTCCTATTTATAAACTAAGACTTCATAAGTAACATATAAGACTTCATAAGTAACATCTAAGATACTATAGACGATCTCTAAGATGTTATAGGTGCCTTCTAAGAGGTTATAGACACCAACTATGAGTTAATAAGTATGAACTATCTTTTAATAAGTACCTTCTATGCGTGTTTTTATGTAAAAATAAAAAAAGTTATTCACATCGGTGTTATTAAGCCCCCCCGCTGCCGAAAGTCTTCCCTTAGGGAGACTTTCGGTTTCTCAATGAATAGTAGGGTCTTTCGACCCGGATTATATACGTTCATATTATTCAATTAATTTAATCTTTAATAATCCTTGTTCTCCTATGTAATCTTTTGCACTGCTATATTGATAGTGACATGGTTCTTCTACTATACCTG